>NZ_JBSFHN010000041.1:0-69955 GCF_053597115.1 Streptomyces sp. NPDC001515
CGGGGTATCAACATATCTGGCGTTGACTTTTGGCACGCTGTTGAGTTCTCAAGGAACGGACGCTTCCTTTGTACTCACCCCTGCGGGCTTTCCTCTGGGCGCTTCCCTTCGGTCTTGCGTTTCTGACTCTATCAGACTCTTTCGTGTCCGATTCCCGGTCGAAGCGGGTTCTACTTTTGCCTTTCAGGAATTTGCTTTCGCGCTTTCCCTTTCGGCTCGACCGACTGTATCAGGCTCTTCCGGGCCCTCCGACCAACCCCCCGCAGACATGCGTCTGCCCGATTTCGGGTTAGGGTTTGGACTCAATCGGTGCCGCCGACCCCCGACTCAAAGTCGCGTTGGGGCCAGGCAGGAGTACGACAGTACAGGGCGCCGGGAGTCGAGGCAAATCGTTTCCGGTGCACCCCTAGGTCCTCGAACCGCCATGAGTCAGGCGGAACCGGGACTTCTTATGACTTACGCTGCTGAGCAGTAAGGCCGTCCTCCACCAGTCGCGGCGGCGCCAACGAAGCTCCACTCTGGGAGGCCCCCATGACCACTGTGACGTCCCCTCTTGCCGGACGTGCCATCGGGCTCGCTGCCGTACCGGACCCGGTCTTCTCCGGAGCGATGGTCGGTCCCGGGACCGCGATCGACCCCGTGCGCGAGCGTTCCGAAGCCGTCTCGCCCGTCGACGGCATCGTCGTCTCCCTCCACCCGCACGCCTTCGTGGTCGTGGACAGTGAGGGACACGGAGTCCTGACCCACCTCGGCATCGACACGGTCCAGCTCAACGGCGAGGGCTTCGAGCTGCTCGTGAACAAGGGGGACACCGTCACCCGCGGCCAGGCGGTCGTCCGCTGGGACCCGGCGGCCGTCGAGGAGGCCGGCAAGTCCCCGATCTGCCCCGTCGTGGCCCTGGAGGCCACCGCCGACTCCCTCTCCGGCGTCGTCGAGGACGGCGAGCTCAAGGTCGGCGACTCCCTGTTCGCCTGGCAGTGACACGTTCGGCGCAGTGACAGCCGACTGGATATCCATCGCGGGGGCAGGGGCCGCCGCACGACCGGAGACGGGTGAAATGCAGACAACGCTGCGAGGCGTAGGCGTCAGCCACGGTGTGGCGATCGGCGAGGTACGGCACATGGGCACGGCTGTGCTCGAACCGCCGGCCAAGCAGATCCCCGCCGAGGAGGCCGAGCGCGAACAGGGCCGGGCCCGGCAGGCCGTGGAGGCCGTGGCCGCCGACCTGATCGCGCGCGGCAACCTCGCCGGGGGCGAGGCCCAGCACGTGCTGGAGGCCCAGGCCATGATGGCCCAGGACCCCGAGCTGATGGCGGACGTGGACCGGCGCATCGCCGTCGGGAGCACCGCCGAGCGGGGTGTGTACGACGCGTTCGCCTCGTACCGGGCGCTGCTCGCCGGGGCCGGGGAGTACCTGGCCGGGCGGGTCGCGGACCTGGACGACGTGCGGAACCGTATCGTCGCCCGGCTGCTCGGGGTGCCGATGCCCGGGGTGCCCGACAGCGACGAGCCCTATGTACTGATCGCGCGTGACCTGGCTCCGGCCGACACCGCGCTGCTCGACCCCGCGCTGGTGCTCGGCTTCGTCACGGAGGAGGGCGGGCCCACCAGCCACAGCGCCATCCTGGCCCGCGCGCTCGGGGTGCCCGCGGTCGTGGCGCTGCCCGGCGCCGGCGAGCTGGCCGAGGGCACCGTCGTCGCCGTGGACGGCAGCACCGGCGAGATCTTCATCGAGCCGAGCGCCGAGAAGCGCGCGGAGATGGAGGCGTCCGCCGCTGCCCGCAAGGCGGCGCTGTCCGCGTCCACGGGACCGGGCGCGACCTCCGACGGGCACAAGGTGCCGCTGCTGGCCAACGTCGGCGGGCCCGGCGATGTCCCGGCGGCGGTCGAGGCGGGCGCGGAGGGCGTCGGCCTGTTCCGCACCGAGTTCCTGTTCCTGGACGACAGCAAGCAGGCGCCGTCCGAGGAGAAGCAGGTCGCCGCCTACCGAGCGGTGCTGGAGGCATTCCCCGAGGGCCGGGTCGTGGTGCGAGTGCTGGACGCCGGTGCGGACAAGCCGCTGGAGTTCCTGACCCCGGCCGACGAGCCGAACCCGGCGCTGGGCGTGCGGGGTCTGCGCAGCCTGCTGGACCACCCTGATGTGCTGCGCACGCAGCTGACGGCGCTGTCCAAGGCCGCCGAGGGGCTTCCGGTGCACCTGGAGGTCATGGCGCCGATGGTCGCCGACCGTGCCGACGCGAAGGCCTTCGCGGACGCGTGCCGCGCGGCCGGGCTGCAGGCCAAGTTCGGGGCCATGGTCGAGATCCCGTCGGCGGCCCTGCGGGCCCGTTCGGTGCTGAAGGAGGTGGAGTTCCTGTCGCTCGGGACCAACGACCTGGCGCAGTACACCTTCGCCGCCGACCGTCAGGTGGGCGCGGTCTCCCGGCTCCAGGACCCGTGGCAGCCCGCGCTGCTGGACCTGGTCGCGTTCTCCGCCGAGGCCGCCAGGGCCGAGGGCAAGAGCTGTGGTGTGTGTGGTGAGGCCGCCTCCGATCCGCTGCTCGCCTGTGTGCTGACCGGGCTGGGTGTGACGTCGCTGTCGATGGGCGCCGCGTCCATCCCGTATGTGCGGGCGACGCTGGCCAAGTACACGCTCGCCCAGTGCGAGCGGGCCGCTTCGGCCGCGCGCGCCGCGGACTCCGCCGAGGAGGCGCGGGTCGCCGCGCAGGCGGTGCTCTCGGGCGAGTAGGACCGCCCGTTCCGGTCCGCGGGTCCCGCGGCCGGTGCGAGGGGAAGGGGCTTCCCGCCGATGGTGGCGGGGAGCCCCTTCCGTCGTCTCAGCGGTGTGCCTCCGGTTCGTCGGCTCCGATGTCGAATCCCGCGCAGTACTCCACGCCGGGCTCGGGGGAGACGGGTTCGCCGGTCTCGGCGTCGGTGCAGTAGGCGCTGAAGACCTCGCCGGCGGTGAGCGGGTGGAGGGCTCCGCCCGAGAGCCGCCAGCCGTGGACCCGGTCGGGGCCGTCCGGGGTGCTGGTCCGCAGGACCACTCCCCCGTGGCGGTCGAGTCCGATGCCGACGGCCAGGACCGTCACGAACTCGGCGCCCTCGGCCGTGTCGAGCTGGGCGGGGCCGGTGGTGTCGCGGGCGGTGTGCAGCGCGGCCAGCAGTTGTTCGTTGTCGGTGGGCGTGCTGCACACCAGGTGGTGGGTGCCGGGACCGGCCGCCGCGAGCAGCCGGAGCAGCAGATGGGAGGCGCGGTCGAAGGCCGCGCGGCCGATGTCCTGGCCGCAGTCGGCGCAGTCCCCCAGTCCGGCGAGGAGCACGGTGGCGTACTCCCAGGTGGCGCGGCGGGCGGCCCGGGAGACGAGCAGGGGGATCAGGGCGTCGAGTGGCTGTCCGGTGTAGGCGACGGTGGCGCCGCAGGCGGCGATCTCCGCGGTGAACCTGCTGCGGCCCATCGGGGTGTCGGGTGCGATGCCCGACTCGGTGCAGTACCGCGCGTACTCCTCGGGGTCGAAGAGGGCGACGGTGGTGTGCGTGCCCTGGGCGGCGAAGGTCTTGAGCAGGCTCTCCACCTGCTGCAGATAGACGGCGTGGTCGTCGAAGGTGAAGCTGCGGTAGCGCCGCATCGCCGCGAAGTCCTGCTCGTCGGCCAGCAGGCCGATGGTGCGTGGTGCTTCGCGGCGCAGCGTGCGTCGCAGGGTGGTGCCGGTCCGGCCCCGGGTGGTGGGCCGCTTATTCCTGGTCTGCGCCATGATGTCCCCCAGTACGCTGTCCAACTGTGCTCACTCAGCGTAACCACGGGCACTGACAGTGGTGGTTTCAGCGGCGGTCGCGGGCCAGCTTCTCGTAGAAGTGGAGGAGTTCCAGGTTGTCGATCGAGCCGGGGTTGACGGCCTTGGCCAGGGCCGTTCCCTGGAGCAGGCGTTTGACCGGAACCTCGATGCGCTTGCCGGTGAGGGTGTGCGGAATGCCCGGGACCTCGATGACCTCGTCGGGGACGTGGCGCGGGGAGAGGTTCTCGCGGATGGTCCGCTTGATGCTGTCGCGCAGGGCGTCGTCGAGCGTGGCGCCCTCGGCGAGGTGGACGAACAGCGGCATCCAGTAGCCGCCGTCGGGCTCCTCCAGGCCGATGACGAGGGATTCGCGGATCTCCGGCAGGCGCTCGACGGCCTCGTAGATGTCGGCGGAGCCCATGCGGACGCCCTGACGGTTCAGGGTGGAGTCGGAGCGGCCGTGGATGACGACGGAGCCCCGGTCGGTGATCGTGATCCAGTCGCCGTGCCGCCATACGCCGGGGTACATGTCGAAGTAGCTGTCGTGGTAGCGGCTGCCGTCGGGGTCGTTCCAGAAGCGGACCGGCATGGAGGGCATGGGCTGGGTGACGACGAGTTCGCCGACCTCGCCGGTGAGGGGTTCACCGGCCGGGTCCCAGGACTGGAGGTTCGTGCCGAGGCAGGGGGCCTGGAGTTCGCCGATGTGGACGGGGAGGGTGGGGACGGCTCCGGCGAAGCAGCTGCAGACGTCGGTGCCGCCGCTCACGGAGGCGATCCAGAGGTCGTCGGCGACCTCGTCGTGGAGCCAGCGGAAGCCGTCGGGCGGCAGCGGCGAGCCGGTCGTGGCGACGCACTGCACGCGCGAGAGGTCGAGGTCGCGGCCGGGGTGGATGCCCGCCTTGCGGCAGGCCATGACGTAGGCGGCGGAGGTGCCGAAGAGGGTGGCGCCGGTCTGTTCGGCTACGCGCCACTGGGCGCTGATGTCCGGGTGTCCGGGGCTTCCGTCGTACAGCACGAGGGTGGTGCCGGTGAGGAGGCCGGAGACGAGGAAGTTCCACATCATCCAGCCGGTGGAGGTGTACCAGAAGAAGCGGTCCTCGGGGCCGAGGTCGCAGTGGAGGCCGATCTGCTTGAAGTGTTCGAGGAGGATGCCGCCCTGGGACTGGACGATGGCCTTGGGCAGGCCGGTCGTGCCGGAGGAGTAGAGGACCCAGAGCGGGTGGTCGAAGGGAACCTGTTCGAAGAGCGGCTCGGTGGCGGCGGAGGTGAGGGCGGACCACTCCAGGGTGCCTTCGGGGGCCTCGGTGCCGAGCAGCGGGATGTGGACGACGGCGCGCAGCGTGGGCAGTTCGCGGCGCAGTTCCGCGACGGTGTCGGCGCGGTGGTGTTCCTTGCCGCCGTAGCGGTAGCCGTCGACGGCGAACAGGACGACGGGTTCGACCTGCTGGAAGCGGTCGAGGACGCTGCGGGCGCCGAAGTCGGGGGCGCAGGAGGTCCAGACGGCGCCGACGGCGGCGGTGGCGAGGAAGGCGACGACGGCCTGCGGGATGTTGGGGAGGTAGCCGCTGACCCGGTCGCCGGGGGTGACGCCGAGGGCGCGGAGTTCGGCGGCGAGGGAGCCGACCTGGTGGCGCAGCCGCGACCAGGAGACCGGGACCTGGGTGTGGGTCTCGTCGACGTGGAGCAGGGCGGGGGCGTCGGCCCGCAGCGGGTCCTCGGCGGTGCGCAGGGCGTGTTCGGCGTAGTTGAGGGTGGCTCCGGGGAACCACTGGGCGCCGGGCATGGTCCGGTCGCCGATGACCGTCTCGTACGGGGTGGAGAAGCGCACGTCGAACCATTCGGCGACGGCTTTCCAGAAGGTGTCGAGTTCCTCGACGGACCAGCGGTGCAGGCTCGCGTAGCCGCCGTCGGCCGGGGCTCCGTGGTGCTCGGCCGCCCAGCTCTGGAAGCGGGTGACGGCCGCGGCCGCGATGCGGTCCGGGCCGGGCTGCCACAGAGGGGCTTCGTCGGCTGCTGAGGTCATGGGGCTGCTCCCTGACGGTACGGGTACGCGGAGTGTGCGTCTGTCGCGCGCACGGGCCGGGGTGTGCGCGTGAGGCGGCTTCACGGACGATGCCATGTGATCGTCCTTCGCACCAGGGCCGCCGGACCGTGACCGCGTGTCCCGGTGTGCGGCCCCGGGCACGTGCCGGGTGGTGGTGACCTGCCGGACGGCGGGTGAACGGAAGTTGAACAGAACCCGCTCCCGGATCACCGGGTGGCAGGGTGAGCCGCATGGACGGTCGTGACCTGGTGCGCTCGGTGAAATTGGTCGGTTCGAGGCGGGGGCTGCGCACGGTGCGCTCGGCGTGGCGGCGGGCCCGGACGGACGCGCGGGCGCTGCCCGCGCGGGGGCCGGAGCGGGCCCGGGTGCCGGGCGGCGTCGTGGACGCGGAGCCGGGGCCCGGGGGCGGCACGGTGCGGTTCGCCCGGTCGGAGCTGCGGATCCGGGTGGCGGTGGGCGGGGCGGTGTTCTGGGGCTGGGACGGGGCGGAGCCGCTGCCGTCGTACGCGCTGCCGGACGAGGCCCCGGAGGCCGATCCGCGCGCGGTGCTGGAGCCCGACAAGGACGGCGGCTGGCAGGTGGTGTCGGAGCGGCTGACGGTGGCGGTGTCGCGGCACGGCGCGGTGGAGCTGCGCACGCCGGGCGGGGTGGTGCTGCGGCGGGAGCTGCCGCCGCGGTGGTGGGAGCCGGTGGCGGGTGGCCCGGCGCGGTGGGTGCAGCGGTCGGAGGTTCCGGCGGACGCGCGGTTCTTCGGGCTGGGCGGGCGCGCTTCGGGGCCCCGGCTCGGGGACGGGGTGTACACGCTGTGGAACACCGATCCGGGCGGGCGGTTCGGGCCGGAGGACGATCCGCTGTATCTGACGATGCCGGTGCAGGTGGTGGTCTCGGACGCGGGGACGCATCTGGCGTTCCACGACAATCCGTGGGCGGGCCGGGTGACCTTGCGCGAGGGCGAGGAGGGGGCGGGTTCGGGGCACGACCGGCCGGGCGCGTCCGAGGTCCGTATGGAGGGCGGGCCGCTGCGCTGCTGGGTGGTGGCGGGCACGCCGGCCCGGGTGCTCCAGGGGTGGACGGCGCTGACGGGCGCGCCGGCGGTGCCGCCGTCGTGGGCGCTGGGTCCGCAGCACGCGCGGTGGGGGTTCGGGAGCGAGCGGGAGGTGCGCCGGGTCGCGGCCGGCTACCGCGAGCGGGGGCTGCCGTTGTCGGGGCTGCATCTGGACATCGACCACTTCGACGGGCACCGGGTGTTCACGGTGGACCGGGGGCGGTTCCCCGATCTGCCGGGGCTGGCGAAGGAGTTGCGCGAGGACGGGGTGCGGCTGGTGTCGATCGTGGATCCGGCGGTGACGGCGACGCCGGGCGATCCGGTGTTCGATTCCGGTGCGGCGGTCGGTACGGCGGGGGCGTTCGTGCGCGACGCGCGGGGGCGCAGGGTGCGCGGGGAGGTGTGGCCGGGTGAGTGCGTCTATCCGGACTTCACGGATCCGCAGGTGCGCGCGTGGTGGGGCGGGTGGTACGAGGAGCGGCTGGCGCAGGGGTTCTCCGGTGTCTGGCACGACATGAACGAGCCGGTGTCGTTCGCCGCGTTCGGGGAGGCGACGCTGCCCCGGTCCGCGCGGCACGTCCTGGAGGGGCGGGGCGGCGACCACCGCGAGGCGCACAACGTGTACGGCCTGGCCATGGCCCGCGCCGGGTACGAGGCACTGGCCCGGCTGCGTCCCGCCGAGCGGCCGTTCCTGTTCTCGCGTTCGGGGTGGGCGGGGATGCAGCGGTACGGGGGCACCTGGTCCGGTGATGTGGCGACGGGGTGGCCGGGGCTGCGGGCCTCGCTGGCGCTGGTGCTGGGCCTGGGGCTGTGCGGGGTTCCGTATTCCGGGCCGGACGTGGGCGGTTTCGACGGTTCGCCGTCGCCGGAGCTGTATCTGCGCTGGTTCCAGCTGGGGGCGTACCTCCCGCTGTTCCGCACGCACGCGGCGATCGACGCGGGGCGCCGGGAGCCGTGGGAGTTCGGTCCGCTGGTCCTGGAGGGGGCGCGGGCGGTGCTGGCGGAGCGGGAGCGGCTGCGTCCGTACTGGACGACGCTGGCCCGGCTGGCGTGGCTGACGGGCTCCCCGTACGTGCGTCCGCTGTGGTGGTCGACGCCGGGCGACCGCCTGCTGCGGGAGTGCGGCGACGCGTTCCTGCTGGGCGAGGCGCTGCTGGTGGCGCCGGTGCTGGAGCCGGGGGTGTCGAGGCGGCCGGTGCGGCTGCCGCCGGGGCGGTGGTACGACACGGTGAGCGGCGCGGTGTACGAGGGGCCGGGGCGGGTGGAGGTCGAGGCGCCGCTGACGCGGGTGCCGGTGCTGGCGCGGGCGGGTGCGGTGCTCGCGGTGCGGGGCGCGGACGGCGGGACGGAACTGGAGGTGTGGGCGCCGGCGCGAGGGCGTACGGGAGGTGGTTCGGTGGTGCGCGACGCGGGCGACGGCTGGGAGACGGCGGTGGTCGAGCGGTACACCTCGCGGTGGTCGGGGGGCCGGGTCGTCGTGGAGCGGGACGGCGAGGGGACGGGGGTGGACCTGCCGGTCCGGGTGCGGGGGGTGTGAGGCGTTCGGGCGGACGGTCCGGGACGGGTGGAGGCACCCTCGGCGGGGCGACCGGGGTCGGCAGGGGCGAGGTTCTGGCGGTCCGGCGCCATCAGGGGTAGCGGCTCGCACGGGTGCCGGCGAGGGGCGAGGTTCTTCCACTGACGGACCGGTCCGGCGACCCGGCCCCCGTCAGTGGTAGCGGCCCGTGAACCAGGCGTCGGCGGCCTCGGTGTGGAGGGGGAAGGCGAGGGGGGCGGGGGCGCGGAGGATCGCGTAACCGGAGGTCTCGTCGGTGGGGGCGGACGGCGGGAGGGCGGCGAGCGGCCGGGCGGGGAGCAGTCCGAAGAGGAGCAGGTACCCCTCGGTGTCGCTGAGGGCGTCGGCGAGGCGGACCTCCCCGGCGGGCGCCTCGATGCCGGTCTCCTCGCGGAGTTCGCGGACGACGGCGTGCTTCCAGTCCTCGCCGTGGTCGACGAAGCCGCCGGGCAGGGCGGTGCCGCCGATATGCGGCGGGACGGTGCGGGTGATGACGACGAGTCCGGTGCCGTCCGGGCCGGTGACGGGGAGCAGGGCGACGGCGACCGGCAGCGGGTTGCGGTAGGCGGTGGTACCGCAGGCGGCGCAGGTGCGGGGCCAGGTGCCGGGGGACGGGAGCCCGGTGTAAGGGGTTCCGCAGCTGCCGCAGTGGGAGTGGACCACGGGTTTCTCCGCCTTCCTCGTGTCCGGCCGCCGCGTCGTCGCGGGGACGCGCGGACTGTATCCGATCTCCCTCCGGACGGCGCCCGGCTGGTGTTCGATGTGCTCATGACAGGCATTGCTTCCGCCCTCCGCGCCCTGGCCACCGCTGCCGCCGCCCTGCTCGCCGCCACCGCCGCCACCCCGGCGGCGCAGGCGCGACCCGAACCGAAGGCCCCCGACGCGTTCGTGGCGCTCTCCTCCGTGGACCCCACGATCATCCAGGAGATGCGCTATCCGACCGACCACACCTTCATGGGCGTGCCGGTGGACGGCTACCGGCAGCCGCTGTGCGTCCTGACCCGCCCGGCCGCCGAGGCCCTGCACCGCGCGCAGCTCCGGCTGCGGCCCCAGGGCTACTCGCTCAAGGTCTACGACTGCTACCGGCCGCAGCGGGCCGTCGACCACTTCGTCCGGTGGGCGAAGGACCTCGACGACGAGACGATGAAGGGCGAGTTCTATCCGCGGGTCGACAAGACCCGGCTGTTCGCCGACGGTTACATCGCGGAGAAGTCCGGGCACAGCCGGGGCAGCACGGTGGATCTGACCCTGGTCCGGCTGCCCGCGGCCCCGACGCGGGCGTACCGTCCCGGTGAGCCGCTGGTCCCCTGCTACGCGCCCCGGCCGGAGCGTTTTCCGGACAACTCGATCGACATGGGCACCGGCTTCGACTGCTTCGACACCCTCTCGCACACCGACGATCCGCGGATCCAGGGCGTCCAGCGCGCCAACCGCCAGTTCCTCAGGCGGACCCTCACGGACCTGGGCTTCGTGAACCTCGCCGAGGAGTGGTGGCACTACACCTTCAAGCCGGAGCCCTTCCCGGACACCTACTTCGACTTCCCGGTGGCCCGCAGGTCGGTCGCCGGCCACTGAGTCCGGCCGGCTCCGGTGAGCGGGCGGCCGGGACCACCCCCGTGGGTTCCGGCCGCCCGTTCTTCTACTCGGACGCGGATCGGCCGTATCCGGTTGCCGGTCCAGCCGTTACGGTGCCCCCATGTCACAGCAGACGTTCGATTCGTACGAAGAGTTCTGGCCCTACTACGTCGCGATGCACTCCCGCGCGGCGACCCGCTGGGTCCATCTGACCGGCACCCTGACCGGTCTCGCCCTCACCGCCTACGGGCTGGCGCGCGGCCGGAAGCGGTACGCGCTCGCGCTGCCCCTGATCGGGTACGGGACCGCCTGGCCCGCGCACTTCCTGATCGAGAAGAACAACCCGGCGACCTTCGGCCACCCCGCGTGGTCACTGCGCGGCGACGCCCAGATGATCGGCATGATGCTGGCCGGCCGGGACCAGGAGCTGGCCGATACCGCTGCCAAGTGGCTCGCCGACAACAGCTGACCGTGGCACACTTCTGACGTTCCATCAGATCCAGTGCCGGGAGGGGCTTTGCCGCGCGAGCGCATACCTGTGGTGGCCGGGTGGTTCACCACGGACGGTCCGGAGGAGGAGTTCCGGCTGCTGGGCACCCGCTGCCCGAGCTGCTCCTCGGTGTTCTTCCCGCCCCATCGGGGCTTCTGCCGCAATCCCGGCTGTACGGGGGAGGAGCCGGCCGAGGTGGCGCTGTCGCGGCGCGGCACCGTCTGGTCGTACACCGACGGCCGCTACCGGCCGCCCGCTCCCTACCCCTCGGCCCCGGACGCGCCCTGGGAGCCGTACACGCTGGTCGCCGTGGAGCTGGCGGCCGAGCGGATGGTGGTGCTGGGGCAGGCCGCGCCGGGCATCCGTCCCGCCGATCTCGCGGTCGGCATGACGGTCGAGGTGGTCCCGGGCGTCCTGGGCGCCGGAACCGGCGACGAACGCGCCACCTGGCACTGGCGCCCCGTACCGGCTCCCGGGGAGGGCGCGACATGAGCGGGGACGTGGCCGTCCTCGGGGCGGGAATGCACCCCTGGGGCAAATGGGGCCGCGGTTTCGTCGAGTACGGCACGGTCGCGGCCCGCGCCGCCCTCGCGGACGCGGGCGTCGAGTGGCGGGACGTACACTCCGTCGTCGGCGCGGACACCGTGCGCGGGGGCTATCCCGGCTACGTGGCGGGGGCCACCTTCGCCCAGGCGCTGGGGTGGCAGGGGGCCAGGGTCACGAGCGTCTACGCGGCCTGTGCCTCGGGCGCCCAGGCCGTCGCCACCGCCCGGTCCCAGATCCTGGCCGGCCAGGCCGACGTGGTGCTGGTGGTGGGCGCCGACGCGGCGCCCAAGGGCTTCTTCGCCCCTGCGGGCGGCGAACGGCCCGACGATCCCGACTGGCTGCGCTTCCGGGTGCTCGGCGCGACGAACCCCGCGTACTTCGGTCTGTACGCCCGCCGCAGGATGACCCTGTACGGGGACACGCCGGAGGACTTCGCCCGGGTCAAGGTGAAGAACGCGGCGGCCGGGGCGCTGAACCCGGACGCCCGCTACCGGGCCCCGGTCACCGCCGAGGAGGTCGCGGCCTCCCCCGTGGTGGCCGATCCGCTGCGGCTGCTCGACATCTGCGCCACCTCCGACGGGGCGGCGGCCCTGGTGCTGTCCAGCATGGAGTTCGCCCGGCGCCACGGGGCCGCCGACCCGGTCCGCGTCCGCGCCGTGGCGACGATGACCCCCGCCTATCCCAGGACCGTCCTCGACCTGCCCGACATCGCGACGGACTCCGCCGTCGCCGTGGAGCCCGCCGCCACCGGCTTCCGCGCCTCGATCGCCCGGTCCGCCTACGAGGAGGCCGGCCTCGGCCCCGAGGACCTCTCGCTGGCCGAGGTGTACGACCTGTCCACCGCGCTGGAACTGGAGTGGTACGAGGACATCGGGCTCTGCGCGCCGGGCGGCGGCGCGGCGCTGCTGCGGTCGGGGGCCACCGCGCTCGGCGGGCGGGTGCCCGTCAACCCGAGCGGCGGCCTGGCCTCCTTCGGCGAGGCGGTGCCGGCCCAGGCCATTGCCCAGATCTGCGAGCTGACCCGGCAGCTGCGCGGCACGGCGGGCGAGCGGCAGATCCCCGGCGCCCGGACCGGTCTGGCCGTGAACCAGGGGCTGTTCGGCCACGGATCGGCGATCGTGGCCGTGCGCTGAGGCCGGCGCACCGCCCGTCTCAGGTGGCGGCCGGTTCGCGTACCGCCTCCACCTGGGCCACCGCGTGTTCCACCACCGCGACCAGCACGTCGCGGACCGAGGCGCGGTCGCGGGCGTCGCACATCAGCACCGGAACCTGCGGGTCCAGGTCGAGTGCGGCACGCACGGTCCGTTCGGGGAACCGCTCGGCGCCCTCGAAGCAGTTGACGGCGACGGCGAAGGGGATCGCGCGCCGTTCGAAGTAGTCGACGGCGGCGAAGCAGTCCGCCAGCCGTCGGGTGTCCGCGAGGACGACGGCTCCCAGCGCGCCCTGGGCCAGTTCGTCCCAGAGGAACCAGAACCGGTCCTGCCCGGGGGTCCCGAAGAGATAGAGGACCAGGTCCTCGCGGAGGGTGATCCGGCCGAAGTCCATCGCCACGGTCGTCGTGGTCTTCGCCTCGACGCCGTCCAGGTCGTCCACCGGGCGCCCCGCCTCGGTCAGCCGCTCCTCGGTGCGCAGCGGTCTGATCTCGCTGACCGCCCCGACCAGGGTCGTCTTGCCCACGCCGAAGCCGCCCGCCACCAGGATCTTGAGGGTCACCGGCTCCACGGGCCGCCTGTTGCGGCTAGAGCGCCCGAAGACCATTGATCACCTCGCGAAGAATGTTCACGTCCGGCAGTTCGGCCGGCGGAACGGGACGGGTCACGTGCACCAGTTCGTCCTCGACGAGGTCACCGACCAGGACCCGGACCACCCCGACGGGAAGGTCCAGTCCGGCCGCCAGCTCGGCGATCGACTGGGGCATCGCACTGCACAGTTCGACGATCTCCACATGCTCGGGAGAGAGCATCTGGTCCCGTCCGGGATCGTCGGCCGCGGGTTCGGGCACGACGATCGCGATCAGGTCGAGGCGGTGACGCGACGCACTGCTGGTGCGTCCCCTCGTCATCGCGTACGGGCGGACCACCGGCCCCGCGTCGGCGTCGTACCAGCGCGAGGACTGCGGGTCGCCCGGGATGTCCGGGGTGCCGGATCGGCCGGCGCTCATTGCGTCCACTCACCCTCCGGAGGACGTACCGGGCGTGCGGGGCGCGTTGGCCAGATGGGCGCCCACGCGCTTGACCATGAGGGTCATCTCGTACGCCACCAGACCCACGTCCGAGTCGGAGTCGGCCAGCACGGCCAGACAGCTGCCGTCGCCCGCCGCGGTGACGAAGAGGAACGCCTCGTCGAGTTCGACGACCGTCTGGCGGACCCGGCCGGCGTCGAAGTGCCGGCCGACTCCCTTGGCCAGGCTGTGGAACCCGGAGGCGACGGCGGCCAGGTGCTCGCCGTCCTCGCGGGTCAGGTCCTGGGAGGCGCCGGTGGGCAGTCCGTCGCTGGAGAGCACGAGCGCCTTGCGGACGCTGGTGACGCGCGCGACCAGTTCGTCGAGCAGCCAGTTGAGCTCACCCGACCCCTGACGTGCGGTGTTGAGTGCTGAGGCGTGCGGTGCGGTCATGGACCGTCCCCTCCTGGTGTGGTTCCTCGTGCGGGGTCGCCGGGGCGGGTCGTGTCCTCGGCGTTCTGCCGGCGTCCGCGCTGCCAGCCGCGCTGGAGCGCCGCCATGCGGTCGCGTACCTCGTCCGCGTCGCGCTCGATGTCCTCGATGCTCTCCACCCGGTCCGGTACGGCCGTGCGGGCGTCCGGTTCGTCGCGGAGCTGCGGGGCGAGGCTGGCCTGCCGGACCCGGCGGGGCAGTCCGCCCACGGTGTCGGACGCGGCGGGCGGGGGCGGCAGGGGGGCCGCGGCCGGTGCGGCGGACCGGGGCGCCTGGACCGGCGGCTGCGCCGGGGGCCCGGCGGGGCGGCGCGCGGTCTCGGCCGGCACGGGTCCGGTCGCGGGGCGCGGGGCGTCCCGGTCACCGCCGGTGGGGTGGGCGCGGCCGTCCTCGTCGACCCGCCGGCCCCGGTCGCTGACCAGGGTCGGGGGCGTCCGGCGGGGCAGCGGGCGGATGCCGCCCGGGCGCAGGGGACGCACCGCGTCCGGGCCCCCGGTGCGGTCGGCGGCCTGCTGGTGCTGGTCCCGGTCGCCGTCGCGGCGCAGTTCGCGGGCGCGGAAGATGCCGCCGCGCTCGCTCTCGGTGTCCTCCAGGTCGTGGACGCCGTCCTCCGCCCGCGAGGCACTCCGGCCCGCGACCGCTTCGAGCAGCGGGTCGCGGTCGAAGTCCAGGGGCGGGACCGGGCCTTCGAGCTCCACCGGGCCGTCGAGCAGGCCGCTGGGAACGGGCGAGAGGCTTCCGGCCCGGTCGTGCGCGCCGACGGGCCTCGGGCGGCGGGGGCCCGCGGGGTCCTCGTCCCCGGCCGCCGCCTCGCCGCCGGGCCTGCTGCTGGCGATCGCCTTCTCGGACCTGCGGTCGAGGCGGAAGCCGGTGCCGTGCGACTCCGGGGCGTCGGTGAGCAGCGCCGCGGGGATGAAGACGACCGCGGTGGTGCCGCCGTAGGGCGAGGTCTGGAGGGAGACCCGGACGTTCTGGCGCTGGGCGAGGCGGCTGACGACGAAGAGGCCGAGCCGGTCGGTGTCGGAGAGTTCGAACTCGGGCGTCTCGGCCAGCCGGAGGTTGGCGTCCAGCAGCGCTTCGGGGGGCATGCCGAGGCCCCGGTCGTGGATCTCCAGCGTGAAGCCGTTGGCGACCTGTTCGCCGTGGACCTGGACGGCGGTGTGCGGGGGCGAGAACACCGTGGCGTTCTCCAGCAGTTCGGCGATGAGGTGGGTGAGGTCGGCGACGGCCGGGCCGCCGACGCCGAGCCTCGGCAGCCGGCGCACCTCGATCCGCTCGTAGTCCTCCACCTCGGCGACGGCCGCGCGGACCACGTCCATGAGCTGGATCGGCTTGCGCCACTGCCGGGACGGGGCGGCTCCGGAGAGGATCACCAAGCCCTCGGCGTGGCGGCGCATGCGGGTGGTGAGGTGGTCGAGGCGGAAGAGGTCGGCGAGTTCGTCGGTGTCCTCGGTGCGGCGTTCCATCGCGTCCAGGAGCGTGAGCTGGCGGTGCAGCAGGACCTGGTTGCGGCGGGCGAGGTTGACGAAGACCTCGGAGACGCCGCGCCGCATGTCGGCCTGTTTGACGGCCGCCTCGACGGCGGCGCGCTGGAGGGTGTTGAGGGCCTGGCCGACCTGGCCGATCTCGTCCTTCTCGTAGGTGAGGTGCGGCGATTCGGTCTCGACGTCGATTTGTTCCCCCGCGGCGAGGCGGCGCATCACGCTCGGCAGCCGGACGCCGGAGACCTCGTGGGCGTCCTTGCGGAGCCGGGCGAGGTCGCGGACGATCTCCCGGCCGATCCGTACGGAGACGAAGACCGAGACGAGCAGGGCGAGGAAGCCGAGGACGCCGGCGATGCCCGCCTTGATCAGGACCCCGTAGCCGGCGGGCCGGCCGCGGTCCTGGAAGCGGCTGTTCATCTCGGTCGAGTCGTTGGCCAGCCGGTCCAGGACCGGCGGCGCCACCTCCTGCCAGCGCGCGGCGTCCACGGCGCGGGAGTTCTGGGTGGGGCCCTGGGCGAGGAGCTTCTCCTCGGCGGTGCGCAGCGGCTCGCTGTCGGGGCCCGACCAGTACTGCTGGACGCGTTCGCGCTCGGAGGCGGGGAGCACCTGGAGGTTGATCTCGTAGAGGAGCTTACGACTGGCCACGAGGTCGGAGATCCGGCGCAGTTCGGCTGCGGTGAAGCGTCCGGCAAGAAGTCCGGAGGCGACGAGGGCGTCCTCGCGGGCGAGCATCTCGCGGGCCTGGGAGACGCCGGTGAGGGCCCGGACCTGCTTGTCCATGGAGACGTTCTCCATGGTGTGCAGGCCGTTCAGGAAGCGGTAGCAGGGGTCGATCAGACGGTTGTAGTAGTCCATCGCCCGGTCCCGGCCGATGCCCCGCCGGTCGATGGAGTCGCGGAGCGCGCCGAGTTCCTCGACGGCGCCCAGGATGGAGGCGAGCTGGGCGGCCGCGTCACTGCTGAGCGCGTCGCGGATGTCCTTCTGGTGGGCACCCGAGGTGACGCGGGCCACGACCCGGTCGGTGGCCGTGCGCTGGCGGCGCAGGACGGGCAGGGCGTCGGAGGCGCGGGGGTCGGCGAGGAAGACCAGGGTCTGGCGGCGTTCGTTCTGGACGGCCCGGACCGTGTCCTCCAGGGGATGGCCGACCTTGTCGACCACGGCGCTCGCGCTCAGCAGCTGTCCGGCCTCGCGGCCGGTGAGATAGGTGGCGAAGCCCCAGAGTCCGGTGAGCGAGACGAGCGGCACCAGGAGCAGGGCCACGATCTTCCTGCGGATGGACTTTCCGCGAAAGCGCATGGTCTCCCCCAGCTCGACCCCGGTGGGCGGGGACGGTGTTCCGTCAACAAACGGCGCGAGCCTACTACCGACGCGCAGACAACTCGAAGGCATGTCCGGACGATTTTCGGCCGCCTTACTGGGAGTTGACCTTGTGTTGTCCGCGTATTCCGGGAGATGAAATTCGCGAATACGACAGAAGAGGCCCGCCGGAGCGACAATTTCCGCGCGCTCCCGGTTGGCTGGAAGTATGCGTTCCATACCGCTTCGGGGGAATCTTCACGGTCCGCCACTCGTCATTCCGTACGAGGCGGAAGTGGTGCACGGTGCCCCCGGACACGGCCGGGGCGGCCCGGCGGCGTAGAAAGGGTGCATGCGGGGCAGCAACCCTGAAGTCGGACACATGGTGGGGAGTTGAAGACCTTGGACACGCAGGCGCGTCACGGCGCGGTGGAAGTGCCACCGGCCCGGACGTCGACGGAGACGGGAGTCCCGGCGGCTCGGCCGCCCGGCCCGCCGCAGCAGCCCCGGCCGCAGCTCTGGGTCGAGGAGCCGGCCGCGCGGCGGCGGATGCCGGACCCGGTGCGCAGGGCCGCCGTGCGGGCGGTGCTCATCCTGGCGCTGACCCTCGTCCAGGCCATGGTCGCGTTCCTGTCGTCGCTGGCGGGGTCCTGGCTGGCCTTCCCGATGGTGCTCAGCAGCGTGGCCAGCACGGTGGTGGCCACCTGGTCGGTGCTGGACGTCTGGGTCACCCGCCAGGTGTGGAACCAGCGCAACGGCGTGGTGTCGGTGCCCAGCAGTTCGGCCCGGCGGCTGCGCCGGGAGCGGCGGAGGGCCAGGCACGCGGAGCGGGCCGCCCGGCGGGACGGCACGGCGATACGCGGGCGGGACACCGGTCACCGCCTCTCGCGGGCCTGACCGGCGCCCCGCCCCGGGAGACCGCGCTTCTCGTTCCGTGTGACCGCCGGGGCTTTCGTCCGGACCGGGCGCGAGCCCGGCACGGTCCGGACGAGAGACCCTATGCCTCGGACGGCACCGTGCGCGGGTCGCTTCCGCTGCGTGCCGCCGGCACGTCCGCGGTCTGCGCCGAGCGCTTGAACATCCGGGTGGCCGTGATCTCGCCGTGCACGGTCTCGCCGTCCGGGTCCTGATCGGGCAGTCCGGGACGCAGGTGCTCCTCGACGCTGATGTACTTCAGCCCGGCCCTCAGGTCGGCGTCATTGCGGAGCCTGATCACGAGCGGGAATTCGGCGAGCGCCGTCGTGTCGAACAGACCCGTGGTGTACAGCAGCTGAACACCGAGTGCGTCGGATACCGCCCGCTGGAGTTCGAGCAGATAGGTCGCATTGGCGCGGCCGATGGGGTTGTCCAGGAACAGCGTCCCGGCATGGCGGTGCTCGTGCCGGTCACGGCCCCGGTCATTGCTGCGCAGCGCCGCCATCGTGCAGTACAGGGCGATCGCCGCGGTGAGCAGCTGGCCTCCGGAGAAGACGTCGCCCATCTGGCCGACGGGCACCCGCTCGGCGCGCAGCACCGCGTCCGGCTTGAGGATCTCCACGGCCACGTCTCGGGGCTCCAGGGCGGCCTGCACCCCGCGCAGCAGCAGGGACATGCCGTCCCTGCGCAGGTCCGAGTTCTTCCGCAGGGCCGCCCTGGTGGCCTCGTCGACGACCTCGCCGAGCCGTTCGGTCAGGGTGGCCTGGTCGGGCTCCTCGAAGCGGATCCGCAGGAATTCCTGGCCCGACCACTCCCCCAGGCCCTCGGGCAGCCGGGAGAGCCGCTGGGCCGAGCGCAGCGTGGTGAGCGCCGACTCCACCAGGCCGCGCAGCCGGTCGACGATGGAGTCGCGGTTGCGTTCCAGCTGGGCCAGTTCGTCGGTGAGGACGCGGAGCCGGGGCGCGAAGGCGGCAGCCCACTTCTCCGCGTGCTCGGGCAGGGCGGCGGCGGGCAGTTCGCGGATCTGCTGGCGGGCCGGGGTGCGGACCTGTTCGTACCGGGTGGAGTTGGCGTGCCGGACGAGGACGTCGCTCGACTCGCGGACGGCCGCCTCGGCGGTGGACAGATCGGCCGCGCAGCCGCGCAGGGAGCGGCGGGCCTCGGCGGCCGACGTGCGGGCCTCCTCCAGTGTCCCCGGATACGGCTCGGGGGCCTCGGCGTCCTCCTCGGGGGCGTGGTCACGCAGCAGATCGCGCAGGAGGGCCGCGGTCTCGTCGAAGCCGCCGGCGGAGTCCTCCGCGGTGCGGTGGGCGCGGAGCAGTTCGGCGTGGGCGGCCCGGGCGGTCTCCAGGGCGGCGGTGGCGGCGGCCAGCTCGCCCGTGGCGGTCCTCAGCAGCGCCTGGGCCTGTTCGGCGTCGGCCGGAACGCGGTTCTCGGGCAGCTCGGTGTGCAGGCTCTCGCCGTCGGCCGGGGCGAGCCGCTCGGCCTCGCCGCGCAGCCGGCCCAGTTGCTCGCTGGCCGCGGAGGCGCGGGTCTCCAGGAGCTGGACCAGGGACTCGGCGCGGGCGGCGGCCGCCTGCCGGGACGGGCCGTCGGCACCGTCCGTGCCCTCCAGGAGCTGGGCGGCCCGGGTGCGGACCTTGTTGGTCAGCCGGTCGAGCTCGGCCAGGGCGGCGCTCTCGTCGCTCTCCGCGCGGGCCTGCTCGGCGCGCAGGTCGGCGCCGACGCCGACCTTCTCGTACAGCTGGGAGGCCGCGCGGTACGCCTCGCGCAGGGCGGGCAGCGCCTGACGCGGGGCGTCCGTGTCCGGCTCGGGAAGGTGCTCGGGGGCCCCGGCGATCTCGGCCCGTTCGGCGCGCAGGGCGCGGGCGGTGCGGCGGGCGTCGTCGGCCGCGCGCTGGGCGGCCCTGCGGTCCTCGTCGGCCGCGCGGGCCCGCTCCAGGAAGGCGGTGGCACGGGCCTCGGACTCCGTCGCCTCGTCGGCCAGTTCGCGCAGCTTCGCCTGCCAGCCCGCCCGTTCGCGCAGCCGGAAGGCGAGCCCCGCCAGGGCGTCGGCGGCGCGGCGGGCCCGCTGGGCGGCCTCCTGGCGCTCGTCGCGGACGCGGGCGGTGTCCGCCGCCGCCTCGTCGGCCTCGGCCCGCGCGGTGCGGGCCTCGGTCAGCGCGGCCGTGGCCGCCTCGGCGGCGGAACGGGCGGCGGCGGCGGCTCCGGCCAGTTCGGCGAGCATGCCGGGCGGGCAGTCGGCGCGCCAGGAGGCGATCCGGGCGGCGAGCGCGCGGTCGGCGGCCAGGCGGGCGGCGAGCGCGCGGATGTCCTCGTCGCGGGCGGCGGCCCGGCTGCGCAGCGCCTGCCGCTCCTCGTCCGCCGCGTGCTCGTCGTGCATGGCCGGGTTCGGCGGGACGAGGAAGACGTCCTCGCCGTCCGGGAGGGTGCCGGTGCCGGTCTCGGGGACCGGGGCGAGCAGGGCGGCGGCGGTGCCCACGGCCACGGCGGAGCGGGGCAGCAGGGCCGCGGCGCCCAGGACCTCGCGGGCGCGGGCGTGGGCGTCCGGGTCGGTGATGACGACGCCGTCGACGAGTTCGGGACGGGCCGCGAGCACGGCCGCGTGGTCGGCGGGGTCGACGGCCTGGGCGAGGTAGCGCCAGCCGGGCAGGGCCGGGATGCCGTGCTCGCCGAGGTACTCGACGGTGGCGAGGACGTCGGGGCCGGGGGGCAGCAGTCCTCCGTCACCGAGGGCGCCGAGGATGCGGGCGTCGTCGGCGGCGGCGGTGCGCAGTTCGAACAGGCGGCGCTCGGCGGCGGTCACGCCCTGGTCGAGGAGGTCGCGCAGTTCGTCGGCGTTGCGGTCGAACGCGTCGGCGGTGAGCGGCGCTCCGGCCTCGGCGGTGTCGGCCCGGCCGGTCTCCGGCTGCGTCCGGGCCGCTCCGTCGGGGCCGTCCTGGGCGCCGCGCGGGGTGCCGGGCACCGCTCCCGCGTCGGGCAGGCCCAGGAGGTCAGCGAGGCGCTGGTCGGCGGCGATGGACTCGGCTGCCCGCAGCTCGGCCTCGTACGCCTGCTCGGCCGCGCGGGCGGCGTCGGAGGCGCGGGCCTCGGCCAGCTCGGCCCGGCTCTCGGCGGCTGCCGCCTGCCGGGAGCGTTCGGCGGCGGCGGCCGCCGCCTCGCGTGCGGTGTCCCAGGCGGCCACGGCGGCCTGTTCGGCGTCGTTGGCGGCGAGCGCGGCGCGGGCCGGGTCGGCGTCGGGGGCGGTGTCGTCCAGCCAGCCCGCGCGGACGGCCTCCGCGGTCTCCTGCTCCACCTCGGCCAGGCGCTGGCGCAGATGGCCGGCCTCGCTCCGGGCACGCTGGGCCTCGGTGGCTGCGGTGGTGGCGTCCCGGTGGGCGGCCTCGCCCGCGCTCTGCAGGGCGTCGGAGCGCTCCTCCTCCTCGTTGGCCACCTGCTCGCCCGCCTCGGCGGCGGTGTGCAGCGCACGGACGAGGTCGGCGGCGGCGGTGGCGCGGGCGGCGAGGGCCGGGGCCGCGTCCCGTTCGGCCTCGCGGATGGCGGCGGCGACGCGGGCGGAGCGGTCGGCGGCGGCGCGGTGGCGCAGCACGGCCTCGGCGGCCTGCCAGGCGGAGTGCAGGGTGCGGGCGTCGCCCAGTTCGCGGCGCTGGGCGGCGGCGCTCTTCTCGGCGGCGGTCAGGGCCAGGGAGGCGTGCCGGTAGGCGAGTTCGGCGGCGATCAGGGCGCTGCGGCCCCGGGCCTCCTCGGCGTCGGTGACGGTGTGGGCGGCGGCCGTGACCTGTTCGGCGAGTTCGGCGGTGCGGCCGCGTTCCTCGCCGGCCCGGGCGGAGAGCCGGCGGGCCAGGGTGCGGGTGCGGCGTTCGGCGCCGGCGTGGATGTCCCGGGCCGTGGCCCGGGACCGCGCGGCCTCGACGATGCGGCCGAGCAGATCGACGGAGCCGGCGGTGAAGTCCCGTTCGGCGGTCAGCTCGGCCCGGCGGCCCAGCTTGTTCCCGAAGCCGCCGACGAGGTCGGCCAGGCCGTCGGTGTCGCGGGTGTCGGTGACGGCGCGCAGCAGCAGATCGGTGAAGTCGGAGTCCTTCTTCACCGCGAAGAGGCCGGCGGCCTCGCCCTCGTCGGCGTTCATCTCGCGCTGGTAGCGGAAGAGTTCGGGGTCCAGGCCCAGATCGCCCAGGTGCTCGTTCCAGCGGTCGTGGATCTCCTCCCAGTGCACGTCGAGGTGCTGGTAGAACTTTCCGGCCTCGGTGAGCGCGTCGCGGAAGCCCTTCATGGTGCGGCGCCGGCCGCGGGCCCCGGAGGCTCCTTCGGCGGGCCGGCCCACGGAGCCGGCCTCGGCCACGGGCAGCGAGTCCAGGCTGAGCCCGGGGCCGGGCCGGAAGGAGTACCACGCCTCGGCGAACTTCCTGGGGTCGTTGGAGACCTGGCGTCCGCGCCACTCGCTGACCTTGCCGACGACCACGCACTCGCCGGTCAGGGTGTGCTGCCACTCCAGGGCGACATGGCCGCAGTCGTCGGCCAGCAGGAACTTGCGCAGGACGCCGGAGCTGGCCCCGCCCAGGGTGTTGCGGTGGCCGGGCAGCATCACCGAGAAGATCAGCTTCAGCAGGACGGACTTGCCGCCGCCGTTCTCCAGAAAGAGCACCCCGGCGGGGGCGGGGCGGCGGGGCGGGCCGACCGGCTCGTCCTCGAAGAACTCCGCCTGGGCCGGCGCGGGACGGGGCACGGGCTCACCGACCCCGCGCAGGTCGAGCACGGTGTCGGCGTAGCGGGCGCCGGCCGGTCCGATGGAGTAGAGGCGGACCCGGGACAGCTCGTACATGGCGGCGGACTCTCGTCGTTCGTGCGGCGGAAGGAAGGCGTCGTGGGGCGGGGCTGCGGGTCAGCCGTGGAACGGCAGGCCGGCGCCGGCCGCCAGTTCCATGCCGTCGGGGTCGGGCGGCGGCAGCAGGGTCGCCGAGCCGTCGGTGACGGGGACCACGCCGAGCTCCAGCAGTTCGGCCATGGCGGCGCTGCCGGCCATGTCACGGACCTGGAGCTGGTAGCGGGCGGTGGTGCGGTAGGCGCCTCCGGCGTCGTCGCCGGTGCGCTGGAGGAAGCCGGAGTCGGTGAGGAAGGCGACGGCCTTGCCGACGATGCCGGTGGTGGAGCCGGCCAGCCGCCGGGCGTCCTTGGTGGCGCCGGTGGCGCTGCGCCGGGCGTAGATCCGCCAGCCGGCCTCCAGCCCGGGGGCGTCGCTGGCCGGGTCGCTGTTGTCGCCGTCCTGGGCCGCCCGCTCCTCCAGCCGGTGGCAGGCCTGGCGGACGAAGGCATCGACGCCGTTGACCGTGATCCGGCCGATGTAGGCGTCGTCGGCCAGGTCCTCGGGGCGCGGGAAGGCCATCGCGGCGACGGCGAGATGCGCCAGGCCGTGCAGGAAGCGGTCGGCGGAGTCCGAGGAGGCGCGGCGGGCGTAGTCGCCCATGCGGACCGCGAAGACGGAGTCCTCGCCCGCCGTCACGGCCATGCCGGCGCGGGTGGACACCTCCAGCACGACGAGTCCGAGCCCGGTGGCCACCGCGTCGGCGAGGCGGGCGAAGGCGGGCTCCTCTCGGTAGCGGCGCAGCAGTTCGGCGTACTCGGCGTCGCGGGCGGGCAGCAGCTTGGGCTGGAGTCCGAAGGCCACGAGCCGGGCGGCGTCCGCCGCGTCGGCCGGGGTGACGGCGGCGGGCGGGGCGGGGCGCTCGGCGCCGTATCCGGACGGGGTCCGGTCGGCCGGGTGCGCGGTCGGTTCGCTCCAGGCGTCGGTGTGCTCTGCGCGGTGGTCGCTCACGACGCGTGCTCCTTGCTGCGGGACGTCTTCGGTACGGGGTGGCCGGGCACGGCGATCGGCGGGCCGGGGGCGGGCCGGGGGGTCGTCATGTCGCCTCGGACCGGTCCGAGGCCATGCCCGCGGCGTCCAGCAGGGCCGTGCCGACGATGAGGTCGGCGCCGCCGAACTCGGGGTCCTCCAGCGGGGTGCCGTCGTCGACGGAGAACAGCAGGCGGCGCTCGCCCTGCCGGTAGGCGGTGCCGACCGGGGGGCTCGCGGCGTGCACCGCGAGCAGGGCGACGAGGTAGGGCAGATCGGGGTCCCGGAGGCGGGCCTCCGCCAGCAGTCCGGACAGCCGGCGCGGCGCGTCGTGCTCCAGGTCGAGCAGGTCCATGGCCCAGGCCAGCTGCTCCTCGCTGAAGCGGCTGTCGTCCGGGGTGGCGATCAGGTCCGGTTCGGGCATCTCGGCGCCCAGGTGCTCGCGTTCGAGCGGCGGGGTGAGCAGCAGCTCGACGAGGTCGCCGAGGCGGACGGAGGCCGGGGTGCGCAGCCCGGTGCCGTGGCGGAAGAAGGCGTCGGTGGCGCGGATGGACTGTTCGACGGGGAGCGGCAGCAGCGGGGCGAGGAGCTGTCCGTAGAGGTCGAGGCCGGTGCGGGCGGCGGGGGCGGCGAATGCCTGGCGGTCCTGTTCGGCGCGGAAGAGCGGGCCGGCCTCCAGCAGGCGGGACTGGAGCTGGGTGTGGCGGCGGATGCAGTCCTTGACGATGTCGACCAGCTCGGCGGCGCGCCGCTTGTGCTCGGGCTCCTCGGCCTCGTCGCGGGCCTTGCGGATGTTGGTGAGGATCGCGTTCTCGTGGCGGTAGCGGTCGGCCACGTGGTCGAGGGCCTCGGCGATCATGTCGGGCACGGCGTTGAGCCAGTCGACCGCGCGGACGTTGCGGCGGGTGGCGTCGAGGGTCTTGCGGAGCGTTTCCGCGTACTGCACGGTCCGGTAGCGGGCCTGTTCGGCGGCGAGCTGGGCGTCGGCGAGGCGGCCCCGGCTGATCAGGACCTCCAGCTTCACCTCGGCGGCGATCTGGGCGCTGGTGACGTCCGTGTCGAGGGCGCCGACCAGGACGTTGACCGCTTCGTCGGTGGCCCTCAGATAGACGCTGCCGCCGTGGCCGGGGACCTCTTCGATCAGTTTGAAGTCGTAGTCCCGGCGGACGTAGACGCCGTCGGGGCCGAAGGTGCCGTAGACCGCGCGGAAGCCCCGGTCGACGCTGCCGACGTTGATCAGGTTCTCCAGGACCCAGCGGGCCACCCGCTCGTGCTCGGCGGCCGGGCGGGCCGGGGCCTGGGCGGCGACGCGGGGAAGCAGTCTGGCCACTATCTGGTCGTGGTCGGCCCCGGTGTCGAAGTCCATGTTGAGCGTGACGTGGTCGATCGCGGCGAGGGCCACCTCGGCCATCGCGTAGACCGTGTACTCCCCCGCGAGGTTCGCCTTGCGCACGTCCAGGTCGTGCAGCGGCGCCGTGCAGGCGAGCGCGCGCAGCCGCCGCGAGAGCCCCTCGTCGGCGGCCGGGCCCGGGGCGGGCCGCGGTCCCGCGCTGAGCTGGGGCGCAGCGGTGTCCGTGTAGGCAGGCGAAGTCACGCTGCACAGATTAGGTCCTCGGACTGACAACGGTCGAAACGGCGCAGATGCGACCCGTTGCCCCGGACTCGGTCAGGCCCCGCCACCCGGTTCGTCAGGCCCCGCCACCCGGTTCGCCAGGCACCCCGCCCGGTTCGTCACGCGGCGGTGTCCCGTACCCGCCGCCGCCGGGGGTGCGGACGACCAGGACGTCACCGGCCGCCAGTTCGACGGTGTCGCAGCCGTCCAGCGGGGTGCGGGTGCCGTCGGCCCGTTCGACGTGCTGGCTGCCCAGGGCTCCCGGTTCCCCGCCCGCCATGCCGTACGGCGGGACGCGGCGGTGCTGGGAGAGCAGGGTGGCGGTGACGGGTTCGAGGAAGCGCATCCGGCGCTCCACGCCCCGCCCGCCCCGGTGCCGCCCCCGCCCGCCGCCGTCCTCGCGGATCTCGAAGGAGTCCAGCCGGACCGGGTAGCGCCACTCCAGGATCTCCGGGTCGGTGAGGCGCGAGTTGGTCATGTGGGTCTGCACGGCGTCGGTGCCGTCGAAGTCGGCTCCGGCGCCGGAGCCGCTGGCCACGGTCTCGTAGTACTGCACGCGGTCGTTGCCGAAGGTGAGGTTGTTCATGGTCCCCGAGCCCTCGGCCTGGACGCCCAGGGCGGCGTAGAGCGCCCCGGTGACGGCCTGGGAGGTCTCCACGTTCCCGGCGACGGTGGCCGCCGGGGGCAGCGGCGAGAGCATGGAGCCCTCGGGGATCCGGATGTCCAACGGGGTGAGGCAACCGCTGTTGAGAGGGATGTCGTCGTCCACCAGGGTCCGGAACACGTACAGCACCGCGGCCATGACGACGGACTTGGGGGCGTTGAAGTTGCCGGGCTGCTGCGGCGAGGTACCGGTGAAGTCGACGACCGCGCTGCGGGCCTCGCGGTCGACGGTCAGGGTCACTTCGATGACCGCGCCGTTGTCGGTCTCGTAGCGGCAGTGGCCGTCGTGGAGGCCGGCGAGGATGCGGCGTACGGACTCCTCGGCGTTGTCCTGCACGTGACCCATGTAGGCGCGGACGGCGTCGGCCCCGAACCGGTCGGTCATCCGGCGCAGTTCGGCGATGCCCTTCTCGTTGGCGGCGATCTGGGCGCGGAGGTCGGCGAGGTTGGTCCCGGGGTCGCGGGAGGGGTGCGGGGCGGTGGTGAGCAGGTGCCGGGTCTCCTCCTCGCGGAAGGTTCCGTCGCGGACCAGGAGCCAGTTGTCGAAGAGGACCCCCTCCTCGTCGACGGTGCGGCTGAAGGCCGGCATGGAGCCGGGGGTGATGCCGCCGATCTCGGCGTGGTGGCCGCGCGAGGCGACCAGGAACCGCAGGACGGGCGCGCCGTCCGTCTCGTCGAAGACCGGGGTGACCACGGTGACGTCGGGCAGATGGGTGCCGCCGTGGTACGGGTCGTTGATGGCGTACACGTCGCCGGGGCGCAGGTCGTCGGCGTCGCGCCGCAGCACCTCCTTGATGGACTCGCCCATGGAGCCCAGGTGCACGGGGATGTGCGGGGCGTTGGCGATCAGATTCCCCTCGGCGTCGAACAGGGCGCAGGAGAAGTCGAGCCGCTCCTTGATGTTGACGGAACGGGCGGTGTTCTCCAGGCGCACGCCCATCTGCTCGGCGATGGACATGAAGAGGTTGTTGAAGACCTCCAGCATCACCGGGTCGACGCGGGTGCCGACGGCCCGGCGCTCGGGGCGGGGTACGGCACGGGTGAGGACCAGATGTCCGTTGTCGCCGAGGACGGCCTGCCAGCCGGGGTCCACGACGGTGGTGGCGTCCGGTTCGGCGACGACGGCGGGTCCCGTCACGGTGTCCGCGGGCCGCAGGTCCGCCCGGCGGTGGAGCGCGGCGTCCCGCCAGCGGTCCCCGGCGTACATCCGCGCGGTTTCGGGAGGTCGCGGGCCGGGGCCGTCGTCCGGTCCGGGGCCGGGTGTGCGCGGTGCGGACCGCTCCCCCGCCCTGCCGGTCGCCTCGACGGAGACGGTCTCGACGACCAGCGCCCGGTCCATGGTGAAGCCGTAGCGTGCGCGGTGCTCGTCGGTGAACGCCCCGGTCATGGCGGCCGGGGTGCCCAGGTCGACGGGCAGGCTCGCGTCGGTGCCCTCGTAGCGCAGCAGGACGCGGGTCCGGGTGGTGATGTCCCGGTCGGGTACGCCGTCGGCCCGCAGGTCGGCGCGGGTGCGGGCGGCCAGCTCCGCGTCCAGCGCGGACAGCCGGTCCGGGGCGGCGTGGTCCAGGGGCGCCTCGACGGATCGCTCGCGCATGGCGGTGGCGTCGGCCAGGCCGATGCCGTACGCGGAGAGGACGCCGGCCAGCGGGGGGACGAGGACGGTGTCGATGCCGAGGGCGTCGGCGACGGCGCAGACGAGCTGGCCGCCGGCGCCGCCGAAGCCGGTGAGGGCGTAGCGGGTGATGTCGTGGCCGCGCTGCACGGAGATCCGTTTGACCGCGTTGGCGGTGTTCAGGACGGCGATCTCCAGGAAGCCCGCGGCGGTGGCCGCCGCCGACCGCCTGGTCCCGGTGGTGCGGGCGACCTCGTCGGCCAGCTCCTCGAAGCGCTCGCGCACGAGCCCGGCGTCCAGCGGCAGGTCGCCGTCCGGGCCGAAGACGGCGGGGAAGTGGGCGGGCCCGATCCGGCCGAGCATCACCTGGGCGTCGGTGACGGTGAGCGGTCCGCCCTTGCGGTAGCAGGCCGGTCCGGGGTCCGCGCCCGCCGAGTCGGGTCCGACCCGGAAGCGGCTGCCGTCGAAGTGGAGGACGGAGCCGCCGCCCGCGGCGACGGTGTGGATGCTCATCATGGGGGCGCGCATCCGGACGCCCGCGACCTCGGTGCCCAGTTCGCGTTCGAAGGCGCCGGCGTAGTGGGAGACGTCGGTGGAGGTGCCACCCATGTCGAAGCCGATGACCCGGTCGTGGCCGGCCTGTCCGGAGGTCCGGGCCATGCCGACGACGCCTCCGGCCGGTCCCGAGAGCACCGCGTCCTTGCCCCGGAAGTGGGCGGCCTCGCGCAGACCGCCGTTGGACTGCATGAACATCAGGCGGATGCCGTCGAGTTCGGCGGCGATCCCGTCGACGTACCGGCGCAGGATCGGCGAGAGGTAGGCGTCCACGACGGTGGTGTCGCCGCGCGGCACCAGCTTGATCAGCGGGCTGACCTCGTGGGAGCAGCTGACCTGGGGGAATCCGGCCGCGCGGGCCTCGGCGGCGACGGCCTTCTCGTGGGCCGGGTGGCGGTAGCCGTGCAGGAGGACGACGGCCGCCGCGGCCATGCCGTCGGCGCGTGCCGCCCGCAGCCGTTCGGCGACCGGGCCCGGGTCGAGCGGCCGGACGGTCTCGCCGCGCGCGCCGACGCGTTCGGGGACCTCGATGACCCGCTCGTAGAGGGCCTCCGGGAGGAGGATGCGCCGGTCGAAGAGGCGGGGGCGGTTCTGGTAGGCGATGCGCAGCGCGTCGCGGAAGCCCTGGGTGATGACGAGGACGGTGGGTTCGCCGCGCCGCTCCAGCAGGGCGTTGGTGGCGACGGTGGTGCCCATCTTGACGGCGGAGACCCGGTCGGCCGGCACGGGTTCGCCGGGACCGATGCCGAGCATCAGACGGATTCCGGCCACCGCGGCGTCGCGGTAGCGGTCGGGGTCGTGGGAGAGGAGCTTGCGGGTGACCAGGCGGCCGTCGGGGTCTTTGCCCACCACGTCGGTGAACGTGCCGCCGCGGTCGATCCAGAACTCCCAGCGTCCGGTCATGCCTCCATAGTGGCGCCGCCGTCGTCGGTCCGGGCGCAGGAGCGGTGGGGCGGGGCCCGGGTGTCGCGGGCCGCAGGGGTGGTACGGAGCGGGGCGGCGCGCCCCCGACGCGCTGCTCCTCGTACGGTTCCCGGCCGGTGTCCGGGGCGGTCAGACGGCCGGGGCGTCCGGCCCGATCCTGCTGCGCACCGCAGACTGGACCTCGGCCTCCTCGGCGGGATCGGCGGCCAGTCGGCGCAGTCTTTCGGCCACCCTGATGTCGCCGGTCTCCGCGTGGCGGGCGGCGACCTCGCGGGTCGTCTCCTCGCAGTCCCAGAGGCATTCGACGGCGAAGCCGGTGGCGAAGGAGGGGTCGGTGGCGGCGAGGGCGCGGGCGGCCCGGCCGCGCAGCTGGGAGGAGGAGGTCTCCCGGTAGACGTGGCGCAGGACGGGTGCGGCGCAGACGATGCCGAGCCGTCCGGCGCCGTCGACGAGGGTCCACAGCCGGGGCGCGTCGGGGCCTTCGCCGCGTACGGCGTCGCGCAGGGCGCCGAGGACGAGCGGGGCGTCGGCGGCGGTGCCCCGGCCGGCCAGCACCCCGGCGGCGGAGGCGCCCAGCGCGTCGGGGCGGCGGGCCCAGCGGCGGGCCCGTTCCACCGCGGCGTCGCCGCACATCCGCTCGAAGGCGGCGACGGCCGCCTCGGCGACGGTGCGGGAGGCGTCGGCGGCCGCCGTCTCGATCAGGTCGAGCACGGCCGGGTCGCGGACCTCGGCGGCGAGGTAGTGGAGGGCGGCGCAGCGGGCGCCGTCCGGACCGCTGCGGGCGGCCTCCACGATCACGGGCCGGTCCTCGGGGCCGGCGACGGCGGAGAGGCAGCGGGCGGCGGGGACGTGGAGCGCGGCGCCCCGGTCGAGTCCTTCCTGCGCCCAGTCGAGGACCGAGCCGACGCTCCAGCCGGGGCGTGGCCCGCCGGGACGCATCTGGCGCTGCCAGCGGTCGAAGGAGCCCTGTTCGGACGCGGCGCGGACCCGGGCGCCCACGAAGGGGCGCGGATCGTCGGCCCACAGCCGCCAGGGGCGTGGCTCGTAGGCGTCGCGGACGGTGGCGGCCAGTTCGGCGCGGCCCTCGTCGGTGTCGGGGAAGCGGCCGAGGACGGGGGCGGCGAGCGAGCGCAGTCCGGCGTCGTCGTCACGGAGCGCGAGCTCGTCCAGGGCCCAGGCCCAGTTGGCGCCGGTCGCGGTGTAGCGCCGCAGCAGGGCGAGGGCGTCCTCGCGTCCGTACGAGGCGAGGTGCCCCAGGACGGACAGCGCGAGGCCGGTCCGTGAGTCCTCCGTGTCGAGGTGGTCGTCGGCGTCGAACAGGTGCCGCTCGATCTCCTCGATCCCGCCGTCGAGGTCGAGATAGAGGCGTGCGTAGTACAAGGAGCGGTTCTCGACCTGCCAGTCGTGGCGCGGGTCGCTGAGGACGCAGTGGTTGAGGGCCGCCAGGGCCTCGGGGCGGGGTGCGGCGAGCGCGTGCAGGGTGCCGTCGCCGCGGCCCCTCTGCAGCAGGCCGAGCAGGGTGCCGCTCGGCGCTATGAACGGATCGAACATGGGAAAGGCCTCACATCAAGCTGTCGACGCAACCGGGACTGTGCAGTTCCACGTGCCGGGTGGGCACTAGGCAGCGCAGCAACATGATCGGCCGACCGCCGTCTTCCGCTTGGTGTAGAGCATCTTCCTCTGCCTCTCGTCGAGTGACCCTGATCGGGCCCGCGACGTCATGATGACCCAGCCATTTCGCCACCGCGACCACATTTACGGCGAACCCCCTTCAGCGCGTACCGAAGAGTTCCAGCAGGTCGGCCTTGCCGAACATGCGGGCGGTGTCCACGGCGGAGGGGGTTCCGGCCGCCGGATCGGCGCCCGCGTCGAGGAGGGCCTTGATCACCTCGTCCTCGCCCTTGAAGACGGCTCCGGCGAGCGGTGTCTGGCCGCGGTCGTTGGCACGGTCGGGGTCGGCGCCGCGGCCGGCGAGGGCGACGACGGCGGGGGCGTGGCCGTGGTAGGCGGCGAGCATGAGGAGGGTGTCGCCCCGGTCGTTGCAGAGGTCGGCCGGGACTCCGGCGTCGACGTAGGCGGCGAGCGCGTCGGCGTCGCCCTTGCGGGCCAGGTCGAAGACCTTGGCCGCCAGTTCGATCACCTCGGGATCGGGTGCTTCGCTCATCGTGGACCGCCTTCCGTTGACCGTGGACATCCCGGGCCCCGCCCCGTGCGGGGCCGGACGAGTGAATCGACAGGGTACTGCCCGCAGGCTCATCTACCCCGGCCCGCCCATGGCAAAAGATCACGTCGGGTGACGACGGCGGGCGCACGGCCCCGCACCCCGCCCCGAGCCGCTCACCCGTACGCCACTCCAGTGAAAAAACCGACTTTTCACCCGATTGCGACTTTTATCCTATAGATACTTCCGGTGAGCTTGGAAGGACTCATGGTGACTGTCCCCCCAACCAGGAGAACCACTCATGATCCTTTCCATGTCAGGCGTCGTCATCCTCGGCATCATCGTCTTCCTGTTCTTCAGGAAGGACGGGCTCAAGGCGTCGCACGCCCTCGTCACCGCCCTGTTCGGCTTCTACCTGGCCGGAACCGCCATCGCACCGAGCATCACCGCGGGCGGCGCGAGCCTGGCCGGACTCCTGGGCGGGATCAAGTTCTGATCCTCAACCCCCGTTCCCACCCCCTCAGGAGACAGACGTGGCCCGGCGACCACTCCCCCGCATTCTGAGCAGCGGCAGCGCTTCGATCACTCGCGGTCGCGAGTTCGCGCGCACGGCCGCCGACAGCGCCACCGACGTGCTCCATCCGCTGATCATGATCACGCGTGGTCTGCGGCTGCTGGCCGGTGCAGGACGGCAGAAGTGGGCCGCGACACCCAAGGACCGGCGTGGCCCCACGCTGTTCCTCGTCGCGGCCTGCGTCCTCGTGGTCGCGCTCGTCCCGTACGGACCGTTCTTCGCCCTGGCCGCGGTGATGGGCGCCGCCGCGTGGACGGGCCGCGAGCGCACCCCCGTGAAGACGGGTCCCGACGAGGCCGAGACCGGACGCCTGCGGGCCCTGTACGAGGCGCTCGTCCCCTCGTTCTCCACCCCCGACGACCCCGGTCCGCTGTTCGCCCACGGCGGAGACTGGGAGCAGGTCTTCAGCGACTACGCCTTCGACGGCGACGGCCGGATCAGCCGGCTGCGGGTCGCCTACCCCGCCTACTTCCCCGACAGCGAGCCCGCCTCCCGGGCCCGGATCGAGCAGTTGCTGCACGCCAAGTCCGGGCGCGGCCGGGAGTACCGCTTCGACTGGGACGAGGAGGGCAACCGGCTGGTGATGAGCGTGCTCGACCCGCTGCCGACCTCCGTCACCGCCCAGCGCTTCGTCACCGCCCCCGGCGAGACCGTCCTCGGCTTCACGGACGACGACGCGGCACCGCGCACCGTGCCGGTCACCGACGGCGAGGGCACCCGGGACGCGCCCGGCGTGGTCTGGCGCACCGGACTGCGCTCCACCGAGCCCCATCTGCTCGTCGTGGGCCAGCCCGGCAGCGGCACCAGCACCCTGCTGCGCTCCGTCGCCCTCCAGGCCCTCCAGCACGGCGACATCCTCATCGTCGAGGGCAGCGGCACCGGTGAGTACGCCTGCTTCACCGGGCGCGAAGGGGTCCTGGCCGTCGAATGCGGGCTGGCCGGGGCGCTGTCCACACTGGAGTGGGCGGCCACCGAGACCGAACGGCGGCTGATCGAGGCCGACCGCGCCCGGCAGGCCGGCCGGCCCGCCCCCGAGGACATCCGCCGCCCGCTCTGGATCCTGCTGGACCGGCCGAGCGTGCTCGGCCACCTCGCCTCGGCCGACGGCGGCCCCGACCCGCAGGAGCTGCTCCAGGTCCCGCTGCGGCACGGCCGGGCGGCGGGCGTCACCGTGGTGATGACCGAGCAGTTCGACGGCCTCGACGGGCTGAACGCGACCGTCCGCTCCCACACCAGGGCCCGGGTGGTGCTGGGCCACTGCACCCCGGACCAGATCGAGTCCGTCCTCGGCCTCGGACCGCACACCACCCCGCCCCCGGACGTCCCCCCGGGCCGTGGCTACGCGCGCCTGGGCACCGGCCCGGTGCTGCGCGTCCAGGTGCCGGCCACGCCCGACCCGTACGACGACGCGACGAGCGAGGCGCAGCGCCGGGCCGTCCTCGATCTGCTCCCCGCGCGCCGCACGGCCGTCGAGGCGAGCCTGCCCGACCCGGCCACCGGCGACTCCGTCACCGCCTCGGTCGGCGTGGAGGGCCTGGCCCTCAGCGACTGAATGGTGGGCGAAGAGGCCCGAGGACCGTACGGTCCTCGGGCCTCTTCGCGTGCAACGCGCTCACACCCTCAGGCCACGAACGTACGGGGCGACTCCGCGCCCGCGCCCGCTCCGGAGCCCACCAGCCGGGCGGCGGCCGCCAGCCGCTGCGCGGCCTCGTCGGCCACCGGCCCGCCGACGGTGAACGGCAGCCGGACATAGCCCTCGAAGGCCCCGTCGACCCCGAACCTCGGCCCGGACGGCACCCGGACCCCGACGCGCTCCCCCGCCACCGCGAGGCGCGAGCCGGAGAGGCCGCCGGTGCGGACCCAGAGCGTCAGCCCGCCGCGCGGCACGGCGAACTCCCAGTCGGGGAGCTCCCGGCGCACCGCCGCCACGAGCGCGTCGCGGTTCTCGCGCGCCTGCTCCCGGCGCAGACCCACGGCCTGCTCCCAGCCCCCGGTGCGCATCAGCCAGTTGACGGCCAGCTGCTCCAGGACCGGGGTGCCCATGTCGGCGTACGCGCGGGCGGCCACCAGGCTGCGGATCACGTCCGGCGCCGCGCGCACCCAGCCGATGCGCATGCCCGCCCAGAACGCCTTGCTGGCCGAACCCACCGTGAGGACCGTGCTCCCCGCCGGGTCGAAGGCGCAGACCCGGCGGGGCATGTCCACGTCCTCGTCCAGATACAGCTCGTTCATCGTCTCGTCGACGACCAGCACCGTGCCGGCCGAGCGGGCGGCGTCCACCAGCGCGCGGCGGCGGTCCTCGTCGGCCAGCGCCCCGGTGGGGTTGTGGAAGTCGGCCACGACGTACGCGAGCCTCGGGGCCGCGTCGCGCAGCACCTGGCGCCAGCGGTTCATGTCCCAGCCGCCGAGCCCCTCCTCCATGGCCACCGGCACCAGCCGGGCACCGGCCTCCCGCATCAGCTGGAGGATGTTGGCGTAGCTCGGGGACTCCACCGCGATCCGCTCGCCGCGCCCCGCGAACAGATGGCAGATCGCGTCGATGGCGCCCATCGCCCCGGTGGTGACCATGATCTGCTCGGGCATGGTCGGGATGCCGCGCTCGGTGTACCGGTCGGCGATCATCTGCCGCAGCGCGGGGAGCCCGGCCGGATAGTCGCCGTGGGTGTGGGCGTACGGGGGCAGCTCCTCCAGGGCGCCCTGGACGGCCCGGGTCAGCCAGGGCTCCGGGGCGGGCAGTGAGGCGCAGCCCAGGTCGATCATCGAACCCAGCGCCTCGGGGGGCAGCGGTTCGAGCCCCCGGGCGGGCAGCGGATTGCCCGCGGGCACCGCCGTCCAGCTGCCGGCGCCGCGCCGCGACTCCAGGAAGCCCTCGGAACGCAGCGCCTCGTAGGCGGCGGCGACCGTGGTCCTGCTGACGGAGAGCGCCAGGGCCAGTTCGCGCTCCGCGGGCAGCCGGGCGGCGACCGGGACCCTGCCCTCCAGGACGAGCAGCCGGACACCGTCGGCGAGCGCCCGGTAGGCGGGCGGCCTGCGGGTGCCGGGGCCGGCGGGCCGGGGCTGCTGGGCGTGCAGCTGACGTGCGAGCTGTGCCGCGCCGACGGCCGAGGTCCACTGCGCCATATGAATCAGTCCACCTTCCTCGGATTGGCCGTATTCGGCAGCCAATCCCCTGCCACAGAGTGACATGCGGCAGTCCACGACCACCACACCAGGGGGCACCATGTCCAGTTCCGCTCCACCGCGCGGGAGCCACCTCGCCAGGCGGCTCGGTCAGCTGTACGCCGGACTGGCCCTGTACGGGGCGAGTTCGGCGCTGCTGGTCGTCGCCGGGCTCGGGCTGGAGCCCTGGGGGGTCCTGCACCAGGGCATCGCGGAGCGGACGGACATCAGCATCGGCGCCGTCTCGATCGCCGTCGGGGCGGTCGTGCTGCTGCTCTGGATACCCCTCAGGCAGCGGCCCGGCCTCGGCACCGTCTCCAACGTCTTCGTCGTCGGCCTCGCCATGGACGGCACCCTCGCCCTCGTGCCCGAGGCACACGGGACCCTCGCGCGGACCGGGGTGATGGCCGCCGGGATCGTCCTCAACGGGGTGGCGACGGGCCTCTACATCGCCGCCCGGCTGGGGCCCGGCCCCCGCGACGGCCTGATGACCGGGCTCCACCGGCTCACCGGCCGCTCGATCCGGCTGGTCCGCACGGCGATCGAGATCGCGGTCGTGGCCACCGGCTTCCTGCTCGGCGGCTCGCTGGGCGCGGGCACCGTCCTGTACGCCCTGGCCATCGGACCGCTCGCCCAGTTCTTCCTGCGGTTCTTCGCGATCTCCGACGGCGGTGGCACCGCGGTCGCCGGCCGGACACCGGGAGGGGCCATACTGCCGCGGTGACCGACCAACGCCACCCCTACCTGGACCACCCGGGCCCCCTCCCGTTCGCCCACCGCGGCGGGGCCGCCGACGGCATCGAGAACACGGCGGCCGCCTTCCGCCGCGCCGCCGGCGCCGGATACCGCTACTTCGAGACCGATGTGCACACCTCGGCCGACGGCCGGCTCATCGCCTTCCACGACACCACCCTCGACCGGGTCACCGACGCCCGGGGCCGGCTGGCGGAGCTGCCCTGGAGCGAGATACGGCGGGCGCGGGTCGCCGGGCGCGAGCCGCTGCCGCTGTTCGAGGAGCTGCTGGAGGAGTTCCCCGGCGCCCGGTGGAACGTCGACATCAAGGCGGAGTCCGCGCTCGCCCCCCTGGTGGAGCTGATCCGCCGGACGGGCTGCTGGGACCGGGTGTGCGTCGGCTCGTTCTCGGAGGCGCGGGTGGCCAGGGCCCACCGGCTGGCGGGCCCCCGGCTGGCCACCTCCTACGGCGTCCGGGGCGTCCTCGGGCTGCGGCTGCGCTCGTACGGCGTCCCGGCCGCGGTCCGGGCGGGAGCGGTCTGCGCGCAGGTCCCGGAGAGCCAGGGCGGCATCCGGGTCGTGGACCGGCGGTTCGTGCGCGCGGCGCACGCGCGCGGGCTCCAGGTGCACGTGTGGACGGTGAACGAACCGGATCGGATGGCGGCGCTCCTGGACCTCGGCGTGGATGGCATCATGACCGATCACATCGAGACGCTGCGCACGGTGCTGAGCGACCGGGGGGCCTGGGCCTGACGCCGGCCCGGTGACGTCTCCACGGGCAGCGACGAGGGGTGGGCGATGAGCGCCGAGACCGCGGACACCGCCGCAGGGGCGGACACGGGGGCCGGGGCGGCCGAGGACCGCAGGCGCGAGCAGCGCGGCTGGTACTTCTACGACTTCGCCTGCTCCGTCTATTCGACGAGCGTCCTGACGGTGTTCCTCGGCCCCTATCTCACCTCGGTCGCCAAGGCCGCCGCCGACGCCGACGGGTACGTCCACCCGCTCGGCATCCCGGTCCGGGCCGGCTCGGTGTTCGCGTACGGGGTCTCCGCCTCGCTCGTGGTCGCGGTGGTCCTGATGCCGATCGCGGGCGCGGCGGCCGACCGCAGCGGGCGCAAGAAGCCACTGCTCGCGGCGGCGGCGTACACGGGCGCCACGGCGACCGCCGCGATGTTCTTCCTGGACGGCCACCGCTACCTGCTGGGCCTGCTGCTCCTGATCGTGGCCAACGCCTCGATCTCGGTGTCGATGGTGCTCTACAACGCCTATCTGCCGCAGATCGCCGGGCCCGAGGAACGGGACGCGGTCTCCTCCCGGGGCTGGGCCTTCGGCTACACCTCGGGGGCACTGGTCCTGGTCCTGAACCTGGTCCTCTACACCGGCCACGACTCCTTCGGCCTGTCGGAGTCGGAGGCGGTACGCATCTGCCTGGCCTCGGCCGGGGTGTGGTGGGGCGCCTTCACGGTGATTCCGCTGCGCCGGCTGCGCGACCGCCGCACCGGACCCGAGGGCGGCCGCCCGGCGGGCACGGGCGGGGTCGGATCCGGCTGGAAGCAGGTGCGGGCCACGCTGCGGGACATGCGGAACCACCCGCTCACCCTGGCGTTCCTGCTGGCGTACCTGGTCTACAACGACGGGGTGCAGACGGTGATCTCGCAGGCGTCCGTGTTCGGCTCCGAGGAGCTGGGCCTCGGCCAGACGACACTGATCACGGCGGTCCTGCTGGTCCAGATCCTGGCGGTCGCCGGGGCGCTGGCCATGGGCCGGCTGGCCCGGGTGTACGGCGCGAAGCACACCGTCCTCGGCTCGCTGGCCGTCTGGACCCTGATCCTGGTCGCCGGGTACTTCCTGCCCGCGGAGTCACCGGTCTTCTTCTATGTGCTGGCCGCGGCGATCGGCCTGGTGCTGGGCGGCAGCCAGGCGCTCTCCCGCTCGCTGTTCTCGCATCTGGTGCCGCGCGGCAAGGAGGCGGAGTACTTCTCGGCGTACGAGATGAGCGACCGCGGGCTGAGCTGGCTCGGGCCGCTGGTCTTCGGGCTCGCCTACCAGCTGACCGGCAGCTACCGGGACGCGATCATCTCGCTGGTGGTGTTCTTCCTCGTCGGTTCGGTCCTGCTCGCCAGGGTGCCGGTCCGGCGGGCCGTGGCGGCGGCGGGGAATCCCGTACCCGAACGGATTTAGACGTTGAAGTGAAAGGCCGGTAGTGTACGCCTTTGGCCTGTCCGGAGGAGCGTTACTGCGAGGGGAAGAACCCGAAACACCGGGTGACAACTTCCGCCAGAGGTGACAAACCGGGCATGGGCGGGTACGAGAACACTCGCAGACCTGAAACAGCTAGCGGCACGACGGGCGACGCATGACCGGCAACGGGAATCTTTGCCGCCGACCGGACGTTGACCGGATGACGACGACAGCGACACCTGTCCTGTGGGCGACAAGCCCGGGAGGCACGATTCATGAGTGAGCGAGCTCTCCGCGGCACGCGACTCGTGGTTACCAGCTACGAGACGGACCGCGGCATCGATCTGGCCCCGCGCCAGGCGGTGGAGTACGCATGCCAGAACGGACATCGATTCGAGATGCCGTTCTCGGTAGAGGCGGAAATTCCGCCGGAGTGGGAGTGCAAGGCGTGCGGCGCCCAGGCACTCCTGGTGGACGGGGATGGCCCCGAGGAGAAGAAGGGCAAGCCTGCGCGTACGCACTGGGACATGCTCATGGAGCGGCGCACGCGCGAGGAGCTGGAGGAGGTGCTGGCCGAGCGGCTGGCCGTCCTGCGCTCCGGCGCCATGAACATCGCCGTGCATCCGCGGGACAGCAGGAAGTCCGCCTGACCGGGCGGACCGACCGCGACGACAGAGCCGAGGGCCGCGACACACACCGTGTCGCGGCCCTCGGCTCGTTGCCGCTCCCAAGCCCTCGGCGGGCCCGCGAGCCGTTCAGCGGGTGAGCGGCGGCCGTGGCTCGTCGTCCGGGCGGGCGGGCTCGTCGCGGACGACCTCTCCCGGGACCACCTTGCCGTCCGGGCGGTGCATCCGGGCCTGCTGGAAGGCGCCCGGGAAGCTTCCGGCGGGAGCCGCGTTCATCCGGCGCTCCAGGGAGCGCTCCGCGTACCGGCTGAGGGCCGAGCGGACCGGCGGGATCAGGAGCAGCAGCCCGGCCACGTCCGAGATCATCCCCGGAATCATGATCAGCAGCCCGCCGAGCATCAGGAAGCCGTTGCCCCGGGTGCCCGACGCCGGAGCGGGGGTGGAGCCGTCGGCACCCGGCTGCCCCGGCATCCGCTGGAGCGTCTCGGTGAGGTTGCGGAAGGCCCGGCGGCCCGCCCGCTTCATCACCGCCGCGCCCAGCACCACCCCGGCGGCCAGGAGCAGCAGCACCGTGAATCCGCCGGCCGCGTCGGCCACCACGATGAGCAGCCAGATCTCCAGCACCGCCCAGGCGGCGACGGCGAGCGGGACGAATGTGCGGGCGCGCGAACGTCCACGGGTGGGCGAGGGCGGGATACCGGTCGTCATGTCCCCAGTGTGCCTGGACTCACGTCCGGACGCGGTAAGGGGGCCTGGCGGCCGGCCCGGCGCTCAGGACGGGCGGCGGCCGAGCACCTTGTTGGCGCGGGTGGTGACGCCCCAGGCCGTCACGCGCCAGAGCGCCTCGACGAGGATGTCGCGGCTCATCTTGGAGTCGCCGACCTCGCGGTCCACGAAGGTGATCGGGACCTCGACGACGTGGTAGCCGGCCTCGATCGAGCGCCGGGCCAGGTCGACCTGGAAGCAGTAGCCCTGCGAGGCGACCTCGTCCAGCCCGATGCCCTTGAGGGTCTCCGCGCGGAAGGCCCGGTAACCGCCGGTCACGTCCCGGGTGCGCAGCCCGAGCAGCAGCCGGGAGTAGGTGCTGCCGCCGCGGGAGATCATCTCGCGGGACTTGGGCCAGTTGACCACGCGACCGCCGGGGACCCAGCGGGAGCCGAGCACCAGGTCGGCGCCCTTGAGGGCGGTCAGCAGCCGGGGCAGTTCCTCGGGCTGGTGGGAGCCGTCGGCGTCCATCTCGACGAGGACGCCGTAGTCGTGGTCCATGCCCCAGCGGAAGCCCGCCAGATAGGCCGCGCCGAGGCCCTCCTTGCCCTTGCGGTGCAAGACGTGGACCTGGTCGTCGGCCGCCGCGATCTCGTCGGCGAGCTTGCCGGTGCCGTCGGGGCTGTTGTCGTCGGCGACCAGGATGTCGGCCTCCGGCACGGCGGCGCGCACCCGGCTGACGATCGGCTTGATGTTCTCGGCCTCGTTGTAGGTCGGAATGATCACCAGGGTTCTGCCGAGCGGGCCGTATCGCCTCTGACCGCCGTCGTTCACTTACTGCCCCTTAAGTCCGTACGCAGATGCACACCATATCGAGCGCGGCGCGGTCACCGGCCGACCCGGTCGGGCGAGGCGGCGGGCTCCGGCGGACAGAAGAGCCGAAGTACGGACAGAACTGCGGATCGGGGCCCGGCGCCCTTCGGGCCGACCTGGGACCCGCTGGCTGCGGGTCGACCTAGAGCCGTTGTCTACTGAACGTCCGGGCCCCACCCGGGTCGCACCTCCGTCCGGCTGAAACCTTCCCTCGCCCCCGAGGCGCGGGCGCTGAACCTGGCTGTCAGTGATGGTGCGCCGGTGCGGCACACCACCCCGTGACCCAGCGGCGTTCGACGACTGCGTGGAGGCCCAACCGGTCGGACGTCCTGTGGTGGACTCGGCCGAACCTACCGGCCGATGGGCACATCCTGTCAATAGGTGTCTGACCTGCACCATTGACCGAAACTCCCTGGTCAGTCCCGAAGATCCCCAGGTCGCGGGAGAGCCGGGGCGCGCTCGGCCGGCGGTACGGAATGTCCCGACGTCACTCGTTCGGTCGTACGTAGACCGTTTGTCCGAAGACAACCGTGCGCAGGCAGACCGGGAGTTCGGCACCCGGGGTCAGGTCCGGGAGACCGGGCGTCCCCGACCTCGGGTCGGTCGACCAGCGGGCCACCCGGTCGTCCGGCGCCTGGACCACCAGCTCGTCGGTCCGCCAGACCGCGTAGTCGGCCGGGGCGCCCGGCACCAGGGTCCCGGCGTCGTCGCGGCCCAGGGCCCGCCAGCCGCCGCGCGTATGGGCGGTGAAGGCGGCGCGTACGGAGATCCGGTGCTCCGGCGTGCGGTGGAAGGCGGCGGCGCGCACGGTCCCCCAGGGGTCCAGCGGGGTCACCGGGCTGTCCGAGCCGAACGCGAGCGGCACACCGGCCCTCAGGAGCGCGGCGTACGGGTTGAGCGTCCCGGCCCGCTCGGCGCCCAGCCGCGCGGCGTACATCCCGTCCGAGCCGCCCCAGGCCGCGTCGAAGGCCGGCTGGACGGAGGCGGTGAGCCCCAGTTCCGCGAAGGCGGCCACGGTCTCGGGGGTGAGCATCTCGGCGTGCTCGACCCGGTGCCGGGCGGCCCGGACCCGGGCGAGGCCGACCTTCGCGGCCGCCGTCCTGACCCCTTCGACCACCGCGGAGAGCGCCGCGTCGCCGATGGCGTGGAAGCCGGCCTGGAGCCCGGCCTCGGTGCAGGCCGCGGTGTGGGCGGCGATCTGCGCGGCGTCCAGATGGGCGGTGCCGGTGCCCGGCGCGTCCGCGTAGGGCGCGTGCAGGCAGGCCGTGTGCGAGCCGAGGGAGCCGTCGACGAAGAGGTCGCCGGCCGCGCCGACGGCGCCCAGTTCCCGTACCCGCCGCGCGTCCTTCTCGTCCCCGACCCGCTCGGCCCAGTAGCCGAAGACCCGGGGGCCGGGGTGTTCGGCGGCGAGGCGCAGCAGGGCGGTGAAGTCCTCCTCGTCGGAGATGTCCGGGCCGCCGCACTCGTGCACCGTGCCGATGCCGAGGGACGCCGCCCGGTCCAGCGCGGCCCGCTGGGCGGCGGCGCGCTGCGCGGGCGAGACGGCGGCGTGCGCGGCGGCGCGCACGGCGTGGTGGGCGGCGCCGGTCAGCGGCCCGTCGGGCCGGTAGCCGGTCATCGAGGCGACACCGGGGACGAGGTCGAGCAGCGCGGTGGTCACGACCGCCGAGTGCACGTCGATGCGGGGCAGATAGACCGGCCGGCCCGGAGCGGCGGCGTCCAGTTCGGCGCGGGAGGGCGCGCGCCCCTCCGGCCAGCGCGTGGCGTCCCAGCCGTGGCCGAGGACGACCCGGTCGGCGGGGTGCGCCGCCGCATGGGCCGTGACGCGCTCCAGCGCCTCCGCCAGGCCGCGGGTGCCGGAGAGGTCGAGACCGGTCAGGGCCAGCCCCGTCGAGGTGGTGTGGACGTGCGCGTCGGTGAACGCCGGGGTCACCAGGGCGCCTTCGAGGTCGATCACCTCGTCCACGCCGCTCGCGAAGGCGTCGGCGGCCCCTTCGGAGCCCACCCAGGCGACATGGCCGCGTTCGACCACCATGGCGGTGGCGAAGGGGTCGGCGGGGCTGTGGACGTCTCCACCGCGCAGCAGCACGGTGCGGTGTTCGCTCTGGGGGGCGGTGCTCTCGGTCATGGGCACCAGTCTCCCGCCTGCGGGGGCGCGCGCCGTGCGCGACCCCCTCGTGGGCCCGCCGCCGGTCCCCCGAGGGGCTCAGATCCGCGGCGGCCGCGCCTCGTAGGGCGTCGAGAGGACGACGGTGGTGCGGGTGGAGACGCCGGCCAGCGAGCGGATCCGGGTGAGCAGGTTCTCCAGCTCCAGGGGGCTGGCCACGCGCACCTTGAGGATGTAGTTCTCGTCGCCGGCGACGCTGTGGCAGGCCTCCAGCTCCGGGACGCCCGCGAGCCGGTCCGCGATGTCGTCGGGGGCGCTCGGGTCGAAGGGCTTCACCGAGATGAACGCGGTCAGGGGCAGACCGACGGCCTCGGGGTCGACGACCGCGGCATAGCCGCGGATCACCCCGCGCTGCTCCAGCCTGCGGACGCGCTGATGAACGGCCGAGGTGGACAGGCCGGTGGCCTTGCCCAGGTCGGTGTAGCTCATCCGCCCGTCCTTGACGAGCAACTCCACGATGTGACGGTCCAGCTCCTCCATATGGATCAATCTATGGCCCAGGGCCCTCCAGGCACAGCCGTGAGCGGCCGGGAGGGGCGCCTGCGGCAGCGGTGTGACGAATGCCACAGGTTTACGGGTCGGTAGCCGGGCGCCTCGCGATTACGGCGGATTCCCGACGGGAAGTGCTTGCTGTGGTCGCGGCCGCGGCGCCATGTCGGCCCACCCGAGGGGGGAACATCCCATGCAGAGCATGAAGCTCACCGGACGTACTGAACCGGAGCCTGTTGATCCGTTCGAGGACACGGCTCCCGACGCGTACGACACGTTCGAGATCTACCGGGTGGTCTGCCCGGACTGCGCGCAGCCCATCGCGCTCCTCGCGGACGAGGACGTGCTCCCCGAGCACGCCCTGTGCCCGACCGCGTGGAACCCGTTCGTCCTGACCGTGTGCGCCGGTACCGGCCGCGCCGCGTCGGAGGCGCGGCCCGCGGACGAGTCGGCGGGGGCGCAGCCGGAGGCGGCCCAGCTGCTGACGCTGCCGCAGGGGCTCGACTGGAGGATGCAGCCGTTCTCGCACGCCGGGGGCGCGGGTTCGCGCCCGATCCGGGTGCCGCGGCAGCTGCGGCGCGAAGCCGCCTGAGACCCGCCCCGTCCTCCGGCGGCCGGTCCGGCCACCGGCGAGCGGACCATCACCGGGGCCCTGTGCCTCCGCGGCCGCGCCGGCACGGAGGGCTTCGGCGCTTTCCGCTCCACGGCGAACAGCCGCTCGATTCGGCCGGGCAGTGACCCGGCCCTGTCGCGCGGCGTTGGCCCGGTATGACCCCGCTGCACTCCACGGCCGGTCCGGGCCGTCGCCGGCTCGCCGCTTCCGCCTCCGAAGAATCGGTTCCTCAGACCCGGATCGCCTCCGCCTCCCCCGAGGTGCGGCGCCCGGAGCGGCGCGCGGCGCCGCACCCTGCCGATCCGCCCCTCTACCGCGCGCTGCTGCGGCACTGGGAGAAGGCGGGCAGGACCCTGCCGGGCCGTCACGACCAGGAGTGGAACCGGATCATGACGACGCCGGTCTGGGCGGACCGGCCGCCCTCGGTCAGCGCGTCTCCGGACCCGCGAGATGACGGGCGATGACCATCCGCTGGATCTGGTTGGTGCCCTCGACGATCTGCAGCACCTTCGCCTCGCGCATCAGCCGTTCGACGGGGAAGTCCAGGGTGTAGCCGTAACCGCCGAGCACCTGGACGGCGTCGGTGGTGACCCGCATCGCCGCGTCCGTGCAGAACAGCTTGGCCATCGCCGCCTGGCGCGAGAAGGGGCTCCCGGCGTCACGCAGCCGGGCGGCCTCCAGATACAGCGCGCGGCCCGCCTCGATCTGGGTGGCCATGTCGGCCAGCATGAACCGCAGTCCCTGGAAGTCCGCGATGGGCCGGCCGAACTGCTTGCGGCCGGTGGCGTAGGCGACGGCCTCGTTCATCGCCGCCTGGGCGACCCCGATGGCGCAGGCGGCGATGCCCAGCCGGCCGGAGTCGAGCGCGGACAGGGCGATGGCGAAGCCCTGGCCCTCCTCACCGATCCGGCGCGCGTCGGGGACCCGCACCCCGTCGAAGTGCAGTTGGGCGGTGGGCGAGCCCTTCATGCCCATCTTCTTCTCGGGAACGGCCGCGCTCAGGCCCTCGGCGTCGCCCGGGACGAGGAAGGCGGTGATGCCCCGGGGGCCGTCGACGCCGGTGCGGGCCAGGACGGTGTAGAAGTCGGCGATGCCGCCGTGCGTGATCCACGCCTTGGTCCCGGTGAGGACCCAGTCGTCGCCGTCGCGCACGGCCTTGGTGCGCAGCGAGGCGGCGTCGGAGCCCGAGGCGGGCTCGGAGAGGCAGTACGCGCCCAGCAGACCGCCCGCGAGCATCGGCTGGAGGTGCGCGGCCCGCTGCTCCTTGGTTCCGTAGCCGGCGAGCGCGTGGCAGGCGAGGGAGTGGACGCTGACGCCGAGCCCGACGGTGAGCCGGGCGGCGCTCAGCTCTTCGAGGACCTGGAGGTATACCTCGTACGGCTGGTCGCCGCCGCCGTGGGCGGAGTCGTAGGGCAGTCCGAGCAGGCCGGACTCGGAGAGCAGGGTGAAGATCTCGCGCGGGAAGCGGCCCGCGTCCTCCTCCTCCGCCGCCTTCGGCGCGATCTCGCGCTGGGCGATGTCGCGGACGAGCGTGAGGAGTTGCCTGGACTCCTCGGTGGGCAGACGGCGTTCCACCGATTGCGGGGCACGGTCGGACATGACGGCGCTCTCCTCCCTGTCGGGCGTTGCGGCGGTCGCGCGCGCGGGGTGTGCGCGGGCGCTGCCGGGGGGATCTCCGGACGATGCCCGGAAAACACGGGGCCCAGCCGATGGTGCCCTCCCGGGTTGCGGGACGCGGCGGCAGGCGGCTGTGGCGGGTCGAGTATGCCCGATCGGACGGCATCCGTCACCGGGTGATCGAAAACGCCGGGGACCGACCGGAGACGACCGGGTCGATCATCGGGCTTGGTCCGCACCATTGACCCAACTGGTCTAGTCCATCTACGGTTCCGAGCGGACCGACTTTGCGCGTTCATGCCAAGTTTGCGACGCGCGGGCCGGTCGTCCACCGGCACGTCCCCTCCCCCACGAGGAGCAACCCATGACCGGATCGCACCGCACGGGAGCCCGTCTCCGGGCACTCGCCGCCACCGCCTGTACCGCCGCCCTCGGCGCCGCCCTGCTGGGCGTCGCGGGCACCGGACAGGCAGGCGCGGCACCCGCAGCCGCACCGGCAGCAGCACCGGCCGCCCCCACAGCGGCCGGTGGGAAAGTGGTCGGATACTTCACCAACTGGGGTGTCTACCAGCGCGATTACCACGTCAAGAACATCGAGACCTCCGGCTCGGCCGACAAACTCACCCACATCAACTACGCCTTCGGCAACGTCCAGGGCGGCAAGTGCACCATCGGCGACTCCTACGCCGACTACGAGAAGGCGTACACCGCCGACCAGTCGGTCGACGGCGTCGCCGACACCTGGGACCAGGAACTGCGCGGCAACTTCAACCAGTTGCGCAAGCTCAAGAAGCTGCACCCGGACCTCAAGGTGATCTGGTCGTTCGGCGGCTGGACCTGGTCCGGCGGCTTCGGCGAGGCGGCGAAGAACCCGGCCGCGTTCGCCGAGTCCTGCTACAACCTGGTCGAGGACCCGCGCTGGGCCGATGTCTTCGACGGCATCGACATCGACTGGGAGTACCCCAACGCCTGCGGCCTCACCTGCGACACCAGCGGCCGCGACGCCTACGGCGGACTGCTCTCGGCGCTGCGGAGCAGGTTCGGCACGGACAACCTGGTCACCTCGGCCATCAGCGCGGACGGCTCCGACGGCGGCAAGCTCGACGCCGTCGACTACGGGGGCGCGTCCCAGTACGTCGACTGGTACAACCCCATGACGTACGACTTCTTCGGCGCCTGGGACGCGAAGGGCCCGACGGCCCCGCACTCCCCGCTCACCTCGTACACCGGCATCCCCAAGGAGGGATTCACCAGCGAGGCGGCCATCGAGAAGCTGAAGGCGCAGGGCGTCCCGGCCTCGAAGATGCTGCTCGGCATCGGCTTCTACGGCCGCGGCTGGAGCGGCGTCACCCAGGACGCTCCGGGCGGCACCGCCACCGGCGCGGCCCCCGGCACCTACGAGGCGGGCATCGAGGACTACAAGGTCCTCAAGAACACCTGCCCCACCACCGGGACCGTCGCGGGCACCGCGTACGCCCACTGCGGCACCGACTGGTGGAGCTACGACACCCCCGCCACCATCGGCACCAAGATGGCGTACAAGAACCAGCAGGGCCTGGGAGGCACCTTCTTCTGGGAGCTCAGCGGGGACACGACGAACGGTGAGCTGATCAGGGCCATCGACTGACCGCGACGCCGGACGGGCACGAGGGGCGGGGAGCCGGACCGGCTTCCCGCCTCCGCCGTGCCCGGCGGGTCACATCAGCCCGAGCCGGGTGACCAGCATCGCGACGGCGACGACCAGGATCCAGCCGAGCACGTTCTCCAGCAGCTTCGAGCGGTCGTCGGGCCCGCCGGTGCGCGCGCGGCGACGGGCGGAGGTGGTGAGGGCGGCGGCGGTCGCGGTCATGGCATCTCGTTCGGTAGGCCGGAGGTGGTGTCCCCCGAGGACGGATCCACAGTGCCAGCCCGACGGGCCCCGGGGTAGAGACGCTCGTCACTCCCCCGGGGCCGCCGCCCCGGCTCAGTGGATGCCGACGGCCGCCAGGGCCCGGCGCTGGGCGGGTGTGGGGTGGGCGGGGAAGTAGACGTAGGCGACGCCGCCTGTGCCCGACACCACAGTGCCGCTCGCGTTGCGGCGCTTGGTGCGCAGCCAGATCGTCTCCCACTCGTGCCGCGGATAGACCCGGCGCACCGCCTCGTTGCTCGGGGAGGCCGGGTCGTTGGCGATCACGTCGCCGTTCGCGGTGAAGCCGATCACCGTCATCAGATGGCCGGAGGTGCCGTAGCCGGCGCCCGTCAGTTCCTCCTTGAGGAAGGACTGGGAGGTGATGACGGGGATGCCGGCCCGGATCAGGGTCTCGACGTCGCCCAGGGAGCCCAGCCGGGTCACCACGGCGCTCATGTCCGGGTAGGTGGCGGCGTACGCGGCGTTGAACGGCCAGTTCCCGCAGCCCTCGTACTGGTAGTCGTAGGTGTACCGCGCGGCGTGGCAGACCTGCGGGTCCGGGAGGGCGGGGTCGACCCAGGACAGGTCCTCGGGGGTGGGCCTGCGGCCCCAGTACTCGATGATCATCTGCGAGGAGGTGGGGCTGCACCAGGCCTCGCCGCCGTTGTCGTACTCGGGGTACTGCCCGACGTGCACGTTCTGCGAGTAGCGCGGCACCGGCAGTTCCCGGGCGAGCCGGGGCGCGGAGGCGGGGACGGTGAAGCGGTCGGGGATGTCCGAGGCCATCGCGCCCAGCCGCCAGACCGTGGGGGTGAGCGTGGTGCCCGGCGTGCGGTGGAGCGTGAGGCGCAGACGGTAGGAGAGGAGGCGCAGGCCGCTCGCCGCGTCGTCCACGGAGAAGGTGTCGGTCCACACGGAGCTCTTGCCGTCGCCCTGGTCGTCGACCGAGGTGCGGCGGATGTCGCCGTCGCCTGCGGCCCAGCGGCCCATGACGTACCAGGGGGTCTCCGTGCCGTCCGAGTAGGTGCCGCGCAGTTCGACCTGGATCCAGGTCCCCGCCGGGGTGTGCGCGTTCCAGGAAGCGATCACCTCGGTGGCGGGGACGCGCGAGCGGTGCACCGGGGAGGTCCAGGTGGCGTAGTCCCAGGCGGCGGTGGTCCCGGTGTGCGGGTCGGTGTACTCGGTGCGGCCCTGCGGATGGCCGATGACCAGTCCGGCCCGGCGGCCGGCGACCGCGCGGGTGCCCGCGCCGGAGCCGCAGCGCCAGTCGGTGTAGCTGCTCCAGAATCGGTTGTCCACGAGGGGGGCCGCCGGGGAGGCGTCGGGCCGGGCCGGGGACGCCGCGACGGAGGCGGCGGAGGCCGCGACCGTTCCGGCTCCGGCGGCCGCCGCGATCGCGGCGGTGAGCAGGGTTCTGCGTGAGGTCGGACTGGGCATGGCGGGACTCCCGGTCGTCGGTGGAGGGGGCTGCGGTGCACGACAGTGCGCCAACTATCGCGGTTCGCGCCCCGGTTCTGCCACCGATTCGTCTCGCGCCGAAGAACCAATATGGGACTGGACCACTGGCGTGACCTGCGGCTGCCGCGCCACGGCTCGTAGGCTGGGGCCATGAACGACCTCTCCCGCCACGCCGCGCGGCTGCGCGCCCTGCCGCCGTCCTGCGGACCGGTCCGGCTGATCGCCGTCGACGGCCACGCGGGATCCGGCAAGACCACCTTCGCCGCCCGGCTCGCCGCCGCGCTCGACGGGGCCCCCGTCCTCCATCTGGACGACCTCGCCTCCCACGAGCAGTTGTTCGACTGGACCGGCCGGTTCCACGCCCAGGTGGCCGGGCCGCTCTCCCGGGGCGAGAGTGCCCACTACACCCCGTACGACTGGACCGTCCGTGCCTTCGGTCCGCCGCGCGCGCTGCCGGCCGCCCCGGTGGTCGTCGTGGAAGGGGTGGGCGCGGGCCGCCGGGCGCTGCGCCCGCTGCTCGCCCGGCTGCTGTGGATGGATCTGCCGGCCGCCGCGGCCTGGGAGCGCGGCCGACGACGGGACGGACCGGCGCAGCGCGCCTTCTGGGACGGCTGGACGGCGGCCGAAACGGACCACTTCGCGGCAGATCCCTCACGGCCTTCGGCCGATGCTCTGATACGGCAGTTGCCTGTGGGGTACGAGTGGCTGGAGAGACCCGGCACAGAAGCAGGAATGAACCATTCCGTCACCCACCGTGATCACCCCGGACCGGCATACTGAGCAGTCGGAAATCGCTCGGGAAGTACCCCAACTCCGCTTGACCCGGGGGCGGTACAGGTCTTACGTTCTCAATGTGCGGCTTTTCGGAGCCCCCACAGACGCGAAGCCCCCGGTTGTTCCCCCGTGATCGGGGGCTTCGTCCTGTGCTCCGCCCGTCGTCCGCGCCGCCCGCCACCGCCCGCCGCTCACCGTGGGTCACGGTCCTTCTTCGGCCTGCGGCGCCCTTCGTCGCACACTCCCTGCGCAGGTACGATGCCTCTCGGTGCGGTCAATTCCCGTCCATTGCACAGTGATTCGGCGCGCCCCGGCGGGCCGTCGCACGGCGGGACATCCTGGGGGCACGGCTTGTGGGGGGCCTGATGGACATCGGCACGCAGGGCGCACAGACCCCGGCCGATCTCGCGTGGCTGCGTGGCGTGGACGCCTACACCATGGGCGCCTATCCGCAGGCCGAGGAGGAGTTCGCGACGGCGGTACGCCTGGATCCCGGCATGGCGGACGCCTGGCTCGGCCTCCACGCGCTGCGGGTGGACACGACGACCGCGCTGCTGCGGATGTACCGGCACCGCGACCGCTTCGGGGACCAGCGCGCCCGCCACCGCCGTACGCTCAACTCCTGGTACTGGCTGGGTTGGTGGGTGCAGCCGGTGCTGGAGAGTCCGCGCGACCTCTTACTGGCCCACGCCTCGCACTGGCTGGACGGCCGGCACGTCCCCGAGCTCGACCGCGCGCTCGCCGGACTCCCCCCGGTCGACACCGACCCGCAGGTCCGCTTCCTGCACGCCTGCCGCTCCTACCTGGTCAAGGACTGGGACCAACTCGTGCGCCACACCGAGCCCCTGATCGACGATCAGCTCCTCGGCATCGAGGCGGGGCTCTTCGGCGGCATGGCCCGGGTGCGGCTGGAGATGTACGGGCAGGCCGAACCGCTGCTCGCCACCGCGCTGATGCGCTGCCGCAGCGAACAGCCGCAGCGCAAGGAGCTGCGCTACTGGCTGGCGCGCGCCCACGAGGGCACCGGCCGCAGCGCCGCCGCCCTCCCCCTCTACCGGGCGGTCCACCGGATCGACCCCGCGTTCATGGACACCTCCGCCCGGCTCGCGGCGATCGCGGACTACGACGGGCTGGAGGGCCCGGACGAGGCGGCGGGCCTGGCCACCGTGGCGATGGGCGGCCCCGGCGCGGACAGCGCCTTCGCCGGGGCGCAGCCGGACGCCGACGGACCGGTGGGCACCGATCTGGTGGACGGCCGGGAACTGCGGCCGGGCGGCGAGGAGCCGGAGCTGCCGGGGCTCGGGCGGGTGCCCGCGCCGGCCGGTGCCCGGCGCAAGACCGCCGTCCCGGGCCAGTCGGCTCCCCAGCCCTTCCCGGCCGGCCCCAGCGACCCCGTCCTGCTGGCCGAGGCCCTGGCGGAGCTGGAGCGGATGGTCGGCCTGGAACCGGTGAAACGGCAGGTCAAGGCGTTGTCCGCGCAGCTGAACATGGCCCGGCTGCGGGCCGGGCAGGGGCTGCCCGTCCAGCCCCCGAAGCGCCACTTCGTCTTCTCCGGGCCGTCCGGGACCGGCAAGACGACCGTGGCGCGGATCCTGGGCCGGGTCTTCTACGCGCTCGGACTGCTGGGCGGCGACCATCTGGTGGAGGCCCAACGGGCGGACCTGGTCGGGGAGTTCCTCGGGCAGACCGCGGTCAAGGCCAATGAGCTGATCGACTCCGCGCTCGGCGGCGTGCTCTTCGTGGACGAGGCGTACAGCCTCGCCAACACGGGGTACAGCAAGGGCGACGCGTACGGCGACGAGGCGCTTCAGGTGCTCCTCAAGCGCGCCGAGGACAACCGGGACCATCTCGTCGTCATCCTGGCGGGCTATCCGGAGGGCATGGACCGCCTGCTCTCCACCAACCCGGGGCTCTCCTCCCGGTTCACCACCCGGGTGGACTTCCCCAGCTACCGCCCGCTGGAGCTGACCGCCATCGGCGAGGTGCTGGCCGCCGAGAACGGGGACGTCTGGGACGAGGAGTCGCTGGAGGAACTGCGCTCGATCAGCGGCCATGTCGTCGATCAGGGCTGGCTCGACGAACTGGGCAACGGCCGCTTTCTGCGCACCCTGTACGAGAAGAGCTGCGCCTACCGCGATCTGCGGCTCTCGGGCTGTACGACGGTCCCCACCCGCGACGATCTGGCGACGCTGCGGCTGCCGGACCTGATGCAGGCCTACGGCGAGGTGCTGTCGGGCAGGGGCCCGGTGGGCCGGGGCCGGACCGAACCGCCCGAGCTGTGAGATGCCCCGGCCCCCGCCGGGCGGGCGGGGGCCGGGGAACGGGACAGGACGACCGGGCGCGGTCAGACCGCCAGGACCGGGCGGTCGTCGGAGCCGGCCGGGCGGTCGTCGGAGCCGGCCGGGCGGTCGTCGGAGCCGGCCGGGCGCTCCTCGGTGCGGCGGGGCTCCGCGACGCGGTGCGCCGGGTCCCGTACCTCACCGACCAGCGTCTCCAGCACGTCCTCCATCGTGACCAGGCCGAGGACCCGTCCCGAGGCGTCGGAGACCTGCGCCAGGTGCGTGGCCGCGCGGCGCATCACGGTCAGCGCGTCGTCGAGCGGCAGCTCGGCCCGTACGGTCGCCATCGGGCGCCACACGTGCTGCGGTACGGCCCGCTCCCGGTCCTCCAGGTCCAGGACGTCCTTGACGTGCAGATAGCCCATGAACGGGCCGCCGCCCCCGGCGCAGACCGGGAAGCGGGAGAAGCCGGTCCGCACGGTCAGCTCCTCCAGTCCGCGCGGGGTGACGGAGGGGTCGACCGTGATCAGGCTCGGGCGGGGAAGGAGCACATCGGTGACCGGGCGGCTGCCCAGCTCCAGGGCGTCCTCCAGCCGTTCCTGCGCCTCCGGCTCCAGGAGCCCTGCCTGTCCGGAGTCCTCGACCAGACGGTTGAGCTGCTCGCTGGTGAAGACGGCCTCCACCTCGTCCTTGGGCTCGACCCCGAAGAGCCGGAGCACCAGCCGGGCGCAGGCGCCCAGGGCCGAGGTGACCGGGCGGCAGAGCCGGGCGAAGCCGACCAGCCCGGGACCGAACCAGAGCGCGGTCCGCTCCGGCGCGGCCATCGCCAGGTTCTTCGGGACCATCTCGCCGATGACGAGGTGGAGGAAGACGACCAGGGCCAGGGCCAGCACGTAGCCCAGCGGGTGGACCAGCCCCTCGGGCAGGTGCACGGCGTGGAAGACCGGCTCCAGCAGATGCGCGACGGTGGGCTCGGCGACCGCTCCCAGCGTCAGCGAGCAGATGGTGATGCCGAACTGGGCGGCCGCCATCATCTGCGGCAGGTTCTCCAGCCCGGACAGCACCTGGCGGGCCCGGCCCGAACCCTCGGCCGCCAGGGGTTCGATCTGGCTGCGGCGCACCGAGACCAGGGCGAACTCCGCACCGACGAAGAAGCCGTTCGCCAGGACCAGCAGTCCGGCGAAGAGGAGTTGGACGAGGCTCATCGCGCCGCCTCCAGCACTCCGTGGGACGACGCGCGGTCCCCGGACGGCACCTCGGCCGTACGGACGAAGCGGACCTTCTCGGCCCGGTAGTGGCCGACCTGGCGGACCGAGATCCGCCAGCCGGGCAGCTCGGCCCGGTCGCCGGGGGCGGGGATCCGGCCGAGCAGGTCGGCGACCAGACCGGCCACCGTCTCGTACGGCCCGTCGGGCACGTCGAGTCCTATCCGGCGCAGGGTCAGGACCCGGCAGCTGCCCTCGGCGTCCCAGGCGGGACGCCCGTCCTCGGGAGCGGCGGGGGCCAGCTCGGGGCGGTCGGCGCCCTCGGCGTCGTGCTCGTCGCGGACCTCGCCGACGAGTTCCTCGATGATGTCCTCCAGGGTCACGACCCCGGCGGTCCCGCCGTACTCGTCGACCACGACGGCGATCGGCTGCTCCTTGCGCAGCCGCTGGAGCAGCTGCTCGACGGGCAGGGTCTCGGGGACCAGCAGCGGTGGTACGGCGATGCGCCCGGCCGTGGTCCGCGGCCGGTCCCCGGCGGGCACGGCCAGCGCGTCCTTGAGGTGGATCATGCCGATGACCTCGTCGATGCGCTCCCGGTAGACGGGGAAGCGGGAGAGACCGGTGGCGCGGGTGAGGTTGAGGACGTCCGCCGCGGTCGCCGAGGACTGCAGGGCGCTGACCTTCACCCGGGGCGTCATGACGTGCTGGGCGGTGAGCCCGGCCAGCGACAGGGTCCGGACGAAGAGGTCGGCGGTGTCCTGTTCGAGGGTGCCGGCCTCGGCGGAGTGGCGGGCGAGCGAGACCAGCTCGCCCGGGCTGCGGGCGGAGGCCAGCTCCTCGGCCGGTTCGACGCCGAGCAGGCGCACCAGCCGGTTGGCGACCGTGTTCAGCAGGCCGATGACCGGGCGGAGCACCCGGGTGAACACCTGCTGGGGGCCGGCGACGAACCGGGCGACCTGGAGCGGCCGGGAGACCGCCCAGTTCTTCGGGACGAGTTCGCCGATGACCATCTGGACGGCGGCTGCCAGCAGCATGCCGATGACGACGCTGACGCCGGAGACCGCGCCGGCCGGCAGTCCGGTCAGGGCGAGGGGGCCGTCCAGCAGCTGGGCCAGGGCCGGTTCGGCGAGCATGCCCACCACCAGGGAGGTGATGGTGATGCCCAGCTGGGTGCCGGAGAGCTGGAAGGAGAGTTCGCGCAGGGCGTCGACGACGGTGCGGGCCCGTCGGTCGCCCCGGGTGGCGGCGCTCTCGGCGTCCGCCCGTTCCACGGTGACGAGGCCGAATTCAGCCGCCACGAAGAACCCGTTGGCGAGGATGAGAAGGAATGCCGCGCAGAGCAGCAGCAGGGGGGTGGTCATGCCGCCGCCTCCGTCGATGGGGCGGCGCAGGTACTACCGGACGATCCGTCCATTGCTGGAAGGAGTCACTCCTCGGGTCGAAGGAAAGCCCCGCCGGCCTCGGGGGCCGTGCGACGCGGGGCGGGGCGCACCTGGGCGCCGCCGTCCTCCAGAGTAGTCAACAACGGGCCCGGCGGGGCAGGGGGCTCAGCCGTTGTCCGTGCCGGTGCCGCGGTTCTCGGCGAGCGCGCGCAGCGTGCGGGCGTCCCGGATGGCCTGTTCCTTGGCGATACCGGGCTGGATGCCGAGGACGGGCATGCTGGTGCCGTCGCTCAGGTCGAGATAGACCCACGGGTCGCCGGCCCGCAGGTTGACGCGCACGATCTCGGGCCAGGAGAGCCGGCGGGTGCGGGTGAGATTGACCACGGTCACCCCGCTGTACTCGGCGACCACCTTGGGGCGGCTGAGCAGGGCCAGCACCCCGAGGAAGAGCGCGGCGGTGAAGACGAAGCTGACCCGCTCTCCCCCGCTGAGCTGTTCGAGGGTGAAGGCGACCGCGGTGATCACGGCGAACATCACCACGCCGACCCCCAGCAGCACCACCCGGGTGCGGGTGGGCCGGAAGGTGACGGGCAGGGCGGGGAGAGCGGGGGCCGGCATGGTTCTCTTCTGTCTCCGGCCGTCAGAGGCGGCAGGCGTGGATGGCCGTGGTGAGGATGGCGCGGGCGCCGAGGTCGTACAGGTCGTCCATGATCCGCTGCGCCTCGCGGGCGGCGACCATGGAGCGGACGGCGACCCAGCCCTCGTGGTGCAGCGGAGAGATGGTCGGGGACTCCAGGCCCGGGGTGAGGGCGACGGCGCGCTCCAGGTGCTCGACGCGGCAGTCGTAGTCCATCATCACGTAGCTGCGGGCGACCAGGACGCCCTGGAGGCGGCGCAGGAACTGCTGGACCTTGGGGTCGTCGCCGGGGGCGCCGGTGCGGCGGATGACGACCGCCTCCGAGGTCATGATCGGCTCGCCGATGACCTCGAGGCCGGCGTTGCGCAGGCTGGTGCCGGTCTCGACGACATCGGCGATGATCTGGGCGACGCCCAGCTCGATGGCGGTCTCGACCGCGCCGTCGAGGTGGACGACGGAGGCGTTGACGCCGGTCTCGGCCAGGTGCTTGGCGACGATGCCCTCGTAGGAGGTGGCGATCGTCATGCCGTCGAAGTCCTGCGGGCCCTCGGCCGTGCCGGGCTTGGTGGCGTAGCGGAAGGTGGAGCGGGCGAAGCCGAGCTGCAGGATCTCCTCGGCGTCCGCGCCGCTGTCCAGCAGCAGGTCACGGCCGGTGATCCCGATGTCGAGGCGGCCGGAGCTGACGTAGATCGCGATGTCGCGGGGGCGCAGGTAGAAGAACTCGACCTGGTTCTCCGGGTCGACCAGGACGAGTTCCTTGGACTCCTTGCGCTGCTTGTAGCCGGCCTCATGGAGCATCGCCATCGCAGGCCCGGAGATAGCACCCTTGTTGGGGACGGCGATGCGCAGCATGAGGTCGGGTTTCCTTTGCGAAGGGGGTCTGGGGCGTCGGGCGGGTGCGGAGGTCGTGCTCAGAGGTGGGCGTAGACGTCGTCGAGGCTGATTCCGCGCGCCACCATCATCACCTGGACGTGGTAGAGCAGTTGCGAGATCTCCTCGGCGGCGGCGTCCTTGCTCTCGTGCTCGGCGGCCATCCAGACTTCGGCGGCCTCCTCGACGACCTTCTTGCCGATGGCATGCACGCCCTTGTCCACCAGTTCGGCGGTACGGGAGGTGGAGGGGTCGCCGTTGGCGGCCTTGAGCTGGAGCTCGGCGAAGAGCTCTTCGAAGGTTTTGTTCGCCATGATGCCCTCAAGAATACGGGGTCCGGGACCCCCGGTCAGCGCCAGGGTTCGCTGACCGAGCGGAGTGTGGCGGCGGTGGCGACGGCGGCGGTGACCGCTTCGTGCCCCTTGTCCTCATTGGACCCTTCCAGGCCCGCCCGGTCGAGGGCCTGCTCCTCGGTGTCGCAGGTGAGGACGCCGAAGCCGACGGGGACACCGGTGTCGACGGCGACCTGGGTGAGGCCGTTGGTGACGCCGTGGGACACGTACTCGAAGTGGGGGGTGCCGCCGCGGATGATCACGCCGAGGGCGACGATCGCGTCGTAGCCGCGGCCGGCCAGCACCTTGGCGACGACGGGGAGTTCGAAGCTGCCGGGGACCCGGAGCAGGGTCGGCTCGTCGATGCCCAGCTCGTGCAGGGCGCGCAGCGCGCCGTCGACGAGTCCGTCCATGACCTTCTCGTGCCACTGGGCCGCGACGACCGCGACGCGCAGGTCGCCGCAGTTGCGTACGGACAGTTCGGGTGCGCCCTTGCCGCTCATGTCTCTCCTGGCTTCTCTGTACGGGTGACTGCCGGTGGTGCTACTGGTTGCCGCAGGTCGACGCGGTGGCGGCGTCGAGCCAGGGCAGATCGTGCCCCATGCGGTCGCGCTTGGTGCGCAGATAGCGGAGGTTGTGCTCGCCGGCCTGGACGGGCATCGGCTCGCGGCCGGTGACGGTGAGGCCGTGGCGCACGATCGCCGCGGTCTTGTCGGGGTTGTTCGTCATCAGCCGCAGGCTGCGCACGCCGAGGTCCTTGAGGATCTGCGCGCCGGCCGCGTAGTCCCGGGCGTCGGCGGGCAGTCCGAGCTCCAGATTGGCGTCGAGGGTGTCGACGCCGCGCTCCTGGAGTTCGTACGCGCGCAGCTTGGAGAGCAGGCCGATGCCCCGGCCCTCGTGGCCGCGGAGGTAGACGACGACGCCGCGGCCCTCCTCGGTGATCCGGCGCATGGAGGCGTGCAGCTGGGGGCCGCAGTCGCAGCGCTGGGAGCCGAAGATGTCGCCGGTCAGGCATTCGGAGTGGACCCGGACCAGGACGTCCTCGCCGTCCCCGACGTCGCCGTGGACCAGGGCGACGTGTTCGACGCCGTCCACCGTGGAGCGGTAGCCGTACGCGGTGAAGGCGCCGGAGTCGGTGGGCAGCCGCACCTCGGCCTCGCGGCGCACGGTCGGCTCGGAGCTGCGGCGGTAGGCGATCAGGTCCTCGATGGAGATGATCGTCAGTCCGTGCTTGCGGGCGAAGGGGACGAGCTGGGGCAGCCGCAGCATGACGCCGTCCTCGCCCGCGATCTCGACGATCGCCCCGGCGGGGCGCAGTCCGGCGAGCCGGGCGAGGTCCACGGCGGCCTCGGTGTGGCCGTTGCGCACGAGGACGCCGCCGCTGCGGGCGCGGAGCGGGAAAACATGGCCGGGCCGTACGAAGTCGCCGGGGCCGGCCGTGCCCCCGGCGAGCAGCCGGAGCGTGGTGGCGCGGTCGGCGGCGGAGATGCCGGTGGTGACGCCGTGGGCGCCGGAGGCGTCGACGGAGACGGTGAAGGCGGTCTTCATCGACTCGGTGTTGTGGTCGACCATCTGCGGCAGGGCGAGCCGTTCCAGCTCGTCGTGCTCCATCGGCGCGCAGATCAGTCCGCGGCACTCGCTCATCATGAAGGCGACGATCTCGGGGGTGGCCTTCTCCGCCGCGATCACGAGGTCGCCCTCGTTCTCCCGGTCCTCGTCGTCGACGACCACGACGGGCCGGCCGGCCGCGATGTCGCGGATCGCCTGCTCGACGGGGTCGAGGCTCAGGTCCTCGACGGGTGCCTCGTGCTCCCGGTGCAGCCAGGTGGGCTGGGCAGTCATGCCGTGGCTCCTTCCAGAGCGGGTGTCCGCGAACGCAGCCACCAGTCGCGCATGCCCCACAGGACGAGGGCCCCGTAGACCACGTAGATGAGTCCGGAGAAGGCGAGTCCGCTGTGGAAGTTGAGCGGGACGCCGACCAGGTCGACCAGGAGCCAGGCGAACCAGAACTCGACCATGCCGCGGGCCTGGGCGAGCATCGCCACGAGCGTTCCGGCGAAGATGTACGCGTCCGCCCAGGGGCTCCAGGACAGCGACGGGAAGGCGGTGAACAGCCCGCCGACGACCAGGGTGCCGAGGGCGGCCCCGCCGAGCAGGTAGCCCCGCTCGCGCCAGGTGGCGAACCGTACGGCGATGGAGCCGTCCTGGGCCTGCCGCCGGCCCCGGGTCCACTGCTGCCAGCCCCAGACCGCGACGGCGATGACGATGAGCTGCTTGCCGACGCTGCCCGCCTGGTGCACGGAGACGTTGGCGGCGACCAGCACGACGCCGGACAGCAGCTGGGCGGGCCAGGTCCAGATGGAGCGGAGCCAGCCCAGGGTCAGGGCGATCAGACCGATCGTGTTGCCGATCATGTCGGACCAGATGATGTGCTGGTCGAGGACGGTGAACGCCTCCGAGTTCAGCCAGTGCAGGGCGCTCACTTCGCGGTCTCCCCGGGCTCCGGCGCGCCGTTGCCGAGCAGCCGCTCGACGTACTTCGCGAGGACGTCCACCTCCAGGTTGACCGGGTCGCCGGGCTGCTTGATGCCGAGCGTGGTCAGCGCGAGGGTGGTGGGAATGAGGCTGATGGTGAAGTGGTCGGCCCCGGCCTCGACGACGGTCAGGCTGACCCCGTCGACGGTGATCGAGCCCTTCTCCACCACGTAGCGGGAGAGGCCGGCCGGGAGGGAGACCTTCACGATCTCCCAGTTCTCCGAGACCCGGCGCTCCAGGATCCGGCCGGTGCCGTCCACATGTCCCTGGACGATGTGCCCGCCGAGCCGGCCGCCGAGCGCCATGGGGCGCTCCAGGTTGACCCGGGAGCCCGTGGCGAGGGCGCCGAGGCTGGAGCGGTTCAGGGTCTCGGCCATGACGTCGGCGGTGAACTCGTCCTCACCGAGGTCGACGACGGTCAGGCAGACGCCGTTGACGGCGATCGAGTCGCCGTGCTTGGCGCCCTCGGTGACGACGGGACCGCGCAGGCGGAATCGGGAGGCGTCGTCGAGCCGCTCGACGGCGGTGACCTCACCCAGTTCTTCGACAATTCCGGTGAACACTCAGTTTTCCTTCCGGGCGGGGCCGGGGACGGCGGTGATGCGCAGATCGGGGCCGATGCGTACGGTCTCGGTCACATCGAGGCGCAACGCCTCGGCGAGGGTGGAGATTCCGGCGTCGGCGAGGGCGGCGGGGCCGGCCCCCAGAAGCACCGGGGCGAGATAGCCGACGACCTTGTCGACCAGTCCCGCCGCGACGAAGGACCCGGCCAGGGCCGGACCGCCTTCGAGCAGTACGGAGCGGACGCCGCGCTCGTGGAGGGCGGCAAGGAGGGCGGGGAGGTCCAGTCCGGGGCCGACGCCGGAGCGCGGCAGGCGCAGGACGGCCCCGTCGGGGAGGTGTGCGGCATCGGCGTCGTCCGCGACGGCGATCAGGGTGGGCGCGGAGCCGTCGAGGACCCGGGCGCCGGGCCGGACGGCGGTGGCGCCGGTGTCGACGACGACCCGGAGGGGCTGGACGGCGCCGTCGATGCCCCGGACGCCGAGCTGGGGGTCGTCGGCGCGTGCGGTGCCGGAGCCGACGACGACGGCGTCGGCCTCGGCGCGCAGCCGGTGGACGTCGGCGCGGGACTCCGCGGAGGTGATCCAGCGGCTGGTGGTGTCGGCGGCGGCGACCCGGCCGTCCAGACTCGCGGCGTACTTCCAGACCACGTACGGGCGGCCGCGCCGCACCGAGGTCAGCCAGGCCTCGTTGACGGCCTCGGCCTCGTCGGCCAGGAGGCCCTGCTCGGTGGTGGTCCCGGCGGCGCGCAGGGTGTCCGCACCGCCGGTGGCCTGCGGGTTCGGATCGCCGACCGCGTAGACGACGCGGGCGACGCCGGCCTCGATGAGCGCCTGGGTGCAGGGGCCGGTGCGACCGGTGTGGTCGCAGGGTTCGAGCGTGACGTAGGCGGTGCCGCCGCGGGCCCGGTCGCCGGCCGCGCGCAGGGCGTGGATCTCGGCGTGCGGTCCGCCGGCGCGCTGGTGGAAGCCTTCTCCGGCGGGCTGCCCCTCGGCGTCGAGGACGACGCATCCGACGACCGGATTGGGGCTGGTGGAGCCGAGACCGCGGGCGGCGAGCGCGATGGCTCGGCGCATGGCGGTGATGTCGGCTGCGGTGTCCACCGGGTCCTCCTGCCTCTTCGGGCACGGACTCCGGGGCCTGTCGGTGACGACAGATGAAGCGGAACGCACGGGGGACGCCGAACACCGGAAGAACGGATGGACCGGTTGCCCGAAAACCATCCGCCGACGGCGGCGTACCCGCGAAACGGCCCGCCGCGCACTGCCTCCCATCCGGACTTTAACCGTCGGTCCAGGAATCTCACCTGGTCAACCGGCCGCTGGATGCGGCCGGGTCGCGGACTGTAACCGCCGGTTCGGAATTGCACCGACCCCGGAGTGCGCTGCTGCTGGTACACGATCAGTGTGCCACGGCCCGGCGTGGACCAGACGGGCGAACGCTGTGGAGTGGCTCACAGACAGGCCGTGACAAGAGCGCTTTTCGGACACGGCCGCCTTAATGGTCCAGACCTATTGACGCACTGGTCTAGTCCTCTTAATCTCTGCGTCACCTCCGAGGAGCGGTTCCGCGGTGTGCGCACATCCGGGAACCAACACGACCCACCCCCCTGCCAGTTGTGTTCTGCCGACCTCCCCAGGAGGAACCGAACGTGCTGTCCCCCACCCGCGCGAGAGCCACGCTCCTCGCCGCCGGCGCCGGCATCGCCGCGCTGCTGATCGGCTCGCTCTCCGCGACCCCCTCACAAGCCGCCGACCAGGAGTCCTGTCGCCCCGACGGGCTCTACGAGACCCCGGGCACGGCCGTCCCGTACTGCTCCGTGTACGACTCCGAGGGCCGCGAGAAGATGGGCGCCGACCACCCGCGGCGCGTCATCGGCTACTTCACCAACTGGCGGACCGGCAAGGACGGCAAGCCCGCCTACCTCGCCTCCGACATCCCCTGGGACAAGGTCACCCACCTCAACTACGCGTTCGCCCACGTCGACGGGGCCAACAAGCTCTCCGTCGGGGCCGACGGCCCGAACAACGCGTCGACCGGAATGACGTGGCCGGGAGTCGCCGGTGCCGAGATGGACCCGGCGCTCCCCTACAAGGGCCATTTCAACCTGCTCACGAAGTACAAGAAGAAGTACCCGAACGTGAAGACGATGGTCTCCGTCGGCGGCTGGGCCGAGACCGGCGGCTACTTCGACGACAACGGCAAGCGGGTCGACTCCGGCGGCTTCTACTCCATGGCCACCAACGCCGACGGCTCGGTCAACCAGACCGGGATCAACACGTTCGCCGACTCCGCCGTCACCTTCATCCGCACGTACGGCTTCAACGGCGTCGACATCGACTACGAGTACCCGACGACCATGAAGGACGCCGGCAACCCGCTCGACTGGACCCTGTCCAACGACCGCCGGGCCGGCCTCGTCAAGGGCTACGCCGCGCTGATGAAGACCCTGCGCGAGAAGCTCGACCGGGCGTCCGCCGCCGACGGCACGCACTACCTGCTCAGCGTCGCCGCGCCGTCCTCCGGCTACCTGCTGCGCGGCATGGAGACCTTCCAGGTCCAGAAGTACCTGGACTACGTCAACATCATGTCGTACGACCTGCACGGCGCCTGGAACGAGTACGTCGGCCCCAACGCCGCGCTCTTCGACGACGGCAAGGACGCGGAGCTCGCCCAGGCGAGCGTCTACTCCACCTCCCAGTACGGCGGCACCGGCTACCTCAACACCGACTGGGCCTACCACTACTTCCGGGGCTCCATGCCGGCGGGCCGCATCAACATCGGCCTGCCCTACTACACCCGCGGCTTCAAGAACGTCCAGGGCGGCACCAACGGCCTCTGGGGCAGGGCGGCCTCGACCGACTGCCCGGCCGGCGCCGGACTGACCAAGTGCGGTGACGGTGCCGTCGGCATCGACAACCTCTGGCACGACCAGGACACCAACGGCAAGGAGTCCCCGGCCGGCTCCAACCCGATGTGGCACGCCAAGAACCTGGAGAAGGGCATCGTCGGCGACTACGTCACGGACTACGGCTTCTCCGCCGGCACCAAGCTGACCGGCACCTATGTCCGCAACTACGACTCCACCCTGGTCGCGCCCTGGCTGTGGAACGCCCAGACCAAGGTCTTCCTCTCGACCGAGGACGAGCAGTCCGTGAAGGCCAAGGCCGACTACGTCGCCGCCAAGGGCATCGGCGGCACGATGATCTGGGAACTCGCCGGCGACTACGGCTGGAACGCGGCCAAGGGCCAGTACGGGCCCGGCTCGACGCTGACCACCACCATGTACGACACCTTCAAGTCGGCCTCCCCGTACGGTGCCAAGCGGTCCACGATCGATCTGCCGACCAAGGCGCTGAACATCGACGTCTTCTTCGACCAGTTCCCGCTCGGGGACTCCAACTACCCGATCAGCCCCAAGCTGAAGATCACCAACAACACCAAGGCGACGCTGCCCGGCGGCACGGAGTTCCAGTTCGACTACTCCACCTCCGCGCCCGCCAACGCGAAGGACCAGTCCGGCTTCGGCACGACGATCGTCCGCAGCGACCACACCGCCGCGAACAACATCGGCGGGCTGAAGGGCGACTACAACCGAGTCTCGCTGAAGCTGCCGGCCTGGCAGAGCCTGGCGCCCGGCGCCTCCGTGCAGGTCGACTTCGTCTACTACCTGCCGACGTCCACGCCGTCGAACTGGACCGTCACCTTCGGCGGCACGTCCTACGCCCTCGCGGCGGACCTCGCCCGCGGGACGACCGTCGTCGAGCCGGGCGGTGCCTCGCCGACGCCGGACCCGTCCGGCACGGGCGGGCCGAGCCCCGACCCCACGGGGGGCGCGTGCGCGGCGGCCGCCTGGAGCGCGACGTCCGAGTACGGCGCGGGGGCGACCGTCAGCCACGGTTCGCACCAGTGGAAGGCGAAGTGGTGGACGAAGGGCGACACGCCCGGGACCACCGGTGAGTGGGGTGTCTGGCAGGACCTCGGCGCCTGCTGACGCGCTCTCCGCGCGGGGGGCCGGGGCGTGTGCCCGGGTCCCCCGTGTTCGGGGTTCCGTCCTCAATCGCCGGACGGGCTGGGCGGTGCGGGTTCCCCGCAGGGCGCCTGATGTTCGGTGGGTGGGGGTCCGGGGTCCCTCCGGGGCGTCTCCTCGAACGACGAACGTGCGGGCACCACGCATACGCACCCCGGTCTGTGTTCGTCGTTCTGCGGGGACTCCCCTGCACGCCCCCGGACCCGGCCGTCGCGCGTCTGCGACAGCGTGATGCGCCGGCGGGGGGACGGTAACCGGCGGGGCGCGTTCGTGGGCCTCAGGCCCCACCGGGGGCAAGACGCCCGACCGGCCGGGTGGGGGCGCGCAGGGGACTCCCCGCAGGAAATGGCGTACGACCCGGGTCCCTTGCGTACCCGGGTGCACACGCCATTTCTGAGGAGTCTCCCCGGAGGGGCACCACCCACCACCCACCGGACAGAGGCGCACCCCGCCCCGCCAGGGATGACCTCAGCCCGCCGGGGCGAACAGCGCGTCCTGGGCCGCTTCCCTCGCCGCCAGTACCGCGCCGCGCAGGACCGCCGCGCCGCCCAGGAGGCCCGCCCGGACCTCGGTGCGCAGGGGGGACATGAGGGCGAGGCGCTCCTCGACCCGTACGGCCAGGGCCTCGCCGCCCGCGTGGCCGACCTCGCCGGCGAGGAGGACGCAGCCGGGGTCGAGGACGGCGGCGACCGCGGCGGCGCCGAGGGCGAGGCGGTCGGCGAGGGTGTTCAGGAACGCCTCGTGGTCACCGTCGCCCGCCAGCGCCGCGCGGACGGCGACCGCGGCGCCCGGTTCCTGGCCGCCCGTCGCGGGGACGGTGATGCCGTGGGCGGCGGCCAGTTCGAGGACGGGCGCCGAGCCGACCAGGGAGTGGAACCCGCCGTCGCAGTGGGCGGCGGAGGGGATGCCGATCGTGCCGGGGACCGGCAGGAAGCCGATCTCGCCCGCGCCGCCGGAGGCGCCCCGGCGCAGGGTGCCGTCGAGCATGACCGCCGCGCCGATGCCGTGGCCGAGCCAGAGCAGGACGAAGGTGTCGCGGTCGCGGGCCGCGCCGAGCCGGTGCTCGGCGACGGCGGCGAGGTTGGTCTCGTTCTCGACGAGCACGGTGGCGGGAAGCCGCTGCTGGAGGGCGCGGACGAGTTTGCGGTGCCAGGCGGGCAGGCCGCTGCTGTCGCGCAGGTCCCCGGTGACCGGGTCGATCAGGCCGGGGGCGCCGATGCCGACGCTGTGGAGCGGTGCCCGGCCGGCCCGCCGGGCGGTGCGTTCCAGGAGGGCGACGGCCTGTTCCACCGCGTCGTCGGCGGGGGTGTCGTCGCCGATGGGCAGCGTGTCCTCGGCGAGGGCGGTGCCCAGGAGGTCGGCGACGACGACGGCGACGCTGTCGGTGCGGACGTCGAGCCCGGCGAGGTGGGCCCGGTCCGCGACGATGCCGTAGAGCCGGGCGTTGGGGCCCCGGCGCTGTGCGCCGGTCTCGCCCACGACCCGGATGAGCCCCGCTCCCTGGAGCCGTTCGACGAGGTCGGCGACGGTGGGCCGGGAGAGGCCGGTCAGGGTCTTCAACTGCGTGGCCGTCAACGGGCCGTCCTGCTGGAGGAGGCGCAGGGCAAGCCGGTCGTTGATGGCCCTGGCGGTGCTCGGAGATGCGGGCATGCCGGGATCCTTCCAGATCGCCGCCGCGGTGGTGGGACCGGGCGGTCTATTTATCAGGCAGGGTTCCTGATAGTTTACTGCCCGCATCGTGACGGAGGTGGGCCAGGTGCGCCCTCCGCCACGCGGACGGGGTATTTCCAGGGAGGGGCACACCACGATGACGACGGATTCCACGGCTGCTTTCGGCATGGCCGAGGTGAAACGGGCGAGGTACGCGATCGCCGCGGTGTTCACCGTGCACGGCGCGGTGACCGGGAGCTTCGCCACCCGGGTGCCCTGGATCCAGGAGCACGCCGGGGTCAGCGCGGGGCAGTTGGGGCTGGCCCTGGCGTTCCCGGCGATCGGGGCCTCGCTGGCGATGCCGCTGGCCGGCACGGTGAGCCACCGCTTCGGGGCGAGGACCGCGCTGCGCGGGCTGCTGGCGCTGTGGACGCTGGCGCTGATCCTGCCGTCGCTGGCGCCGAACCTGCTGACGCTCTGTGTGGCGCTCTTCCTGTACGGGGCCTCGGCGGGCATGTCGGACGTGGCGATGAACGCCCTCGGCGTCGAGGTGGAGAACCGCCTCGACAAGTCGATCATGTCGGGGCTGCACGGCATGTGGAGCGTGGGCGCCCTGATCGGTTCGGCGGCCGGCACGGTGGCCGCCCATGTGGGGGCCGATGCCCGGCTGCACCATGTGATCGCGGCCCTGGTGCTCACCGCGCTGGGCCTGATCGCCTGCCGGCGGGTGCTGGATCTGCACAGCGAGCCGGACGAGGAGCCGCCGCCGCGGTTCGCGCTGCCGCCGAGGTCGGCGTTGATCATCGGTGCCGTCGGGTTCTGCGCGGTCTTCGCCGAGGGGGCGAGCCTGGACTGGTCGGCGGTGTACCTGCGGGACGTGCTGGACAGTTCGGCCGGTCTCGCGGCCGCCTCGACGACGGCGTTCGCGCTGACGATGGCCATCGCACGGATCGCCGGGGACCGGGTCGTCGACCGCTTCGGCGCGGTGCGCACGGTCCGGACCGGTGGTGTGCTGGCCACGGTCGGCGGGGTGCTGGTGGTCACCGCTCCGAACGCGGCGCTGGCCATGACGGGCTTCGGCTGCATGGGGCTCGGCATCGCCGTGGTCGTCCCGCTCGCCTTCGCGGCGGCCGGGCGCAGCGGTCCGAACCCGAGCCAGGCGATCGCGGGGGTCGCGACGATCACGTACACCTCGGGGCTGATCGCTCCGTCGGCGATCGGCTCGCTGGCGGAGGCCACCTCGCTGGTGGTGTCCTTCGGTGTGGTGTCGGTGCTGGCGTTCGGTCTGGTGCTGGGGGCCGGGGTGCTGCGTTCCGGTGACCGCAAGGCCGTGACCTCGGCGGACGCGGGGGTGGCCGGCACGGCGGCGGGTCCCCGCTCCTGAGGCGTGCGCGGCCGGGGCCGGGGCCGGGAGATCCCGGGCGCGGCCCCGCGGCGTGGCCCGGCCGGGAGCGCCGCCCGGCCCGGCACTACCATGGCGCTGATCGTTTCTGCGGAGAGGCCGCGCCCGTCGGGGCGCCGGACGCCGCACCTACCCACAGGGAGCAACCATGGCGGGCCTCGGCGTGCGCTGGACCTTGCACGGCGACGGGAAGACGCCCGCCCCGGGCGCCGTCGTCCGTCCGGACGAGCGGCTGTCCTGGCCGCGCACCTTCGGGCTCGGCGCCCAGCATGTGGTGGCGATGTTCGGGGCGTCGTTCGTGGCCCCGGTGCTGATGGGGCTCGACCCGAACCTGGCGATCATGATGTCGGGTGTCGCCACGGCGATCTTCCTGCTGGCCACCCGCGGGCAGGTGCCCAGCTATCTGGGCTGTTCGCTCTCGTTCGTCGGGGTGGCCGCGACGATCCGGGCCAGTGGCGGCAGCAGCGCCGTCGTGACCGGCGCGGTCCTCGTCGTCGGCGCGGTGCTGTTCCTCGCCGGTCTGGCGGTGCAGCGCTTCGGCGCGCGGATCATCCACGCGGCGATGCCGCCCGTGGTGACCGGTGCGGTGGTCATGCTCATCGGCTTCAACCTGGCCCCGGTGACCGCGTCGACGTACTGGCCGCAGGACCAGTGGACGGCGCTCCTGGTGATGCTGTTCACCGGACTGGCCGTGGTCTGTCTGCGCGGGTTCTTCTCCCGTATCGCGATCTTCCTCGGGCTCGTCTTCGGTTATGTCCTGTCCTGGGTGCTGGACCGGGTCTTCGGCAAGATCCACTCCCCGGCGGGCGGCGCGGAGGCGGTGGACCACTGGCGGCTGGACCTGTCGGGGGTGGGCAAGGCGGACTGGATCGGCCTGCCGTCGTTCCACGCGCCGAGCTTCGAGTGGTCCGCGATCCTGGTGGCGCTGCCCGTCGTCATCGCGCTGATCGCCGAGAACGCCGGACATGTGAAGGCCGTCGGCGAGATGACCGGCCGCTCCCTGGACGGCAAGCTGGGCACGGCGATCGCCGCGGACGGTGCCGCGTCGATGCTGTCGACGGCGGTGGGCGGGCCGCCGAACACCACGTACTCCGAGAACATCGGTGTGATGGCCGCGACCCGGGTGTATTCGACGGCCGCCTACTGGGCCGCCGCCTGCTTCGCGCTGCTCTTCGGGCTCTGCCCCAAGTTCGGGGCCGTGGTGGCCGCGATCCCCGGCGGGGTGCTGGGCGGCATCACCGTCATCCTGTACGGCATGATCGGCCTGCTCGGCGCCCAGATCTGGCTGAACGCCAAGGTCGACCTGCGCAATCCGCTCAACCTGGTGCCGGCCGCCGCGGGCATCATCATCGGGGTCGGCGGCGTCAGCCTGAAGATCACGGACAACTTCGAGCTGGGCGGCATCGCGCTCGGCACCATCGTCGTGATCACCGGCTACCACGTGCTGCGGGCCTTCGCCCCCGCGCATCTGAAGACGCAGGAGCCGCTGCTCGACTCCGGTACCTCGGCGTACGACAAGGAGTCCCCGGCGGACGGGTCCTGACCGTCAGCCGGTGGGCGCAGTCGGTTCGACACCTTGATGACGACGCCGTCGCCGCTGTCCGCGCCCCGGGGCCCGGGGTTCGCCGTGTGCGGGGTGCGGGCGGCGCGGGCCGTCGAGGCGTAGCGGTCCGCCCGGTCGCCCGCCGTGAGGCAGTCGGCCCGGGCGATCGCGTCGGGTTCCAGGATCACGATCACCGGGCCGGCACTGCCTCGCTCCCCTTCCCCGGCCCCGGCGGGACGCCCGTCGTCACCCCGTTCCGATGAACGCGACGGCTCCCGGGCGCCGGGGTGGGCCCACGGTGCGACGCTGCCCCCATGGTGCGGATCGATCGGTGGGCACACGGCGCGGTGGGGACGCGGTCGCCCGCCCCGGGCCGGACCGGGGCGGGGCGGGGGTCCGAGGACGGGTCCCGGGTCAGAAGCCGTCGCCGTACCAGTGGACCGCGCCCGGTGCCGTGACGGTGGCCCGGACGGACGCGGCGGTGGCGCGCAGGGGCCGGGCCATTCCGGTGTCGTCGCTCGTCCGCCGGGCGTCGCTCAGCAGCGCGGGCAGCGCGGCGGCCGTCTCCGGGGTGTCGGGGAGGTCGGCGCGCGCCCGGGTCAGTCCCGCCGCCCGGCCGCGCGCCGCGACGGCCGCGAGCAGCGCAGCCAGGCTCGCCCCGTCCCCCGCGAACTCCCTCACCAGCACGCGGTCCTCGGTGTGCTGGGCGACGATCCAGCCGGTGAGCGCCCCGGAGGCGGGGTCCACCGCCACCAGGGGCCGTTCGGCGGCGCCGTACCAGGCGGCCACGCGCACGGCCCAGTCGCCCGGTTCGCGCAGGGAGCTGAGCGGTCGTCCGGCGTTGTACGCGTGGTGCAGCGCGGTCACCTCGACCGCGTCCTCGGAGGTCGTCTCGCGCACCCGGAGGGGCCCGGGTGCGGTCGGGGGCGCGAGGGGTCCCTCGGCGTACGTACGGGTGAACTCCCGCCAGCCGGAGCCCCGGTAGACCCCCGGGGTGCCGGTGAACAGCAGGGACCAGTCGCATCCCTCGGCCGTCATGGTCCGCTCGGCCGCCGCCAGGAGCCGCCGGACGAGGCCCTGTCCCCGGGCCTCGGGACGGGTGGCGACGCTGCCGATGCCGCCGACCCGGCGGGGGGTGCCCGAGGCGTCGCGGATCAGCCGCGGCACATAGACGACCACGGCGTCGAGCCCGTCGCCTCCCGGGCTCTCGGCGACGAAGGTGTGCCGGTGGCGGTCGGGGTCGAGCGCGTGCAGGTCGCCGAGGTGCGTCGCCTCGAAGCAGCGGCGCCACAGGGCGGCCAGGGCCGGGTCGTCGGCGTCGGTCGTGGTGCGGACGACGGCGTTCACAGGGTCAGGTTCCCTTCCGTGCGCACCCGGTCACCGGCAGGGGGCATCGCCGCGCGCCGGGTGCCGTTCTCGACGCAGGCGGTGTGCAGCACGGAGTCGAGGGCGCCGGGGGCCAGGTGGAGGGTTCCGCCGGTGAAACGGCTCCCGGTCGCCGCGTAGTGATTGGTGCCCTCCGCGATCCTGATGTGCGCGGTGCCGGGGTCCGCGGCCGTGCTGCTGAGGCCGGTGAGGTCCCAGACGACCGTGCCGGGGCCCGCCGCGCGGCCGAGGAACGCCCCCGCCCGGTTCCGGCCGCCGAAGCGGGCGCCTGCGGTCACGGTGATCCGCTGGTCGCGGACGGCGCTCAGTTCGATGCCGGTGTTCTCGTACGTACCGCCGTCGATGCGCAGCTCGGCGGCGCCGACGGAGAGCGGGGCCGCGTCCTCGGTGCCGGTGACCGTGCAGTCGGTGAGGTGGACGGGGCCGGCGCCCCTCAGGACCGCGCCGTCGACGTTCCTGAAGGTGCAGCGGACGAAGTGCACGGGCGTGGTGACGGGGGTCTGGACGAGGACGGCGCCGGCGGGCGGTTCGAAGGTGCAGTCGCTGACCGTCGTCGGCCGGGCGGAGCGGGCGGAGCGCTGGGCGACGGCGAAGGTCTTCGCGGTGCAGCCGCGCACCTGGGCGCCGTCGGCGTTCACGGTGAGGGTGCCGGCCTGGTCGAAGGTCGGCCGGGCCAGGACCGTGATGTCCTCCAGCGTCAGATCGGTGATCTTCGTGTTGGCGGTGAACCATGAGCAGACGTGCCGGCGTACGGTGATCCGCTTGGCGGATATCCCCCACTGGGCGCCGGAGTTGGCGATGTCCATCAGGCCGGAGTTGCCGTCGAAGAGCAGATCGTGCTCGTACTGGCCGTGGGTGGTGAAGGGGTTGCCGCCCGCGTCGTCGCCGTCGCCGTGGCAGTTGACGACCGTGCAGTAGGCGGAGGCCGTCAGGTCGTTGAGGTGGCGCACATTGCTGGTGGTGCAGTCGGCGACCCGCCCGTAGAGGCAGTAGATCTGCTGGGTGAGGTAGCCGGCCCCGCCGTACTCGACGGTCGGCGGGTTCTTCAGGGAGCAGTCCTCGGTGCGGAACCGGGTGCACCAGCGGCGCATGACGACCGGCCAGAAGGTGCCGGTGGCGTGGATGCCGGAGACGTCGCAGCCGACCGCGTACTCGAAGCTGACGGGGTGGGAGCCGGTGTACTCGTCGGGTCCGGCGCCCTCGAAGGCCATGTTGCGGATGTGGGTGTCGCGTACGGGTTCGATCCGGGTCCAGGTCAGGGTGCGGCCCTCGGCCAGTTCCCAGCCGTTGAGGTAGCCGATCCTGATGTGCCGGGCGTCGACGATCTCGGTGATCTCGACGAGTTTCTGCAGTTCGCGCTCGTCCCGGCCGCCGCCCTCGACCGGGTCGACCCGCACGGCCCACCACTGGCCCACCGCGAAGGCCGTCGCGTCGGGCACCGGGAAGGTGTCGGTCAGCTCGATGACCGTGGCGGAGAGGCGGTGTTCGACGGTGGTGTCGGTGACGGTGCCGCGGAAGGAGAGGACGGCGCCGAAGGGGTTGTCGTGGGTGTTCTTCTCGATGCCGGTGGTGTGGA
>NZ_JBSFHN010000042.1:0-69068 GCF_053597115.1 Streptomyces sp. NPDC001515
GGGGTGATTTCCCGTGGGGCGGGGGTGTGGGTCGGCGGGGCGCCCTGTATGGGCGCGGGGGGCCCGCGTCGGGGGGGTGGGCCGGGGGACGCCCGCATGGTGGGACGACGGGGGCGCGAATCCCGGTTCAGCGGCCGGTGAACGCCTTGCCGCGCGGGTCGCGGGCCCTGAGCACCAGGTAGGAGACGCCGAGGAGCAGGGCCCAGAGCGGGGCGCAGTAGAGCGAGATCCTGGCCTCCTCGTCGAGGCCCATCATGACGATCACGACGCCGATGAAGGCGAGGGCGAGGACGCTGGTGTACGGGGCGCCGGGGGTCCGGAACGGGGAGGCCGGCAGGAGGCCGCGGTCGGCGAGGCGGCGGTAGCGGAGCTGGCTGACCAGGATCATGATCCAGGCCCACATGCCGGAGATGGTGGCGAAGGAGACGACGTAGGTGAAGGCCTGGCCGGGCCACTGGTAGTTGATCCAGACGCCGACGAGCATCAGGGCGGCGGAGAAGGTGGTGCCGACGAGGGGGGTGCCGCCGGGGGTCAGCCGGGTGAAGAGGGCGGGGCCCTGTCCGTTGAGCGCGAGACCGCGCAGCATGCGGCCGGTGGAGTACATCCCGGAGTTGCAGGAGGAGAGCGCGGCGGTCAGCACGACGAAGTTGACGATGCCGGCGCCGAGGCCGAGGCCCATCCGCTCGAACGCCTCGACGAACGGGGAGACGTCCGGGGAGAACGCGGTCCAGGGCACCACGGACAGGATCATGACCAGCGCGCCGACGTAGAAGACGGCGATGCGCCACGGCACGGTGTTCACGGCCCGGGGCAGGACGGTCGCCGGATTCTCGGCCTCCCCCGCGGTGACGCCCACGAGTTCGACGGCGAGGAAGGCGAACATGACGATCTGGAGGGTCGTCAGGGTGCCCTTGACGCCGTGCGGGAAGAACCCGCCGTCGGCCCAGAGATGGGTGAGGGAGGCGGTGTCGCCGGCGTCGGAGAATCCGAGGGTCAGGATGCCGACGCAGATGAGGATCATGCCGACGATGGCGGTCACCTTGACCATGGAGAACCAGAATTCGAGTTCTCCGAAGACCTTGACGGAGATCAGGTTCGCGCCGTAGAGCAGAACGGTGAAGGCGAGCGCGGAAACCCATTGCGGGAGCGCGAACCAGAACGTCATGTACTGGGCGGCGGCGGTGACTTCGGTGATTCCGGTGACGACCCAGAAGAGCCAGTAGGTCCAGCCGGTGACGAAGCCGGCGAAGGGGCCGACGAATTCGCGGGCGTACTCGGAGAAGGAGCCCGCGACCGGGCGGTACATGAGGAGTTCGCCCAGGGCCCGCATGATGAGGAAGATCACCACACCGGCCACGGCGTAGGCCAGGACGAGACTGGGTCCGGCCTTGGCGATGGCCTTGCCGGCGCCGAGGAAGAGCCCGGTGCCGATGGCCCCGCCGATGGCGATCATCTGGATCTGGCGGGCGCCGAGGGCTCTGCGGTAGCCCTCGGCGGGCGCGGCGGTGTCCGTGGCGGACGGGGGGTGCGGACCGTCCCGGCCCTGGTCGTCGATCTGCGCCGATGTCATGGGCGTACGCCTTTCTCCACGATGCGGCGAGCAGTATGGAGCGCGCGGCGCGGAAAAAGGCGGATAAAAGGCCCGGTCACGAGAAGAGTGACTTATCAGGTGAGAGGACCGCGTTCCGGCTTGCGGATTCCCGGAAGGCGTGCAGGGCGGGGCGGACTCGCCCGGACCCGGGCTACGGGACGGCCCTTACGGCATCAGCGTCTCGATGAGGGTCTCCTGGAGGCCGCCGAGCCAGAGGTAGGCCATCACCATGGGCTTGCGCGGATCGCTGTCCGGCAGCCGGTAGAGGGAGCCCTCACCGCCGTCGTCCTCGTCGGAGACCTCCAGCCGGGTGCCGATGGTGAGCCGGAGGTCGTTGAGCGAGCCCAGCCAGTGCCGGCAGCCCTCGGCGTCGAGCGTGAGGACGGCGCCGCCCTCCCCGTCCGGGCTCAGCGCGTCCAGCGAACGGACCACGGCGAGGGCGTCCTCGCGCTTGCGGGTGCGCAGGTCGTTCTCGGTAAAGCGGCGGAACTCGGCGGACGCGGCGCGCAGTTCGCTGTCCTCGTCGCCGTACGCCTCGGGGAAGAGGCGGGCGAGGGCCGGATCGGAGGGCGGCTCGCTGGGGCCCTCGGCGAAGAGCGCGGCGAGCGGGTCCTCGCCGTCGGCGGGCGCGTCGCCGGGGCCGATGAGCTCCAGAAGCTGGACGGCGAGGGAGCGCAGGATCGCGATCTCCACCTCGTCGAGCGCGACGGCCGCGCCGCCGCCGGGGGTGGCCTCGAAGTGGCCGGCCATGGGTTGACTCCGATGGTGGTCGGGCGGGTCGGACGGGGCGGTGCGGAGGGTCAGTTGCGGTCCTGGGTGAGCGTGGCCCACAGCCCGTAGCCGTGCATGGCCTGGACGTCGCGCTCCATCTCCTCGCGGCTGCCGCTGGAGACGACGGCGCGGCCCTTCTGGTGGACGTCCAGCATCAGCTTGTGCGCCTTGTCCTTGGAGTAGCCGAAATAGGCCTGGAAGACATAGGTCACGTAGCTCATGAGGTTGACCGGATCGTTGTGGACCAGCGTCACCCAGGGGACGTCGGGCTCGGGGACGACGAGGTTCTCCTCGGCCGACTCGGGACGTTCGATCTCTGCGGGGGCGACGCTCACTCCACCCATGCTGCCACTTCGGGGGGCCCGGCGCACAAACGGCCCCGCGCCGCGCCGGGCCCCCGACCCCCATCTCGTCACTTTGACGAAATAGGGGTAGCATCCCCGGCATGAACTCAGCGGACCTCGGGCGACGGGTCGGTGTGCCGTCGACCGCGCTCTTCACCGACCAGTACGAACTCACGATGGTGCAGGCCGCGCTCAAGGCCGGCACCGCCGACCGGCGCTCGGTCTTCGAGGCGTTCACCCGGCGGCTGCCCGAGGGGCGGCGCTACGGCGTCGTCGCGGGCATCGGCCGGGTGCTGGACGCCGTGGAGAACTTCCACTTCGACGACGAGATGCTCGGCTTCCTGCGCGACCAGGGCATCGTCGACGGGCCGACGCTCGCCTATCTCGCCGACTACCGCTTCGGCGGGGACATCTGGGGCTACCCGGAGGGAGAGGTCTACTTCCCCGGCTCGCCGGTCCTGCGCGTGGAGGGCTCCTTCGCCGAGTGCGTCCTGCTGGAGACGGTGATCCTCTCGATCCTCAACCACGACTCGGCGATCGCCGCGGCGGCCTCGCGCATGTCGGCGGCGGCCGGCGGGCGCGGTCTGATCGAGATGGGGGCCCGGCGCACCCATGAGCTGTCCGCCGTCGCCTCGGCCCGCGCCGCCTACATCGGGGGCTTCGACACCACCTCCGACCTGGCCGCGGGCTTCCGCTACAACATCCCGACGGTCGGGACGAGCGCCCACGCCTTCACCCTGCTCCACGACTGCGAGCGCGACGCGTTCCGGGCCCAGGTGGACTCGCTGGGCCGGGGCACCACGCTGCTGGTCGACACCTACGACGTGGCCACCGCGGTCCGTACGGCGGTCGAGGTGGCGGGCCCGGAGCTGGGCGCGGTCCGCATCGACTCCGGGGACCTGCTGCTGGTCGCCCACCGGGTGCGCCAGCAACTGGACGAGCTGGGGGCGACGGACACCAAGATCGTGGTGACCTCGGACCTGGACGAGTACGCCATCGCCTCGCTGGCCGCCGCGCCGGTGGACGCGTACGGGGTGGGCACCCAACTGGTCACCGGCAGCGGGCACCCCACCTGCTCCATGGTCTACAAGCTGGTGGCCCGCGCGGCCTCGGCCGATCCGGCCGACGAGCTGCGCCCCGTGGCCAAGAAGTCGCTGGGCGCGAAGTCCTCCAAGGGCGGCCGCAAGTGGGCCGCGCGCCGGCTGGACGCGGACGGGGTGGCCGAGGCCGAGGTGATCGGCACCGGCCCGGTGCCCGCCGGACTGGCCGGACGGCAGCTGCTGACCGAGCTGGTCCGGGGCGGCGAGGTGGTCGCCCGCGAGCCGCTGGACGCGGCGCGCGAGCGGCACATCGCCGCGCGGGCGGGGCTGCCGATGTCCGCGATGCAGCTGTCGCGCGGCGAGCCCGTGATCCCCACGGAGTACGTGTAGGAGGCTCCCGGCCCTCCCGCCGGGCCCTCCGAACGGGCGGAGCGGGGCGTTCCCCTCCCGAAGCCGTACCGGAGTCCCTAGGCTCGATGCCACCCCCTGTCACCGCCGTCCCCCTTCCCTCCCCCACCGAAGGACACCCGTCATGCACCGCGCCTTGATCGTCGTGGACGTCCAGAACGACTTCTGCGAGGGCGGGAGCCTCGCGGTGGCGGGGGGCGCCGATGTCGCCGCCGCCATCACCGATCTGATCGGAGAGGCCCAGCCCGGGTACCGGCACGTGGTGGCCACCCGTGACCACCACATCGATCCCGGTGACCACTTCTCGGCCTCACCGGACTTCGAGCACTCCTGGCCGGCACACTGCGTCGCCGGTACGGAAGGGGTGGGCTTCCACCCCAATTTCGCCCCCGCGGTCGCCTCCGGGGCGATCGACGCCGTCTTCGACAAGGGCGCCCACGCCGCCGCGTACAGCGGTTTCGAGGGTCTCGACGAGAACGGCGTGGGGCTGGCGCAGTGGCTGCGCGCGCACGAGGTCACCGAGGTCGACGTCGTCGGCATCGCGACCGACCACTGTGTGCGGGCGACCGCGCTGGACGCCGTCCGCGAGGGCTTCGGCACGCATGTGCTGCTGGAGCTGACGGCCGGGGTCGCGGAGGCGACGACGGAGCGGGCGCTGGCCGAGCTGCGGGAGGCGGGCGTGGTGCTCACCGGCAAGCCGGTGGTCTGAGCCCGCCTCCGGGCGCCGCGCGGGACGGCCGGGCCTTCAGGCCCGCGAAGCCGGCAGGGCGGGCCGCAGCAGCGCCCGTATCGGGTGCCAGAGCTCCTGGGCCCGCTCGGGTCTCGCGCGCCACAGGAGCCCGTCGGGGTGGTGCAGGACGGCCGTGATCTCGTCCGGGGTGGGCGGCTCGGCGTTGCCGCGGAGATAGACGGCGCGCAGCCCCAGATTGCGCAGCCGGGTCAGGGCGCGGGCCCGGTTGGCCGCGTGCACCAGGACGCGCACCGGGGTGTCCGGTCCGGCGCCGCCCGCCGGACGGGGCAGGGTGATCGCGACGACCACGCTCCCGTTCGGCAACTTGCTGAATCCTCCGCCTGCCATGCTCCGCGCTCCCCCGTGAGACATCGTGTCAATAAGAAGATGGACAAGAGGCACCTAAACACGATCGGCCGCCGCCCGCTAGAGGGCGACGGCCGATCATGGTGTGACCTGCGGTTTTACCGGATTACTTGTGCGAGGGTCCCACCTGGACGATCATCTGCGAGCCGTCGAGCGGCTCACTGAGGATCGCGATCCGGGTGTTGGTGTCAGCGACCTGCACGCTTCCGGTCTTGTTCTCCTTGTACCAGTAGGTGCCCTTGTGGTCGTCGAAGACCGGGACGCCGAGCTGCGGCCGGATCTTCGTGGCCACGTCACCGTTGTGCAGCGTGAAGCCGTCGGTGGGGTACCAGCTGAACGGAGCGTCGAAGGGCTGGATCTTGTTGCGGATGACCGAGCCGTCCGCCCACTTCAGCGGCTTGGCGTGCGCGTCGATCGGCAGGATCAGGCCCTGGCCCGGGTGGACCGAGACGTTGTTGTCCTTCTGCGAGCCGTCCCACAGCCAGATCATCAGGCCGTTCTGGTACGGGTAGTGCTCGACCCAGTCCGGACGGGTGTTGGAGAAGCCGAAGTTGTACGGGCCGACCTTGAGGGTCTGGTCGTACGAGACGTACTGGCGGTTCTCCGCGATGTAGCGCTGCGGGTAGTCCTTGGTGAAGGAGGCACCGACGCGCGAGAAGCCCTTGGCGGTCCAGCCGTTGTCGTCGCCCTCGGCGTTGTCCGAGAACAGCGTCGCGCCGTCCGCGGTGACCGAGATGGTGTCGGCCGCGAAGCCCACACCGCCCGCGCCGCCGTCGGTGGTGTAGCGGAAGCGGATGTCGATCTTCTTGCCCGCGTAGGCGTCGAGCGGGAACGACAGCTTCTGGTACGCGCCGGAGACGTCGGTCAGGGCCGGCTTGTCACTGGCGTCGCGCGGGAGGGCCTTGCCGTCGGCGGTGCCGTCGATCACGGTCCAGCTCGTGCCGCCGTTGTCCGACACCTCGGTGTAGAGGTAGTCGTAGTCCTTCTCGATGTCCCACCAGCCGGCGAGGTCGAGCGTGGCCTTGGCCTTGCCGGTCAGGTCGACCGGACGCGACAGGGTGTTGTTCAGGTTGTCACCCATGTCGCTCCACCACTGCTTCGCACCCTCGGCGGGCTTCGTGACAGCGGTGGTGACGGCCTTGTCGGGCAGCGTGACGACGAGCGCCTGCTTGTCCTTGGTGTTGTACTCGGACACGCCCAGCTTGTGGGTCGACCTCGTCGCGGCCTTGGCCTCGGCGTAGTTCAGCCAGCCCAGCTGGAGCTTGTCCCAGGCGGTCATGTCGCCCGGCATGTCGCCGATGCTGCCCTTGCCGGTGCCGAGCCAGGAGCCCGCCGACATCAGCGACCAGAAACCGACCGAGTTCTCGGCGGTGTTGGTCGTGTCGTACAGGTCCGGCAGACCGAGGTCGTGGGCGTACTCGTGGGCGAAGACACCCAGCCCGCCGTTCTCGGGCTGCGCGGTGTAGTCACCGACCCAGATGCCGGTGTCACCGATCTGGGTGCCGCCGGCCTTGTTCTCCTCCGGGCCGGTCGCGCCCACGTTGGTGCCGTAGGCGTACCAGCGGTGCGCCCAGATGGCGTTGGTGCCCTCGGCACCGCCGCCCGCCGACTCGTCCTCGCCCGCGTGCACGATCTGGAAGTGATCGATGTAGCCGTCGGGCTCGTTGAAGTCGCCGTCGTTGTCGTAGTCGTAGCGGTCCCACTGGTCGTACTGGGCCAGATCGGTCTTGATCTGCTCCGGCGTACGTCCCTTGGCCTTCTGGTCCTCGGCCCACGCGTTCACGCCGTCGCGGATCATGTCCCAGGCGTTGGCGCAGTTGGTCGAACCGCAGTAGTTCGAGCCGTAGCGGGCCTCGTTGTACGGGACCTTGACCCAGTCGGAGACCTCGCCGTCGACCGAGTAGCGCCCGGAGGACGTCTTCTCGTAGTACGTCTTGAGCGAGTTGGTGCCGGAGCCCGTGCCGAAGTACAGCTCCTGGAAGTGGGCCTGGTTGTAATCGGCCTGCCAGGCGGTGCTGTTGTCCTTCTTGGGGTCCGGCTTGGCTATCGTGTTGTGGGCCGGGCCGGGCGTGCCGCCGTACTTCTTGACCGGGGGCTTGGGGCCGTCGCCGTCCGGGTCGTACATGGTCGTGTTGTCGACCTTGTCGCCGAACTCCACCAGGATGGTGAAGATCTTGTCGGTCTTCTCACGACCGAGCTCGACGTACTTCTTGTCGTCGAGCTTGACGACCTGGGAGGCGCCCCGCTTGGTCGCCTTCTTGTCGCCGTCCAGGACCTGCTCCAGGGCGGCCTGACGCTGCGCGTCCTGCTGCTTGCTGAACGGGCCTGCCAGGTCGTGTGCGTTGCCCTTGGCCGACCCCGGGTCGCGGCGGTCGATGGCGGTGGGGGCACTTGACGCCTGGTCATCCGCCTGCGCGGTGGCGAAGGCCGACGCGGTGGCGGCGGTCGCGGCCATGGCCACGACAACCGCTCCGGTGCGAAGCGCCCGTCTCTTAATGATCACGTGATGCAGTCCTCCCCGGCGCCCGCGGCTGCGGCCTGGAGGTGTGTAGGGGCCGCGCGCGGATACGCGTCACAAGTGACGCTATTCGACCGGAGTTACAGAAGAAAAGACAGACCTTGACTTGGACAGACCAATTGCACTATGCAGGAGATCATTTCCGGTATCCGGACGGACTCGCCGTCCAACCGGCGCGCCTGGCCCGCCAATCAGCGCATGATATGACTCCATGCGCCCCCCGTGCACCGGTACCGTGGGTTAGGTCACGCTTACTACGTGTTCCCCTCGGGCATGCACCGTCGTAGAGTCCTTGACAGCGAGACCGTGTCGAGCGACCGCCCATCCGACGTCCCGAGGACGGATACCGTCATGCCGCGACCGACTGCCGCACAGCTCTTATCCGGTTCGGTGACCGTGGTCTTCTCCACCCTCGCCATGCTGCTGCTGTCCGGGGCCACTTCGGGCACCGGCATCGCCCTCATCGGTACGGCCGCGCTCGTGCTCGGTCTGCTGGTGGCCGTCGCCGTACCCCTCCGGACCCGCCGGCGCACGGCGAACGCGGCGGACACCCGCCTCGCGGTGCCCCTGCCCTCCGCCGCCGGGGGCCACTCCCCCGACCGCGTGCAGAGCACCGTCCCGGCCGCCCGCGCCGCCGCCCGCCGCGTGGGCGAGCACTCGCTGCGGCACTGACCGGCCCGGACGGACCCGGCCGGTCGCGCGGCCGGGCACCCCGTCAGGTGGTGACCACCACCACGGTCTTGGCCGCCTTGTCCTGGAGCGCCTGCTTGTACGGCTTGTCCGTGAACATCAGCACGATGTTGATGAGCCACCACAGGCACGGGCAGCACAACAGCGCCGGCAGCCACAGCACCACGGCCCGCAGGAACGCGCTCCCGGTGTCCGGCACCCGGCCGTCGTTGAGCATCGCCACCCGCAGCTTCAGCAGCCGCTTGCCGAGGGTGCGGCCGTCCTTGTGGGTGAAGTACGTGTCGTACGCGACGTAGACCACCAGCCCGATCAGCGACCAGAGCAACTGGTGGCCGCTGTAGGTCTGGGTGAAGACCTCGCTCACGTCGTCGTTCCCGTTGCTGTCCGAGACCTCCACCGCACCGCCCCAGGGCAGCGAGATCAGATACAGCGGGATCGAGATGATCAGGAAGTCGATCAGCCGGGCCAGGATCCGCTTGCCGGGTTCGGCCAGCGGCGGCATGCCCGCCAGCGGATCCGCCCCGCCATACGGACCGCCGCCCTGGCCGGGGCCGTACGGCGGCGGGGGCGGCACGTTGTCGTAGGGCGAGCCCGACGACGGCGGGGGGTCATGGGGCTTCTTGAGGAACGGGTCCTCCTCGGGCGGCTGACCGGACGTCGGCTGATCGTTGCTCATGGGGGCAGTGCACCCCGCCGCACCCTCCCCCGCAACGCCTCAGGTGCGTTCGGGGGACCCGCCGGCACCGGGGGGCCCACCCCGGACCGGGCCGACTCGCCCCCGCTCAGCCCGCCACGAAGGTGCGGGCTGCCTTGTCGTGCCAGCACTGGCGCCACGGCCGGTCGAACACGCACCAGACGACGTTCACCACGCCGATCGCCAGCAGGCCCAGCACCCCGTAGACCAGCCAGCGGCGCGTGGCCGCGCCGAAGCCCGGGGTGTCCTGGGACTCGATGTCCCGGACGTCGAGTCCGCAGAGCCGCTTGCCGAGCGTGCGGCCCCACCTGGCGGTCGGCAGGACCTCCAGCAGGAAGCCCGCCACCAGGAAGACGGCGAGGAGCACACCGCCCAGGGCCCCGGTGGTGGAGTCCAGCAGCCAGACCGTGACGGTCTCCCCGCTCAGCTTGGCCGCGTCGATCTTGGTCTCGATGTGGTCGGCGGCCCGGGTCGCGAGCGGTACGGCGGCGGCGCCGACGACCGCGCCGAGCACCACCGCGTCGATGAGCCGGGCCGCGAACCGCTTGCCCAGCGCCGCCGGCCGGCCCGCCGCGCGGGCCGCCGCCATCTGCTGGAACGGGTCGTCGACCGGCGGCTTCCACGGCACCACCGGCTGCTCGGACCCCGGCTGCGGCGGCGTCCCGGGCCCGACCGGGCCCGACTGCTGCGGGAACGCGGGCTGGTGATGCCGCACCGGGGGCTGCGGCTGCTGCGGGGCGACCGGTTCGGGCCGGGCCCGCCCGTCGACCTGATGCGCCCAGGAACCGGCCGCCGCGGGATCCGGCCCGGCCGGGGCGGGCGCCGCCTGCGGAGTCGGCGCGCCCTGCGGGATCTGCGGAGCCGGCGTGGCGTGCGGGGCGGGCGTGGCCTGCGGGGCGGCGGGTTCGGCCGGAGGGGCGGCGCGGTTGAGGGCCCGGATCGCCATCGTGCCCTCGGTGGACGGGGTCTGCGGGCCGAGCGCGCGGATCGTGACCGTGCCCTCGGCGGGCGGCTTCGGGACGTCGGACGCGGGGCCGGGGCGGCCCGGACGCACCGCCCTGATGGCGACCGTGTGCTCGGGCGCGTCGCCGGAGGCACCGTCACCCGCCGCGCGCGGCCCGCCGGCCGGGGGCGCGGCCTGGGCGGGCACCCGCGGATCGGCGGGGGCGCGGTCCGCAGGGGCGGCGTCCGGGGGCGCGGCGGGCGACGAGCCGGCGGGGAGGGCGCGGGCGGCACGGGCCGGGCCGAGCGCCGGGCGGGCGTCGGCGGGGGCCGGGGCGGCGCCGGCGGGGCCCGCTTCGGGGCGGCCGCCCCAGGAGACCCGGCGGTCGTGGTCGCCGCCGAAGCCGGACTGCCGGGAGGCGTCGGCCTGCCAGGCGGTGGCGGGTTCGGGGCGGTTGCCCTCCGGCTCCTCGTCGAAGAAGACCGGCCCGGTCTCCTCGACCGCCGCGGGCGCGGGGGCGGGAGCGGGGGCCGGGGCGGGCGGCTCACCGGCGGGGGCGGCGGGCATGGGCTCGCCCTGGCGCGGGGCGGGGCGGCTGGTGCCGGGCACCCAGGAGGCGCCGTTCCAGTACCGGACGTATCCGGGAATGGACGGGTCGGGGTAGTACCCCTCGCGGGGGGTGTCGTCACCGGGTGCCGGGGTTGGGGCGCTCATCACCGTGGTCCCGTATCTCTTCGAGGTGTTGGACCGGCCGCCCGGTCCTCATACATAGGGTCCACATCTACCAGACACCCGCCTCCCACCGGGCGGGTCCCGGGGTTTGGGCCCCTTTCCGGGCACCCCGAAATATTTTTCCCGAAGTCGCGTAATGGATGACGGGGAGGGCGCTCTCTCCCTGTGCGGGCGGTCGTGGGACCGGCCCACAGGCACCGAAAGGACGCACCTGATGAACACCGTCGTGGAACGTGAGCTGGAGCTCAAGCTGGTTCTGTCGCCGGAGCGCAGCATCCCCGTACCGGCCCGGCTCTCGTACCGGACCGAGGACCCGTACGCCGTGCACATCACCTTCCACATCGGCTCGGACGCCCCCGTGCACTGGACGTTCGCCCGCGATCTGCTGGTCGAGGGGGTGTTCCGGCCGTGCGGGCACGGGGACGTGCGGATCTGGCCCACCAAGATCGACCGGCGCAGCGTCATCTGTGTGGCGCTGACCTCGCCCGACGGCAACGCCCTGCTGGAGGTGCCGTCGGCGGCCGTGGCCGCGTGGGTGGAGCGGACGCTGCGGATCGTGCCGCCGGGGACGGAGGCCGGCCGGCTCGGGATCGACGACGCGCTGGCCGAGCTCCTCGCCCCGCTGCCCGCCGACGACCTGTGGATGAGCGACCCCTGGCCGTCGGACGAGTCGCAGGACGGGGAAGGGTGAGCGGGACGGATGCCGGATGGCGGGGCGCGGCCGGGGCCGGTGGCCCCGGGGCCCGCTCTCGGGGCCTGTCCGGCCCATTCCGTCGTCGCCCGTGGGGCGGCCCCGCGGCGTCAGAAGACCTTGCCCGGGTTGAGGAGGCCGAGCGGGTCGAAGGCGTGCTTGATGCCCCGGTGCAGTTCGACGGCGGTGTCGCCGAGTTCTCGGGCCAGCCACTCCTTCTTGAGGACGCCCACGCCGTGTTCGCCGGTGATGGTGCCGCCCAGCTCCAGGCCGAGCGCCATGATCGCGTCGAAGGACTCGCGGGCCCGCCGGGACTCGTCGGGATCGGTGTGGTCGAAGCAGACGACGGGGTGGGTGTTGCCGTCGCCCGCGTGCGCGCAGACACCGATGGTGAGGCCGTACTTCTCGGCGATGGCGGCGGTGCCCTCCAGCATGGCGCCGAGCTTCGAGCGCGGGACGCACACGTCGTCGATCATCGTGGCCGAGCTGACGGTCTCCAGGGCGGGGAGCGACATCCGGCGGGCCTGGAGCAGCAGTTCGGACTCGGCGGTGTCCTCGGCGGGGACGACCTCGGTGGCCCCGGCGGCCGTGCACAGCGCGGCGACGGCGGCCAGGTCGGCGGAGGGGTCGGGGGTGTCGAAGGCGGCGAGCAGCAGCGCCTCCGTGGTCTCGGGGAGTCCCATCCGCGCCAGCCGGTTGACGGCCTGGACCGTTGTACGGTCCATCAGTTCGAGGAGTGACGGGGTGTGGCCGTCCTCCATGATCCGGCAGACGGCGTCGCAGGCGCTCGCCGCACTGGGGAACTCGGCGGCCAGGACGAGCTGCCGGGGCGGTCGCGGCTTGAGCGCGAGCACGGCTTTCACGACGATGCCCAGACTGCCCTCGGAGCCGACGAAGAGCCGGGTCAGGTCGAATCCGGCGACGCCCTTGGCGGTGCGGCGGCCGGTGCTGAGGAGGCGTCCGTCGGCGAGGACGACATCGAGTCCGAGGACGTATTCGGCGGTGACCCCGTACTTCACGCAGCACAGACCGCCGGACGCGGTGCCGATGTTGCCGCCGATGGTGCACGTCTCCCAGCTGGAGGGGTCCGGCGGGTAGGACAGGCCCCGGTCCTCGACGGCCCGGGAGAGCACGGCGTTGACGACCCCCGGTTCGACGACGGCGACGCGGTCGACGGTGTCGATCTCCAGGATCCGGTCCATCTTGACCAGGGAGAGCACGATGCAGCCGTCGGTGGCGTTGGCGGCGCCGGACAGGCCGGTGCGGGCACCCTGGGGGACGACGGGGACGCGCAGGGCCGTGGCGGTGCGCATGATGTGCTGGACCTGCTCGACGGTGCGCGGCAGCGCGACGACGGCCGGGGTGCCGGCCTCGCAGAAGCTCGCCATGTCGTGGGCGTAGGACGCGGTGACGTCCGGGTCGGTGATCAGGGCTTCGGCCGGCAGGCCCGCGCGCAGCAGTTCGAGAAGATCGTCCATGATCCAAGACTGGCATCCGGGCCCATTGGTGTGAACCCGTCGGCGGTGCCCATCGCAAGGCGCGGTGTGCTCTTCGTACTGACGCAGAGTGATCGGCATGGACGTCACGCCACAGCAGCCGCCCGCGGCCCCCGGACCGGACCACTCCGCGCGCGCCACCAGCGATCCGCCGTACGACCCCGTGGGGCACCTCCCGCACGACCCCGGCGACCTCGCCGATCCGCCGCCGGTCTCGCTGCGCACCACGCTGCGCAGGGCCGCGTTCGGTGTGGTGGCGGGGGCGGTGCTGGTGACGGGGGCGGTGGTCGCGGTGCCCGACGAGGACGGGGACGCGCCCGCGGTGCCGGGCCCGGTCGCGCGGGCGATGGGCGCGACGGCGGCGGGCTCCCCCGCCTCGCTCGCGGATCTGAAGGCCCTGATCGCGGACCGGCGGTCGTGGGTGGGGACGCATCCCTCGGACGCGGCGTCCTGGGCGGTGCTCGGCACGGCGTACGTGGGGTGGGGGCGGCGGGCCGCCGATCCGGGGTCCTTCGCCCGCGCCGAGGAGGCGCTGAAGCGGTCCCTGTCCGTGCGGCCGGGCGAGGACGGCAACGAGGCGGCCTGGGTGGGCCTGGCCGCGCTGGCCAACGCCCGCCGGGACTTCGTGACGGCGAAGAAGTGGGGCGAGGCGGTCCGGGCCCGGCGGCCCAAGGAGTGGACCGTCTATCCGGAACTGATCGACGCCTACAACGGCCTGGGCGAGTACACCTCCGCGACCAAGGCGGCCGAGAGGTACGCGGAGCTGCGCTCGGGCGTGCCCGCGCTGGGGCGGACGGCCGACATGTACCGGGTGCGGGGCTGGCGCGAGGACGCCCTGGCCACCGCGCAGGACGCGGCGGGCCGGGCGAAGACCCCGGCGGAGAAGGCGGCGTGCCTGTCCCGGCTGGGCGATCTGGCGTGGGAGCGCGGCGAGCCCGAGGAGGCGGTGGCGCAGTACGGCGCGGCCCTGCGCACCGATGCCGCGCACCGTCCCGCGCTGGCCGGACGGGCCCGCGCGCTGGCGGCGCTGGGCCGCACCGACGAGGCCCAGCGCGACTACCAGGCCGCGCTGCGCGGGGCGCCGAGCCCGGAGTACCTGCTGGAGCTGGGCGAGTTGTACGAGTCGCTGGGGCTGGACGGCGATTCGGTCAACCAGTACACCCGGCTCCGTACGGCGCTGGCGAAGGCGGAGAAGCAGGGCGTCGACGTGTCCCTGCAGCTCGGCCGTTTCGAGGCGGCGCACGGCGACGCCTCGGCGGCGGTGGACCTGCTGCGGGCGGAATGGGACCGGGGCCACCACAGCGCGGAGGTGGCCGACGCGCTGGGCTGGGCGCTCCAGCGTGCGGGCGACCCGGAAGGGGCGCTGGAATACGCGCGGCGGGCGGTGGACTCGGGCGGGCGGAACGCCTCGTTCTCGTACCACCTGGGCATGGTCCAGCGGGCGTTGAACGATGTCGGTCCGGCGCGCCGCCATCTGGAGGAGGCGCTGCGCACCAATCCGCACTTCTCGCCGCTGGACGCGCCCCGGGCGCGGGAGGCGCTGGACACGCTGGGGCAGCCTCCGGCGGGCGGTCCGGGCGAGGCCCCGGCGGCGCCGGCGGCCCCGGTGGCGCCCGATCCGCAGCCGGCGGTGCCTCCCTCGTCGGCGCCACGGGAGGACGCGCCCGACCCGGCGGCGCCGGCCGTGGAGGCCCCGCAGGCACCGGGCGAGGCTCCGGCCCCGGCGGCGGGCGCGCCGGGGCAGCGGGCCGGAACGGGTGCGCCGACGCCCACCGCCCCACCGGCGGCCACCGCTTCACCGGCGGGCCGCTGACCCGATCCCCACCCCCACGCCCGACGGGCGGGCCGGAGATCCGGCCCGCCCGTCGTCGCTCCCCCGCTGATCCGGGGATCAGAGGTTGCCGCGCTTCTCCTGCTCGCGCTCGATCGCCTCGAACAGGGCCTTGAAGTTGCCCTTGCCGAAGCCCATCGAGCCGTGGCGCTCGATCATCTCGAAGAAGACGGTCGGCCGGTCCTGGACCGGCTTGGTGAAGATCTGGAGCAGATAGCCGTCCTCGTCGCGGTCGACGAGGATCTTCAGCTCGCGCAGGGTCTCCACGGGCACCCGGGTCTCGCCGGCCCACTCGCCGAGGGTGTCGTAGTAGGAGTCCGGGGTGTCGAGGAACTGCACACCGGCGGCGCGCATGGCCTTGACCGAGGCGACGATGTCGTTGGTGGCGAGTGCCATGTGCTGGACGCCGGCGGTGCCGTAGAACTCCAGGTACTCGTCGATCTGGGACTTCTTCTTGGCGATCGCCGGCTCGTTGATCGGGAACTTGACCTTGAGCGTGCCGTCCGCGACGACCTTCGACATCAGGGCGCTGTACTCGGTCGCGATGTCGTCGCCCACGAACTCCTTCATGTTCGTGAAGCCCATGACCTTGTTGTAGAAGGCCACCCACTCGTTCATCTTCCCGAGTTCCACGTTGCCGACGCAGTGGTCGATGGCCTGGAAGAAGCGCTTGGCCGGGGGCTCGACGATCGGGTCGGCGGCGACGTAGCCGGGGAGGTAGGGGCCGTCGTAACCGGTGCGCTCGACGAGGGTGTGGCGGGTCTTGCCGTACGTGGCGATGGCGGCGCGCACGACGGTGCCGTGCTCGTCCTTCGTCTCGTAGGGCTCCTCGATGCCGGTGGCGCCGTGCTCGACGGCGTAGGCGTACGCGGCGCGCGCGTCGGGGACCTCGATGGCCAGGTCGACGACGCCGTCGCCGTGCGCCGCGACGTGGTCCTCCAGGAAGTGGCCCCAGTCGGTGGACGCCTTGACGACCGAGGTGAGGACGAAGCGGGCGGAGCCGCTGGTGAGCACGTAGCTCGCGGTCTCGCGGCTGCCGGTCTCCGGTCCGGAGTAGGCGACCAGCTTCATGCCGAAGGCCGTCGAGTAGTAGTGCGCGGCCTGCTTGGCGTTGCCGACGGCGAAGACGACGGCGTCCATTCCCTTGACCGGGAAGGGGTCGGCCTGCCGGACGGTGTCGGGGGTGCTGTGCATCGTCTCAGTCATGTCTGAAGGTTCCCGCCGCTCCGCAAGGTGCGCAACACTTTGTGAAATCGCTGGTCATGTTGACTAGCACATGCCCAGGATGGGCGGGCTATCTGTACATGATGACCATCACAGTGCACCTCGGAGGGACCCATGGCGATCGATCATCTGGACGGCCGGCTCATCGTGCTGCTGGCCCGTGAACCCAGGATCGGTGTCCTGGAGGCGTCGCGCAGGCTGGGCGTGGCGCGCGGGACCGTGCAGGCGCGACTGGACCGCCTTCAGTCGAATGGCGTCATCCGGGGTTTCGGCCCGGACGTGGACCCGGCGGCGCTCGGCTATCCGGTCACCGCGTTCGCGACGCTGGAGATCAAGCAGGGCCAAGGCGCCGACGTACGGGCGCACTTGAGGGGTGTACCGGAGGTGCTGGAGCTGCACACCACCACCGGCCACGGCGACATGCTCTGTCGGCTGGTGGCCCGTTCCAACGCCGATCTCCAGCGGGTGATCGACCGGGTTGTCGGATTTGATGGCATCGTCCGGGCCTCCACGGCCATCGTCATGGAGAACCCGGTCCCCCTGCGCGTCATCCCGCTCGTGGAACAGGCGGCGCAGGACACCGACTGAGCCGAGGAGTGGCGTGTGAGCTTCTGGGAGTACCTGGGGAATCGGCACCAGCAGTTGCTCACCGACGCGTTCCAGCACGCGAGCGCCGTCTTCCAGTGCATGGTCATCGCCACGGTGCTGGGGGTGGTGATCGGGGTGGTGAGCTACCGCAGCGGCTGGGGCTCCTCGGTGGCGATCACCTCGACGGCCACCGTCCTGACCATCCCGTCGCTCGCCGCGATCGGTCTGCTGATCCCGCTGGTCGGGCTGGGGGTGGCGCCGACGGTGATCACCCTGACCCTGTACGGGCTGCTGCCGATCGTCCGCAACTCCATCGTGGGGCTGCGCGGGGTCGATCCCGCGCTGGTGGACGCGGCCAAGGGCATCGGGATGTCGCGGACCGCGCGGCTGTGCCGGGTCGAACTGCCGCTGGCCTGGCCGCCGATCCTCACCGGCATCCGGGTCTCCACCCAGATGCTGATGGGGATCGCCGCCATCGCCGCGTACGCCTCCGGTCCCGGTCTGGGCAACGAGATCTTCCGCGGGATCGCCTCCCTGGGCAGCGCCAACGCCATCAACCAGGTCCTCGCGGGCACCATCGGCATCGTCATCCTCGCCCTGCTCTTCGACGCCGCCTACGTCCTGCTGGGACGGCTCACCATCCCGAGGGGGATCCGTGTCTGAGACCGCGGCACCGGCCGTCGAGGAACCGTCCGACCACACCGCCTCCGGTGCCCCCATCCAGCTGGAGGACCTGACCAAGCAGTACCCGGGCAACCCGAGCCCGGCCGTCGACAACGTCTCCATGGACATCAAGGCCGGGGAGACCGTCATCTTCGTGGGCCCGTCCGGCTGCGGGAAGTCGACCACCCTGAAGATGATCAACCGGCTGATCGAGCCGACCTCCGGCAGGATCAGGATCGGCGACGAGGACGTCACCGGCATCGACCCGGTGAAGCTGCGCCGCAAGATCGGGTACGCGATCCAGTCGTCCGGGCTCTTCCCGCACATGACGGTCGCGGAGAACATCGCGCTCGTCCCGAAGATGGTCGGCTGGTCCAAGGCGAAGGTGAAGGACCGGGTCGAGGAGATGCTCGACCTGGTGGGCCTGGACCCGCGCGAGTTCCACGGCCGCTATCCGCGCGCGCTCTCCGGCGGCCAGCAGCAACGCGTCGGCGTGGCACGGGCGCTGGCCGCCGATCCGCCGGTGCTGCTGATGGACGAGCCCTTCGGCGCGGTCGACCCGATCACCCGCGACCACCTCCAGGACGAGCTGATCCGGCTCCAGCACGAACTGCACAAGACGATCGTCTTCGTCACCCACGACTTCGACGAGGCGATCAAGCTGGGCGACCGGATCGCCGTTCTGCGCGAGCACTCGCACATCGCGCAGTTCGACACCCCGGAGGCCATCCTCACCAATCCGACCGACGACTTCGTCTCCGGATTCGTCGGGGCCGGCGCGGCGCTCAAGCGGCTCAACCTCACCCGCGTACGGGATGTGGAGGTCGCGGACTTCCCGACCGTGACGGTGGAGGACCCGCTCCAGTCGATCTTCAACAAGCTGCGCAGCGGCCCGCACAACGAACTGCTCATGCTGGACCGCAGGAACCGCCCCTACAAGTGGCTGCGGCGCGGCGACCTGATGCGGGCCCGGGGGTCCCTGGCGCGGGCCGGGCAGTTGGTGCACGACACCGTGACGCGGGACGCGACGCTGCACGACGCGCTGGAGGCGGTGCTGACCGACAGCGGCGGGCGGGTCGCGGTGACCGGCCGGCGCGGCGAGTTCATCGGCGTCGTCGACATGCACACCCTGATGAACTCGGTCCACGAACTACTGGAGGCCGACCGGCTCACCGCCATCGAGCACCAGCACGAGCTGGAGGAGCTGCGCACCCATCAGACCGCCCAGGAGCTGGAGGGCGGTGCGGGCGCATGAACGATTCCTCCGGCCGCCGTACGGGCGGCGCGCCCCCGTCGTCCGACCGCGACCGCCCGCCGGGCGAGCACGACGTCAAGGGCCACGCCTTCCGCGACGAGGAGGAGGAGACCCCCGCGCCGCCGGCCCGCCCGGCCCGGCGGATCACCTGGCAGAAGCTGGTGACCGTCCCGGTGGCGCTGGCCGTGGTGCTGGTGGTCACGTACCTCTGGATCAGCAACGCCGATCTGGACTCCATCGCGGAGAACTCGCTGGCCGGGGACGTGGTGGAGGTGCGGTGGTGGCAGCACGTCCGGCTCACCGCGATCTCCACGTTCTGGGTGCTGATCATCGCCATTCCGCTGGGCATCGCGCTGACCCGGCGCGGTCTGAGCAGGGCGGCCCCGGTCGTCACGGCCGTCGCCAACGTCGGCCAGGCGACCCCGGCCATCGGTCTGCTGGCCCTGCTGGTGATCTGGCTGGGCATCGGCCCGTCCACGGCGATCACCGGCATGGTGATCTACGCGGTGCTGCCGGTGCTCTCCAATACGGTGGCCGGTCTGCGGGCGATCGAACCGACCCTGGTGGAGGCGTCGCGCGGGATCGGGATGTCCGCCATGGGGACCCTGCGCAAGGTCGAACTCCCCCTCGCCGTACCGCTGATCCTGGCCGGTGTGCGGACCGCCCTGGTGCTGAACGTGGGCACCGCGACGCTGGCCACCTTCGGCGGGGGCGGCGGGCTGGGCGACCTGATCACCACGGGCATCCAGACCCAGCGCATGCAGGTCCTGGTCCTCGGCTCGATCCTCACCGTGGTGCTGGCCCTGCTGGTGGACTGGCTGGCCTCCCTGGCCGAGGTGGCGCTGACACCGCGCGGTCTGGAGGTGGAGCGATGAGGCGGCGGTGGCGCACGAACCTGGCGGCCGGGGCCGCGCTGGCGCTGACGCTGGCGGGGTGCGGGCTGAAGAGCGGCTCCCCGATGGTGGACGACGTCCGGCCCGGCTCGGTCGGGCAGGGCGAGCCCCTGAAGGGCGCCTCGCTGACGGTCACCTCGAAGAACTTCAGCGAGAACATCATCCTGGGCCAGATGATCGGCCTGATCTTCAAGGCCGCCGGTGCGGAGGTCCTGGACCGGACGAACCTGCCCGGTTCCATCAGCGCCCGCGAGGCCATCGCCAAGGGCGACGCCGACGCGATGTACGAGTACACGGGCACCGGCTGGATCACCTACCTGGGCCACACCGAGCCGATCACCGACCCGCGGGCGCAGTGGCGGGCCGTCCGGGACGAGGACCGGAAGAACGGGGTGACCTGGCTCCCCCAGTCGACGCTCAACAACACCTACGCCCTCGCCATCAGCCGCAGCAACAACGCGAAGTACCACCTGAAGACGCTCTCCGACGTGGCCGCCCTCGCCAAGGAGAAGCCGTCCGCGGTGACCGTCTGCGTCGAGAACGAGTTCGCCTCGCGCGACGACGGACTGCCCGGGATGGAGAAGGCGTACGGAATGTCCCTCCCGGCGGCCAACATCAAGAAGATGGACGCCGGGATCATCTACACCCAGGTGTCCAAGTCGAACTCCTGCCTGCTGGGCGAGGTGTACACCACCGACGGGCGCATCAAGGCGATGAACCTGGAGGTGCTGGAGGACGACAAGCACTTCTTCCCCAACTACAACGCGGCGCCCGTCATCCACACCGCGACCTTCGACAAGTACCCCGAGATCGCCGGGCTCCTCGACCCGCTGAGCAAGAAGCTGACCACCGAGGTCGGCCAGTCGCTGAACGCCAAGGTGGACGTCGACGGGGAGGACCCGCACGAGGTGGCCAAGGACTGGCTGATCGAGCAGGGCTTCATCAAGAGCGGCTGAACCGGGCCTCCACCGGGCCCCGGACGCGAGTTGCAAAGAGTTTTTGCAAAAGACCGTTGCAAAGAGACCTTTGCAACTCTATGGTTGAGCCATGCCCACGACGGACCCCCAGGACGGCGACCCGGCCGCCAAGCCCCCGAAACTGCTCGACATCGACGCCCGCGGACTGCGCGCCCTCGCTCACCCGCTGCGCCTGAACCTCCTCAACAGCCTCCGCGAGTCCGGCCCCGCCACCGCGTCCGGCCTCGCCGAACGGCTCGGCGAGTCCAGCGGCGCCACCAGCTACCACCTGCGCCAGCTCGCCGCGTACGGATTCGTCGAGGACGACCCCACCCTCGGCAAGGGCCGCGAACGGTGGTGGCGCGCGGCGCACACGGGCGCCTCCTTCGGCCCGGAGTTCCTCTACGACCCCGACCCCGAGGTGCGCGGCGCCATGGGCAACGTCCTCCAGTGGGTCGCCTCGGTCCACGCCCAGGAGGTGGGCCACTGGATCGGCACCACGCAGGACTGGTCCCGCGCCTGGTTCGAGGCCTCGGACCTGAGCGACTTCAAGGTCCGCCTCACCCCCGAGCTCTCCCGCCAACTCGCCGACGAGATCCACGCGTTGATCGACAGCTACCGGGGCCGCGTGGCCGAGGGCACCGAGGGGTCCGCCGTCGTCCGCACCCATCTCCACATGTTCCCGCGCTCCGCCACCTGACCGTCCGCGCTCCGCCACCGAGAGGAACACCCGACATGAACGCCGAGAACCACCTCCAGCTGCACCGCATCCGCGCCGCCGAACTGCACTCCCACGCCGACCAGTTCCGCCTCGGCCTGCTGGCCGCCCCCCGTCAGGACCTGCGCACCCGGCTGGGCTGGGGCCTGGTCGAACTGGGCCTGCGCGTGATCCCCCGCAACCCGGTCGTACGGCCCCGCGCCCCCCGCCTGGTCTGACCCCGGCACGAGCACGGAGCGCGCATCAGCAGCCGGGAACCTTCCCCCCGCGCTCCAGGGCCCGCAGCGAGGACACCGCGTCCTTCAGCGTCGTCACCGGGATCAGCCGCAGCCCCTCGGGCCGCTCGGCCTTCGCCTCCGCGCACTCGGCCTTCGGCACGAGGAACACGGTCGCCCCGTCCCGCCGGGCCGCCTGCGTCTTCAGCGAGACGCCGCCGACCGCGCCGACGTCGCCGTCCGCCTGAATGGTGCCCGTGCCGGCGATGGTCCGGCCCCCGGTGAGATCCCCGCCGGAACCGTCGCCGTCGAGCTTGTCGATGATGCCCAGCGCGAAGAACAGCCCCGCGCTCGGGCCGCCCACATCCGCCAGATGCAACGTGACGTCCACCGAACCGGGCTTGCGCCCCAGATAGTTCAGCGCCGCGTCGACGGCCGCGTCCTGCGACTTCGCCATGTCGTCCAGGTTGTGCCGCTCGATCTCCTTCTCGGACCCGCCGCTCGGGTACACGGAGTCGTGCGGCATCACCGCCCGGTCCGTCCGGAACCAGCTGTCCAGCACGTCCCCGAACCCGACCTTCGCGTCCGGCCCCGTCGCCACGATCGTCGTCATCCGCAGCTGGCCCGTCGTCGTCCGGGTCGGGGTGCCCTCGATGCTGATCACCGGCGTCCCGTGATCGTCCCCCAGCACGTCCGCCGTCGTCCCCGGCTGCGCCAGCGTGAACGGCAACGGCGCGAACGCGGCCACCCCGAACAGGGCGAGAACCGGCAGGGCGCACAGGGCGAGGGTGCGGGGGCGCGAACGAGGTGTGGACACCCGCCCAATCTAACCGCCCCGCACGCGGGGGCCCTCCGGGCGGGGTGCGGGTGCGCCTGTGTCCGGTGGGTGGTGGGTGGTGCCCCTCCGGGGAGACTCCTCAGAAATGGCGTGTGCACCCGGGTACGCAAGGGACCCGGGTCGTACGCCATTTCCTGCGGGGACTCCCCTGCGCGCCCCCACCCGGCCGGTCGGGCGTCTTACCCCCGGTGGAACCCGAGCCACGAACGCCGGTTACCCTCCCCCGCCGGCGAATCCCGGGGCCGCAGACGCAGAACCGGCCGGTCCGGGGGCGTGCAGGGGAGTCCCCGCAGAACGACGAACACAGACCGGGGTACGTATCCGTCGTGCCCGCACGTTCGTCGTTCGAGGAGACGCCCCGGAGGGACCCCGGACCCCACACGACGACCCTGGGCGCACCCCACGGGAAACCCGCACAAACCAGCCCGTCCGGCGATTGAGGACGGAACCCCGAGCACAAGGCCCCCGCACACACGGGACCCCGCCCCACGGGACCCCGTCAGCGCAACGCGTCAGCGACCTCGCGGGCCGCGTCGATGACGCGGGGCCCCACCCGCTCCGGCACCGCGTCGGCGAGCATCACCACGCCGACGCTGCCCTCGACCCCGGTCACCCCCATCAGCGCGGCGGCCGCGCCACTGGCCCCGGCCTCCAACTCCCCGTGGGTGAGGGTGAAGGCCGTCTCGCCGACGGGCTTCTGCCGGGCGGCCAGGATCGCGCGACCCGCCGCGCCCCGGTCGAGCGGATGGCGGAAGCCGGCCCGGTAGGCGACGTGGTAGTCCGTCCAGGTCGGTTCGACGACCGCGACGGCCAGCGCGTCGGCGCCGTCGACCAGGGTGAGATGGGCCGTGGCCCCGATGTCCTCGGCCAGCGAGCGCAGCGCGGGCAGCGCGGCCTCCCGGACGAGCGGGTGGACCTGACGGCCGAGGCGCAGCACGCCGAGCCCCACGCGGGCCCGCCCGCCGAGGTCGCGGCGGATCAGGGTGTGCTGCTCCAGGGTGGCGAGCAGACGGTAGACCACCGTGCGGTTGACGCCGAGTTTGTTGGACAACTCGGTGACCGTCAGGCCGTGGTCGGTATCGGCGAGCAGTTTGAGGACACGCAGTCCCCGGTCGAGCGTCTGGGAGGTCTCCGCGGTCACGACGCCCTCTCCTCTTCGGTGAGCGGCGGCGGCTGGTTCCCTTGGTTTGGTGCGTCACCGGTCCCAGCGGCAACGCATCGAGAGGCCGCCGGCCTGGCCAAGGCACCGGCTGCGCTCCGCGGCGGCACTGCCACGGCGCGTTCACTTTTTTGGGACAGTAGCGAGCCAGTCCGCTCAGCGGAAGACCTCGTCCAGAATCCGGGCGTCCGTGGAATCCGGCCGCTGCGGGGCGAGCATAAGTGCCGGTCAGCGGGGCGCCGGCCGAACCGGACGCATCTACGCGCGTCCATGTCGGCCGACGCCCTCGCGACGCTCTGTGCATCAGACGTGAACCGGCGTTAACTCACCGTGAACATTTTTTGGACCGTTTTTCCGTTGACGAGGACCTCGCAGGCCCTGATCGCCTTCGTCGCCGGGTCGCGGACGGTGAAGTTGAGGGCGAAGGTGCCGTCGAGTCCGATGACCCGGGTGACGTAGGAGTCGGAGGTCTGCTTGCCGTCGGAGGTGCGTCCGGTGACGGAGACCGTGGCGACGGGGGCGAAGCCCCGGCCGGTCACCTGGACGACGGTGCCGGGCGGTCCTTCCGGCGGGGAGAGGGCGAAGGAGGCGCCGGCCGGGACCGAGCCGTCCTGGACGGTGAACGCGGCCGTCTCGGTGCGGGGGTTGACGAGGACCTCGCGGACCCGCAGGGCGACGGTGTCGGCCGCGTTGACGGTGAAGGTCTGCGAGAACGCCCCGTCGAGGCCGACCACCTTGGTGCGTACGGAGTCGGAGGTCTGCGAGCCGTCGGCGCGCAGCCCGACGATGGAGACGGTCGCCACCTTGGCGAAGCCCTGGCCGAGGACGGTGACCGAGGTGCCCCGGGGTCCGGAGTCCGGGGTGAGGACGACGAAGGTGGGGGCGACGGTGAGCTGGGTCAGGGCCTGGGAGACGCCGGCGGTGACCCGCAGGGCGTAGACGCCCCGGGCGGTGGACCCGGCGGGCGTGACGGTGCCGGAGAGGGTGCCGTCGGCGCTGATCCGCAGGGTGGAGCCGCTGATCCCGGCGGCGTTGCAGCCGGTGCCGTCGGCGGCGCAGAGCGCGGCGGCGGGGGCGGTGCCGGAGGGCCAGCCGGTGCCGGAGACGCCGATGGTGCCGCCGGGTTTCACCTTGGCGGCGCCGGCGGAGAGCGTGGCCTCGGCCTCGGTCACGGTGAAGGGCGTGGTCAGTACGGTCGCGGGGTCGTTGGCCTCGTCGACCTGGATCGCGGCGATCGCCGGGTCGGAGACGGTGAACTCGGCGGAGAAGGTGCCGTCGGGACGGCTCTTCACATAGACGGCGGTGTCGTCCAGGGTGGCGCCGCCCGCGTCGAGGGCGACGATGTTGACCCAGCGGTCCTGGTAGTAGTTGCCGCCGCTGACGGTGATCACGCTGCCGACCGGTCCGCTGCCCCGGGACAGGGCGATGGAGCGCGGTCCGTCGGGGACGAAGGCCTGGACGGTCAGGGGCGCGGTGGCCTCCTTCGTACCGTCGCCGACCTTCACCAGGTACGAGCCGTTCGGCACCGCGCCCGCCCCGGCGAGGGTGGCGCTGCCGGTGAGCTGGCCGGACGCGCTGACGGCGAGGGTGGAGGCGCCGAACTTCGCGGCGTCGCAACCGCCGCCGTCGGCCGCGCAGAGCTGGGCCACGGGCGTGCCGCCGGGTGTCCAGCGGCTGCCGGACAGGGTGACGGCGCTGGACGGGCGGACCGGGGACGTCGGGGCGATCAGCGTCGGCGGCTGTCCGGCGCTGCCCTCGGCGGTCACGGTGCCGATCGGGCCGCCGCCCGCGGTGACGACGCAGGCCGTCTCGTAGGTGGAGCCGAGCACCTTGGTGCGGGTGAGGTTGCGCAGCGGGGTGAAGGTGATGGGGCCGCTGGCGTTGGCGGGGATGAGGAAGTCGCCCTCGTACGGCGGGATCTCGATCGGCTTGCCGGACGGGATGTCGAGCGAGACCTCGGGCCCGGTGACGGTGACCGTGCCGGTGGCGCCGCCGGACATGGCGAGGTCGAGGCTGGGCGTGGTGGGCACGTTGCTGAGGCTGAGCCCGCTGGTGGCGGGCGAGGGGCCGAGGGTGACCTTGGCGTGGACCTTGCCGCCGGGGTCGACGACGTCGGGGGTCAGCTCCACGCCGAACTGCTGCGGCCCGTCCGCCTGGCCCTGGCCGGCGGGCAGGGTGCAGTGGACGGTCGGGGTGATGGTGCCCGCGTGGGCGAGCGGGGCGAGGGCGACGGCGCCCCCGCTCCAGACGAGGACGGCTCCGGCGCCCAGGGCGACGGCCCGCCGCCAGGCCGGGCGGGCCCGGCCTCCGGCGGATCTGCGGTGCGCGAACATATGGCTCCTCCCAAGGAAACGGAATGCGGGTGCTCCGCCTGCGAAATGGAAGGCGCCCGCCTGCTCCATTGCCGTACGGAACAGGCGGGCGCCTTCGGGATATCCCCGGCTCCCTTTACAGCAGGGTCAGGGTGAGGGTGGCGCTGTAATCTCCGGGCCGGGTGAATTCGGGAACGGTGAGCGCGAGATCGGCATCGGCGTCGAACGTCCCGCCGGTGAACGGACGCGATCCGTCCGGGTTCATCCGGCAGAGGCTCGCCGCCTCGCTCCCGAGGGCGGTGGGCGCTCCGGCGACCGGGGTGCCCACGCTGCCGGCCTGCGCGGTGCAGGACGGGGTCCAGCGCACCGCTCCGGCCGGGATGGTGCTCCCGTCGGGGCCGGTGAACGGGGTGAGGGTGGCGGTCAGGGACCAGCCGCTGTTGACGCCGCGGGCGTCCTCGACCTCGATCCGGTTGAGCCGGGCGCGCTGGTCGCCGGTGCCGTCGCCCAGGATCGTGGTGCCGAAGTCGACGGTGTCGCCCGCCTGGCTCATGCTCAGCGTCCCGGCCCTGACCTGGGTGGTCAGGTGCTGTTCGGCGGTGGCCCCGTCCCCGCCGCCGCCGTCGGTGGTGACGGTGAAGGGGGCGGTGCGTACGGTCGCGGGGTCGTTGCCCTCGTCGGACTGGACGGCGGCGATCGCGTCGGAGATCACGGTGAACTCCGTGGACCAGGTGCCGTCCGAGCCGCTCTTGACGTAGACCGCGCTGTCGTCGAGCCCGGTGCCCGAGGCGTCGAGCCCGATGATGTTGATCCAGCGGTCCGGGTTGTAGTTGCGACCGCTGACGGTGAGGACGGTGCCGACCGGTCCGCGGTCCGGGGACAGGGTCATCTCCCGCTCGCCGGCCGCGACGGCCTCGACGGTGAGGGGGGCGGTGGCCTCCTTGGTGCCGTCGTTGACCTTCACCTCGTAGGCGCCGTTCGGCACGGCCCCGGACGGGCCGAGCGTCGCGGTGCCGGTGAGGGTGCCGTAGGAGTCGATCCGCAGGCTGTTCGCGGTGAACTTCAGCGGATCGCAGCCACCGCCGCCGACCGCGCAGAGCGAGGGCACGGCGGTGGCGTCCGGGGTCCACCCGGAGCCGCCCAGCTTCACCGCGGTGCTGGGGCGCACCGGGCCGGCCGGGGCGGTCAGGGTGGCGGGTTCGCCCGCCGTGCCCTCCACCGTGACGCTGCCGAACGAGTCGCCGCCGGACACCACGTCGCAGGGGGTCTCGAAGACCGAACCGAGCACCTTGGTCTGCGTGAGCGTACGGATGGGCGCGAACGAGACGTCGCCCGAGGCGTCGGCGGGCACCAGGAAGTCGCCCTCGTACGGCGGGATCTCGATGGGCACCCCGGACGGGATGTCCATGGAGATCTCCGGGCCCCGCACGGTGACGGTTCCGGTGGCCCCGCCGGACATCGCCAGGTCCAGGCTGGGGATGGTCGGCACGTCCTCCAGGGGCAGTCCGCTGGTGGCGGGGGACGGCCCGAGCGTCACCTTGGCGTGCACCTTGCCGCCCGGTTCGACGACGGCCGGCGACAGCTCCACGGTCATGTCCTGCGGTCCGGTCGCCTCGCCCTGGCCGGCGGGCAGGGTGCAGTGGACGGTCGGCGTCACCGTTCCGGCGGCGGCCGAGCCGCTGCCGGGCGAGACCGGTGAGGCCGCGGCGCCCGCGCAGCCCAGGGACAGTACGAAGCAGGCAGCGAGCAGGCCGGTCGCACCGGGTCTTCGTCGTCGGATCACCTGACACCCCTTCATGGACCATTGATTGCGCACATTGAGGAGGGCACGTGCAGAGAAGTCAAGAGAAGGCCGATTGATCCTTTCTGAAATGCCCGAAAAGCATTTCTCCAGGCGTTTTCCGCATGTCTGTTGACTTCTTCGAAGATCACCGTTTCACTGCACCCGACATGCCGGGCCCGGCAGGCAGATCCGCATCTCCGCCGAATGCACCGACGTCGGCGGAGCGCGATAACGCGGAATTCACACCGGAAGGAGTTCCACCCGTCATGTCGATCTCTTCGATCCGTGGCACCACCCGTAGACCCGTCCGAAGACACCTGCCGCTGGCACTGGGCGCGGTCTGTTCGGCCGGCGCGCTGCTCGCGCTGTCCTCACCGACGGCGTTCGCGGTGACCCCGACCACGGCGACCGCCTCCTTCGACTGCGGTTCCTGGGGCAGTGGCCTGGCCACCCTCACCGCGGCCGACAGCGGCACGTCCAAGTCCATCAAGCTGACGTCCTCGGCGATCACGATGCCGTCCGGGTCGAGTGCGGACCCGAACAGCATCACGACGACGCTGAGGGTCGCCAAGGGCGCGGGCGTCGTCGAGTTCTCCGCCAAGGCGAACCCGGGCATGAGCTACCCCAACCCGATCACCCTCGGGCCGCTGAAGCTCAGCTCCGGCACCCTGGCGGCCGGCGACAGCACCAACCTCACGGTGCTGTCGGCCCCGGCCACGTCCACGAACTACACGCTCAAGATCGTGACGTCGTCCCCGACGGTCGCCACCGTGTACTGCGTGGCGACATCGGTCCAGTCGGCGCCGTTCGTCTGGTAGCACCCCCCGGCATGGAACCGGCCCGGTGCGGGGCTCCTGTCCCCGCACCGGGCCGGTGCGCGCGTACGCGGCCCCGCCCGCTCACCGCATGCGGGTGGCCCACTCCTGGACCTTCTTGATCCGCTGCTCGATCTGGCCGGCGGTGGCCTCCGCGCTGGGCGGTCCGCCGCAGACCCGGCGCAGTTCGGTGTGGATGACGCCGTGCGGCTTGCCGCTCTGGTGGGTGTAGGCGGACACCATGGTGTTGAGCTGTTTGCGCAGCTCAAGCAGTTGTTTGTGGGTGACGACGGGCCGCTCGTGGGCGGGCTTCTCCAGGAGGTCGGCCTCGGCGGCGGGCTTCTGCCGGCTGTGCGCGATCTGCCGGGTCTGCCGCTTCTGGAGCAGCAGCTGCACCTGGTCGGGTTCGAGGAGGCCGGGGATGCCGAGGTAGTCCTGCTCCTCCTCGCTGCCCGGGTGGGCCTGCATGCCGAACTCGGCGCCGTCGTACAGCACCCGGTCGAAGACCGCGTCGGACTCCAGCGCCTCGAAGGGCAGCTGCTCCTCGGTCTCCTCGTCCTCCAGCCGCTCCGCGTCGGCGAGGAGCTTGTCCTCCTCGGAGAACGGGTTCTCCTCGTCGCCGCCCTTCTTGGGCTTGTCGAGGACGTGGTCGCGCTCGACCTCCATCTCGTTGGCGAAGTCGAGCAGCATCGGGATGGTGGGGACGAAGACGGACGCGGTCTCGCCGCGCCGGCGGGAGCGCACGAAGCGGCCGACGGCCTGGGCGAAGAAGAGGGGCGTCGAGATGGTGGTGGCGTACACGCCGACGGCCAGCCGGGGCACGTCGACGCCCTCCGACACCATGCGGACCGCGACCATCCAGCGGGAGTCGTCCGCGCTGAACCGGTCGATCTTCTTGGAGGCGGCCTTCTCGTCGGAGAGGACGACGGTGGCCTTCTCGCCGGTGACCCGCTTCAGGATCTTGGCGTACTCGCGCGCCGACTCCTGGTCCGTCGCGATGACCAGGCCGCCCGCGTCGGGGATGCCCTTGCGGACCTCGGTGAGCCGCTTGTCGGCGGCGCTGAGCACATTGGGGATCCACTCGCCGGTGGGGGCCAGCGCGGTGCGCCAGGCCTGCCCGATGGCGTCCTTGGTCATCGGTTCGCCGAGGCGGGCGGCGATCTCGTCACCGGCCTTGGTGCGCCAGCGCATGTTGCCGCTGTAGCTGAGGAAGATGACCGGGCGGACGACGCCGTCGGCGAGCGCGTTCCCGTAGCCGTAGGTGTAGTCGGCCGAGGAGCGGCGGATGCCGTCGTTGCCCTCCTCGTACACGACGAACGGGATCGGGTTGGTGTCCGAGCGGAACGGCGTGCCGGTGAGCGCGAGCCGCCGGGTCGCCGGGTCGAACGCCTCCTGGCATGCCTCGCCCCAGGACTTGGAGTCGCCGGCGTGGTGGATCTCGTCCAGGATCACCAGCGTCTTGCGCTGCTCGCAGCGGTTGCGGTGCAGCATGGGGCGGACCCCGACGCCCGCGTACGTCACGGCGACGCCGTGGTACTCCTTGCTCAGCGGGCCCGCGCTGTACTCGGGGTCCAGCTTGATCCCTATCCGGGCCGCCGCCTCCGCCCACTGCTTCTTCAGGTGCTCGGTCGGGGCGACGACGGTGACCTGCTGCACGACGTGGTGGTGCAGCAGCCACGAGGCGAGGGTCAGCGCGAAGGTGGTCTTCCCCGCGCCGGGGGTGGCGACCGCGAGGAAGTCGCGCGGCTGCTCCTGGATGTACTTCTCCATGGCGCCCTGCTGCCAGGCTCGCAGCTTGCCGGCCGTGCCCCAGGGGGCGCGGCCGGGAAAGGCGGGTGAGAGGTGGTGGGAGGCGGTAGTAGTCACGGTCTCCGGTTCGGGTCTCTCGGGTACGTGGGGCGCTGTCCGCGCGGACCGGGGGCCCGTACGCGATACGACAACCGGGCCACCCTACCGGGGGGCGAGCGGGAACCCCGTACGGAGCAGCCGTGGTTCGGCACCTCTGAGACCCGCTTCACAAGGTCGCTCCCCCACGCGGGACTACGCTCTCGCCCGCACCCGCCCCGCCACCCACGCCCCCGCCAGGGCCACCGCTGCCATGGGCAGGAAGACCACGGCGAAGGCCCCCGGGTGGGAGCCCGAGGCGGTCGCCTCGGCCGCGTCGTGGACGGCGCCCACCGCTCCCCCGCCCAGGGCCGCGAAGGCGGCGCCGCCCGCCGCGAGGAGGAGGACGTTGGAGAGGCCGTCGGAGATCTGGAGGGCGGCGGAGTTGGCGCCGGCCTCCTCGGGGGCGGAGAGCTTGAGGAGCAGGACGCTGGTGGAGGCGATCACCATGCCCATGCCGAAGCAGCCGAAGGCCCAGGCGACGGCGACGGTCCAGACGGGGACCGCATGGAGGAGCACCGCCGGGGCGGTGGCTATCGCCGCGGCGACGAGGACCATGCCGCCCACCATCAGCCGCTCGCGGTGCGGTTCGAGGCGGGGGCGGGACTGGACGTACGAACCCAGCGCCCAGGTGCCGCCGCCCGCGGCGAGGGAGAGGCCGGCCAGGGTCGGGGAGAGGCCGCGCTCGGTGACGAGCATCAGCGGGACGAACGATTCGGCGGCGATGAAGGACCCCGCCGCCACCCCGCGCAGCAGCACCACGGCGGGCAGTCCGCGGGCCGCGCGCCCGGTGCCCGGGGGCAGCAGGCCGCGGATCGCGGGGACGAGCAGCGCGATGCCGGCGGCGGCCGGCAGCAGGGAGAGCCAGTTCCGCTCCTGGCCGGCGTACTGGAGCAGCCCGGCGCCCAGCGAGATGCCCAGCGCGAGCGCGATGCGCCGGCGGTCGTACGGTTCCACCGGCGCCTCCGGGTCCGCCGGCCCCGAGGCCCTGCGCCGGATCGCGGGCAGCGCGAGCGCCAGCGGGAAGACGACCAGGACGGGGATGCCGACGAAGACCCAGCGCCAGCCCAGGTGCTCGGTCACGCTTCCGGAGGCCAGCGGCCCCACGACCGACGGGATCACCCAGCTCGCGGCGAACGCGGCCATGATCGACGGGCGCAGCCGCTCCGGGTAGGCCCGGCTGATCACCACGTACAGCGCGACGATCACCAGCCCGCCGCCCAGCCCCTGCACGGCCCGTCCGGCGATGAAGAGCCACATGCTCCCCGCGGTCCCCGACAGCAGCAGCCCGGCGCCGAAGGCGCTGATGCCGGCGGCCAGCGGGGCGAGCGGCCCGCGCCGGTCGGCCCACTGGCCGGAGAGGACCATCGCGAAGAGGCTGGTGGTGAAGTACGCGGAGAAGGCGAAGGCGTAGAGCGGGATGCCGTCGAGCTCCCGGGCGGCGACCGGCATCGCGGTCCCCACGGCGGTCGCCTCGAAGGCGATCAGGAAGACCACCGAGACGATGCCGACGCTGAGCGCCCGGTAGGTGCGCCCGAGAACCCCTTCGGCCGTCCCGGAGGGTGCTGCGGGGTCTTCGAGCTGCGGCGCGACCTCGGCGTCGCGGGGTTCCAGGACGGTCATGCGCTCAAGAGTAAGGGCCGAAATCCGGTGTGGACCCTGTCGCGGGACGGCTCCGTCCTCCGCCCTTGGTCGTAGGACCGCCGGGGCCGAACATGAACGGAGTGTGGCAGTCGTATGGCGCGGCGGCCCGCACCCTTGAGCCCCCGCCCGCCCCGGGCCTAACGTCGAGGCATCGCACCACCGCAGGACCGTGTGCCCGAGAGGCTCAGGGGCTCGACTGCAACTCGAGTTACACCGGTTCGAATCCGGTCACGGTCTCCACGGACGAACCGCCCGCCCCCGCGTCCGGGGGCGGGCGGTTCGTCGTTCTCGCAGGTCAGGAGCTGGACACCGGGTCCGCCTCGCGGCTCTCCGCGACCGGCTCCGGCCGGCTGCCGCGCGCCCTGCGCACCGCGTACGCGACGAGGACGACGGCCAGGCTGCCGAGGCTGGTGAAGAGCTGCGTGCGCTGGTCGGCGATCACGGCCATGGCCACCAGCACGGCCGCGAATCCGGCCATGACGACCCAGGTCAGATACGGGAAGAGCCACATGCGCAGGGTCAGCCGCTCGGGCGCCTCGCGCTCCAGCCTCCGCCGCATGCGCAGTTGGGACACCCCGATCATCAGGTACATGAAGATGGCGATCGCGCCGGAGGAGTTCACCAGGTAGGTGAAGACGGTGTCCGGGGAGAGGTAGGCCAGCAGCACCGAGATCCAGCCGACCACGGTCCCGGCGAGGATCGCGCGGGCCGGGACCTGGCGCTTGTTGGTCGCCACGAGCCAGGTGGGGGCGTCGCCGTGGGTGGCGAGCGCGCGCAGCATCCGCGAGGAGACGTAGACCGAGGAGTTGAGCACGCTCAGGACGGCCGTGAGGATCACGACGTCCATCACGACGCCGGCGCCCGGCAGCCCGATGATCTTCCAGGCGGCGACGTACGGGCTGGCCAGGACCTTGGCGCTGTCCCAGGGCACGATCGTGACGACCAGGACGATGGAGCCGACGTAGAAGAGGATGATCCGCCAGATGATCCCGGTGGTGGCACGTGCCACCGAGCGTTCGGGCTCCTTGCTCTCGGCGGCGGCGATGGTGACGATCTCGGCCCCGCCGAAGGCGAAGATGACCACGACGATCGCGGAGAAGATCGCGGTGAACCCGTTGGGCGCGAAGCCGCCGTGGGCGGTGAGGTTGGAGAAGTCGAAGGAGGCGCCCGGCCAGGCGCCGAAGACGTAGAGTCCGCCGACGATCAGGAAGGCCACGATCGCGGCGACCTTCACCGAGGAGAACCAGAACTCGAACTCGCCGAAGGACTTCACGGAGAGCAGGTTGGTCGCGGTCATCACGACCATCAGGCCCATGGCGAGGACCCAGAGCGGCAGATCGAGCCAGGCGTGCAGGATGGCCGCGCCCGCGACGGCCTCCACGGCCACGATGATCACGTAGTAGTACCAGTACAGCCAGCCGATGGTGAAGCCCGCCCACGGCCCGATCGCCGTGCGCGCGTAGTCGGCGAAGGAGCCGGCGGACGGTTTGGCCACGACCATCTCGCCGAGCATCCGCATGGTGCACAGCACGAGCGCGCCGGCCAGGCAGTAGGAGACGATCGCCGCCGGGCCCGCGGTCTTGATGACCGAGCCGCTGCCCACGAACAGTCCGGCGCCGATCGCGCCGCCGATCGCGATCATCGACATGTGGCGGTTGCGCAGCGAGCGGCTGAGCGGCGGTTGCGGGCTCCGCGGTTCCTTCTGCGGTACGGGAGAAGACATGGCACAGCTCCAGTCGGGGGCAATGTCGTGCAAGGGGGGTGGGATCCGCTCGGGCGGGTGCGGGCACGCCGTCGGGAGGGCGGCGGCCCGGAGGGGGTGCGGGCCGCCGGGAGGGGTCCGGCTCAGGTCCAGTCGCCCTCGCGACCGCCGCCGATCACCCAGCTGAGGGCGCGGAAGCGGCGCAGGGCCGTGAGGGCGTCGGGGGTGGTGACGCGGACGGTGCGGGGGCCGGACCGTTCGACTCCGGACAGGGCGCACGCGCGGTCCGCGAGGTGGGGACTGTCCACGTCGGTCTCGACCACGTGCGGCGCGGGGCGCCGGGTGGGGCGGGGCGGGGGCGCCGCGAGCGCGGCGGCGGCCTCGCGGCGGATGTCGGCCGCCGTGACGGCCGGGGTGCGGCAGACGGCGGCGTGCCGCGAGATCGCCCGTTTGACGGCGACGGTCCGGCAGCCGGGTGCGTAGGCGGCGGCCTCGCGGCAGGTGAGGTCGTCGCCGGTGACGAGGACGACCGGGACGCCGGCCTCGGCGGCGACCAGGGCGTTGAACGCGCCCTCGCTGACGGGTTCGCCGTCGATGCGGACGCCGGTGATGCTGTGCGAGAGGTAGGTGTGGGCGAGGACGCCCTCGTCGCCGGCGCCGGTGTGGTAGCCGACGAACGCCAGCGCGTCGATGCCCTCCTCCAGGCCCTCCAGCATGCCGAGCGGCTTCTGCCGGCCGACGATCAGCACCGCGCGCGGGTCGAGTTCCTCGATGAGGACGTTGTCCATGCCGCAGTGGGCGTCGTTGACGACGATCTCGTCGGCGCCCGCCTCGGCGAACCCGGCGACAGCGGCGTTCACGTCCTGGGTGAGCAGCCGGCGGAACCGCTCGTAGCGCGGGGTTCCCGCGGCGACGTCGGCCGGCGAGACCGTTCCCGTCGCCCCTTCCATGTCGGCGGATATGAGGACACGCGTCACTCCGCCACCTCCTTCGTCGTTCCGTGCTCCGGGCCGTCCGCGCACAGGGCCACCAGGGCGTCGGCGTGGGCCAGGCCGCTCTCCTCGACGACCTCGCGCACGCTCTGGGCCTCGCGGATCAGGGCGAGCCGCACCTGTCCGTCCGCATTCGTGCGATAGCCGTACACAGCGGGCCTGGGCAGGGAATTGTAGGAGAAGTGCGATGAGAAGTAGTACGCCCCGGTGTCGTACAGCGCCACCACGTCCCCGGGCTCGATCACCGGGAGCTCGCGGGCGGTGGCGGTGAGGTCCCCGGCGAAGCAGCAGGGGCCCGCGATGTCGACGACCTCGGTGGGGCCCTCCTTGGGTCGGCCGGCTCCGTCGAAGACGCCGACGCGCAGGGGCCAGGACTCGGGCATGAACACGGTACGGGTGGCCACCTGGGCCCCCGCGTGGGTGACGGCGATCCGCCGGCCGCCGGCGGACTTGGTGTATTCGACGACCGAGCCGATGGTGCCGCTCTTCGCGAGCAGTGAGCGGCCGAACTCGGTGACGAGGGTGTAGCGGCCGTCGAAGAGCCCGGGGACGGCGGCGCGCAGCGCGGCGACGTAGTCGGCGTAGGTGGGGCGGTCGTCGTCGTCGGAGAAGTTGACCGGCAGGCCGCCGCCGATGTCCAGGCCGGTGATCCGGGCGTGCCCCAGCCGTCCGTTGACGCGCTCGGCGAGGTCGTACGCGGCACCGATGCCCTGGGCGATCAGCGGGAGCGGGCAGCCCTGCGAGCCGACGTGGGCGTGCAGCCGGTTGAGCCACCGGTGGCGTACGAAGGCGTCGATCACGGCGTCCTCGGCCCCGGGGTCGCGCAGCGCGACGCCGAACTTGCTCGTCGCCGTGGCCGTGCTCATCGCCCCGATGGCGCCCGCGCCGACCTGGGGGTTGACGCGCAGTCCGATGGGGCCGGACGGTTCGCGGCCGGCGAGCAGGCGGTCGACGCGCTCCAGCTCCTGGAAGTTGTCCAGGTTGATCGCGATGCCGTGCTCCAGGGCGAACTCCAGCTCCTCGACGGTCTTCGCGGGGCTGTCGAAGACCAGCCGGTCCGGGGTGAAGCCGGCCGCCAGCGCCTGCTCCAGCTCGCCGGGCGAGGCCACCTCGCAGCCCATGCCGGCCTCGGCGAGCAGCCGCAGGACCGGCACCAGTCCGCAGGCCTTGGCGGCGAAGGTGTGCTGGACGGCGGCCGGCCCCTCGAACGCCTCGTTCAGCGCGTCGACGGCCGCCAGGACGCCGTCGACGTCGAGCAGGCCGACGAGGGGCGCGCCGGGGCCGAGCAGTCCCTCCCCGACCGCGCGGGAGAGGGCCGCGTCACGGGCGCGCTCGCGCGGGGAGACCGAAGGGGAAGACACCTGAACCACACTCCTGAGTACCGGGGCCGCTCCTGCACCGCCGCACGTCGGCGGCGGGGGAATGTGCTCAGCTTCGGCGCGGAAGACCCGGTCTGTCTTCGTCGGGCACGACCAGTCCCGGCGGGTTCCTCCGTGCAGCCGGACAACTACGTGATCATGATTCGGCCGGGCGGCGGGACAGGCGCAGGCCCAGGTCGGCCAGGAGCCGTACGGCCGGGTCGGACAGGTCCACGCCGAACAGCTCGCGCGCCCGGCGCAGCCGGTACCGCAGCGTGTTGGGGTGCACGGTGAGCCGCCGGGCGGCCCCGGCCGCGTCGCCGAAGGCGTCGAGATAGGCCGCGACGGACTCGCCGAACGAGGAGCCGTGCGCCGCGTCGTGCGCCAGCATCGCGTGCACCGGCCCCTCCCCCCGTGCCCACAGCGGCTCCACCCGGTCGAGCAGCCGCAGCACCGTCGCCTCGGCCGCCACCTCCTCGTACGAGGCCACCGCCGATCCGGCCTCCGGACGGCGCCCGGCCCGCTCCCGCAGGACCCGCACCACCAGCTCCGCCGCCTCGCGGGAGTCCGGCAGCTCCGCCACGTCCGCCACCACCGGTCCGGCCCCGGCGAGGACCGCTCCGCGCGGCACCGAGCGGGCGGTCGCCAGCAGCGTGCGCGCGGGGTCCGCCTCGCCGTCCGCGGCCGGCACCAGCACGTACAGCCGCCGTCCCGAGCGGGCGGTCACACAGCCGGGGCGGTAGGCGGCGGCCTGGAGCGCGAGCACGTCGAGGACCCGGTCCTCCGGGGCCTCGGGGACCGTCTCCTCCCCCGGCGGCCCGGGGTGGGCCTCCGCGACCATCACCGCGTGGCGCCGGCCCCGGACGATTCCGACGTCGTGGGCCGCACGGACGCTGCCGGCCAGCAGCGCGAGCACGGTCTCCTCACGGGCGCGGGCCGCGGCCCGGCCCCAGGTGCGGTGGTGCGACAGATGGGGGACGGCGGCACGTGCGGCCGTGCGCAGGGCCGCCGCCGCGTCCCCGGCCAGCGGCCGTCCGTCGGCGGCGGCCCAGATCGAGCCGAGGACCTCGGAGCCGTGCCGCACCGCGACCGCCAGCCGTTCGGCGTAGCGCCCGTCGGCGGGCAGGCGCACCACGTCGTCGGTGTTCCACAGGGTCCGGAAGAAGCCGCTCTCGCGGAGTTCGACGACCCGCCAGCGGGGCACCTCCTGGCCGAGGATCGTCAGCCGGCGCATCGGGTCGGGTTCGTGGTCCATGCGCGAGTACGCGAGGACGCGGGACTGCGGGTCCTCGATCGTGATCGCTCCCCCGACGAGGTCCGCCACGGTGTTGGCCAGGCCGGACAGATCGCCCAGCCGCAGTCCGGCCACCCCGGCCGCGTCGCCGGAGCGGTCCGGGACGCTGTGCACCAGGGCCGTCCGCAACTGGCCGAGCAGTTCGGTCCAGCCCTGTCCGGGCCGCAGGGTCAGCAGGGCGGTGCGCCCCCGCTCCGCCGCCTCCACGAGCGAGGCCCGGGGACCCCGGCCGCCGCGCCGCACGACCACGGCCGCCGCCCCCGCCCGGTCCGCGGCGCGCAGCACGTCGGCGGCTTCCGGCGACCCGGCCTCGACGCCCACGGCCAGCAGGACCAGTCCGGTGGCCGCCCAGGAGTCCTCGTCCCGGTCCTCCCCGGCGTCGTGCAGCACCACGTCCAGGGCGGGCACGGCGGTGGTGAGCGGGGCCGCGACGACGTCGAGCGTGCCCGGGGCGATCAGGGCGAGGAGCTGGGCCAGGGTCGCCCCCTGGCCCGGACCGTCCGTTGCGCGGATGTGCATGCTCCCATCATCGCCGCACGGGCGACGGTGCGGCGATGACGGGGAAGGTCAGCCCTTGGGGGGCGTCACGACCGCCGCCTGCGGACGGATCGGGAGGCGGTTGACCGGGCGGCCGGTGGCGGCCCGGACCGCCGCCGCGACGGCCGCGGGCGAGGTGACGACGGGGACGGCGGAGGCGGGTTTGGCGCCGAAGGGGGCGACCACGTCGCGTTCCTCGACCAGCTTGACGATGCGGATCTCGGGGACGTCCAGCGCCGTCGGCAGCGCGTACCCGGTCAGGTCCGGGTGGCGGACCAGACCGCGGGCGGTGCGCAGGTTCTCCGTCAGCGCCGCGCCGATGCCCTGGGTGACGCCCGCCTCGATCCGGGCGGCCAGCTGGGCGGGGTTGAGGACCCGCCCGACGTCCTGGGCGAGGGCCATCTCGACGACCCGGACGGAGCCGATCTCGATGTCGACGTCCACCACCGCGCGGACGGCGCAGAACGCCATGCCGACGAAGGCGTCGCCCTGGCCGGACTCGTCCAGCGGTTCGGTGGGGTGCGGGCGGCACTGGGCGGTGGCCCACAGTTCCTTGCCGTCCATCGCCTCGGTGACGGTGGTGGAGAGCACCCCGTCGTACGAGGTGATCTTGCCGTCGGCGATCTGGAGCAGTTCGGTGGACATGCCGAACTTGTGGGCCAGCGGCTGGAGCAGCTGGGTGCGGACCATCTTCGCGGCGCGTTCGACCGCTCCGGCGGAGACCCAGGTGTGGCGGCCGTGCGTCGCCGCGCCCGCCGGGGGCTGGTCGGTGTCGACGGCGGCGACGTGCACCTCCTCGATGCCCAGGGTCTCCTGAACCACCTGGCGGGCCAGCGTGGAGAAGCCCTGGCCGGTCTCGACGGCGGCGCAGATGACGGTGGCGACGCCGTCGTGGACCCGGACCGTGGCGGTGGAGACCTCGTCGGCGCCCTCGGCCCCGAGCATGTGGACCATGCCCAGCGCGTAGCCCACGCCGCGCCGCACGGCGCCGGGTTCGCCCGCGCCCTCGGGACCGCCGGGCAGCAGCCAGTCGTCCTCCGGGGAGTCCTTGGGCAGCGAGGGCAGCGGGGCCTCGCGCACGGCGCGCAGCAGTTCGGCGACCGGGGCCGGGCAGGTGACCGTCTGGCCGGTGGGCAGGAGGTCGCCGGTGGCCAGGACGTTGCGCAGCCGCAGCTCGGCCGGGTCGATGCCCAGCTTGGCGGCCAGCTTGTCCATCTGCCCCTCGTAGGCGGCGCAGACCTGCATCGCGCCCTCGCCCCGGACGTGGCCGGAGGGCGGGTTGTTCGTGCGGACCGCCCAGCCCTCGATGAAGGCGTGCGGGACGACGTAGGGCCCGCAGGCGAAGGCGACGGCGGCGGCCAGGGACTCCGAGGAGGCGTCCGCGTAGGCGCCCGCGTCCAGCAGGATCTGGGCCTCGACCTTGACCAGCCGGCCCTCGGCGTCCGCGTGGTGGCGGTAGCGCAGCAGGGTGGGGTGGCGGTGGGCGTGGCCGAGGAAGGACTCCTCGCGGGTGGCGGCCAGCTTGACGGGGCATCCGGTGCGCAGCGCCAGCAGGCCGAGCGGGAGCTGGAAGCCGGGGTCCTCGCGGTCGCCGGTCGCGCCGGGCACCCCGGTGACGACGATCTTCACCCGGTCGGGTTCGAGGCCGAAGCAGGCGGCGGCCAGGTCCCGGTCGGTGTGCGGGTCGGTGGAGGCGGTGTAGATCTCCACGCCGCCGTCGGGGCGGGGCACGGCGAGCCCGGCCTCGGCGCCGATGGGCGCGGGGTCCTGGCGGCCGATCCGGTACAGCCCCTCGACGACGACCTCGCCGGTGGCCTCCGGATCGCCGTAGCGCAGCGGGATGTGGCGGATGAGGTTGCCGTCGGGGTGCAGCGGCTCGGCGGCGAACGCCTTCTCCGGGTCGGTGACCGGTTCCAGGACCTCGTACTGGACGGCGATGGCGGCGGCGGCCAGCCGGGCGGTGTCGGGGTGGTCGGCGGCGACCGCGGCGATCGGCTCGCCGTGGTGGCGGACCAGGTCGGAGGCGAAGACCGGGCGGTCGACGACGCGGCGCCCGTAGGAGCCGTCGCCGGGGACGTCCTCGTGGGTGACCACGGCGCGGACCCCGGGCATGCTCAGGGCGCCGGAGGTGTCGACGGACAGGATGCGGGCGTGCGGGTGCGGGGAGCGCAGCACGGCCGCCCAGAGCAGCCCCTCGGCCCACAGGTCGGCGGCGTAGGGGAAGGTGCCCTCGGTCTTGGCGCGGGCGTCGGCGTGCGGCAGCGAGGAGCCGATGCCGAGCGTGGGGCGCTCGGCGGCCGGGCCGCCGGCCCCGGCCGGGGCCGGGATGCTGATCGCGGTGGGGGTCGCGCCCGCCGCGGTGGCCGCGTCGTTGCTCACGCCATGCCTCCGTCCTGGAGAGGGGCCTGCACACTACCCGCGCCGGGCGGCGCCTGGTGCGGGATGCGGGCCTCGTCCCGGTCGGCGGCCTCCTGCGCGGCGGCCGCCCCGGCCGCGGCCTCGCGGCCGGCGATGACCTCGTTGACGGCGTCGAGGACGCCCCGGTAGCCGGAGCAGCGGCAGAGGTTGCCGCAGAGCGCCCGGCGGGTCTCCAGCTCGCTGGGGGCGTGGTTGCCCTCCAGCAGGTCGTGGACGGTCATGGCCATGCCGGGGATGCAGAAGCCGCACTGGACGGCCCCGCACGCGGCCAGCGCCCGCTGGACGTCGGAGGGTTCGCCGTCGACGGCCAGGCCCTCGACGGTGCGGACCTCGCTGCCCTCCGCGGTGGCCGCCGGGACCAGGCAGGAGGCGACGAGGCGTCCGTCGACCTGGACGTTGCAGGCGCCGCACTCGCCCTGGGAGCAGCCGTCCTTCGCCCCGGCGAGGCCGAGGCGCTCGCGCAGCACGTAGAGCAGCGACTCGCCGATCCAGGCGTCCGTGACCGGCCGGTCGGCGCCGTTGACGTGCAGGACGTAGGAGACGGCCGGGTGCTCGCTGGGCAGATCGGCGGCCGCGGTGAGCGGGGCGTCCGGTCCGGGGGCCGTCGCGTCCGGTGCCGGGGTCCCGTCCGCCTCCGGGAGCGCGGCCGAGCCGTCGGCGGTGTCCGCCTCCGGTGCGGTGCCGGTCTCCGGTGCGGGCGCGGGCTCGCCGGCGGTCCGCCGGTCGGCGTCCTCGGCCAATGGCTGTTCCGGTGCCGGGGGTTCCGCCTCGGCAAAGGCGGCGGACCCGGCCGGGGCGGGCTCGGCGGAGACGGGCTCCACGGAAGGAGAGGGCTCGGCAGAGACGGAGGGGGCGGCGGGGTCGGAGGCGGCGGGCGGCTCGGCGGGGGCGGGCGCCTGCTCCGGGGCCGGGCTCTCGGCCGGGGCGCCGTCCGTCTCGGCGGGGGCGGATTCCGCGACCGGTTCGGGCGCGGCCTCCGGCTCCGGCTCCGGCTGCTGCGTCGCCCACGGGGCGGGGGCACCGCCCGGCAGGGTGGCCGGCGGGGTGCGCTCCGCGTACCAGCCGGCGGCCAGCGCGGAGGCCGAGAACTCCCCGGACTCCTCCGGGAGGTCGCCGCCCGCGACGGGGATCGTCCACTGGCCGGTGTGGCCGGCGGGCTCGGCGGGACCGCCGGCCTCGGTGAAGTTCCAGTGGGCGGTGGCGCCCGGGTCCTCCGCGTACCGCTCGGGCTCCCGCACGGGGTGCGGATAGCCGTACGCCGGCTGCTGGTCCCGCTGGTCCTGCTGGTTCGGGTCGGGCCAGTGCACCGGGGCGGGCGCGGGCTCCGCGCCGGGCTCCGGCTGCGGGGCGGCCCAGCCGCCGGGGGCCGTCGGGTCGACGCCGGGCGCGGGGGTCAGCGGCAGGATCATCGGCGGCACATAGCCCTGGCCGGGCGCGGCGAGCGGAATGTTCGCCAGGTCCTCGGGCGGCAGGTGGACGAAGGCCGTCGCGTCGGCGTCGTACTCGCCGTGCGCGGTCGGCTCCCAGCCCCCGTGCCCCTGTGCGGCGCGGTCCTCGTTGCTCACGACAGTGCCCTCCCCAGCGCGCGTCGGGCCAGTGCGGCGACGGTCCGCCGCAGGTGCAGTACGGCCGGGGGCAGCGGTGGTGCCTCTCCCCCGTCGGCGGGCGGTGCCTGGTCGGGGATGCAGGCCGCGGCGACGTACTCGCCGAAGGCGGCCAGCGCGTCGGCGGCCAGGCCCCGTTCGCCGTCCCAGTCGATCAGCGAGGCGATCCAGCGTTCCGCCTCCAGCGGGCGCAGCGGCATCGGCGCGATGGCGCCGACCGCGCAGCGCACCCCGCGCCGGGCCGGGTCGAGGACGATCGCGACGGAGGCGGTGGCGCGGCCGGGGCCGGTGCGGCCGGTGGCCTTGAGGAAGACCTGCGGGGCGTGCAGGAGCGGCACCCGGACGAAGCCGATCAGCTCGGCGGGCTGGAGCATTTCGCGGCCGGCCAGCAGATGGGAGACCGGGATCTCGCGGCGGGCGCCGCCGGGGCCGGCGATCACCAGCTCGGCCTCCAGGGCGGCCAGGACCGGCAGGGCGTCGCCGGTCGGGGCCGCGGTGGCGATGTTGCCGCCGAGCGTGCCGGCGTTGCGGATCTGCGGGGGGCCCGCGGCGCGCGCGGAGGCGGCGAGCGCGGGGATGAGGGCGGCGAAGTCGGGCCGCCCCATGCGTGCGTGGGTGAGGCCGGCGCCCAGCAGGGCGTGGCCGTCCTGGTAGTGCCAGCCGCGCAGCTCGCTGATCCGGCCGAGGCCGACGAGCCCGGAGGGGCGCAGGAGCCCCTTGTTGACGGCCGCCATCAGGTCCGTTCCGCCTGCCACGGGGACGGCCGCGGGCATGGCGCCGAGGGCCGCCACGGCCTCGTCCAGCGAGGCAGGCAGCATGACGGACTGCGTTGCCTGTGGTGCGTGCATGGTCAACCCAGCTGCCCCTTCCCGGTGTCCCGGCTGTCCCGCCTGTTTCGCCGTACGGTACGTGCTCGAAGCCCGGACGTGGCAACTCTGGCACATCTTCGGACCGGGCCGACGCGAGGGTCCACGAAGGGAGCATCCGTCCCTGACCTGGGGGATGGTCCGCTTTCACCCAGATTCGGAGCGGATGGCGAATTGCCACCCCTGGGCGGTCTTGTACGACTTATACGGGGACATGTGCCGACCGGTACGCGGACCCCGCGCACCCGGCGATCCGGCCTGGAACGGCACCGCCGCCCCCGTCGCGGGGACGGGGGCGGCGGCAACCGGAGTGCGGGCGGACTCACACGTTCGGGGGTGCTCCCTCGATCGGGCGGCCGAGGATCCCGGGGCGCTTCTGCCACGGCAGCGGTCCGGCCGGCGGCCGGTACTCGACCCCCAGTGCGTCCAGGCGCGCATAATGCCCGGCCATCCGGCGCTCGAACTCCGCGAAGTCCCGTTCGTCCGGGGCGGGCAGGGCGGACCAGGCCACCTCGGCGAAGGCCGCCAGGCGCGGGAAGACCTGGTAGTCGACGCGGGAGCGGTTCTGCATGACCTCGGTCCACACATTGGCCTGGGTGCCCAGGACGTGCCGGGCCGCCTCCGGCGACAGCGCCGGCGGAACCGGCTCGAAGCGGTAGACGTCCTCCAGCGTCCGGACGTACCCGATGGGCATCGGCTCGTCGGGGCCGCCGTGCTGACGGTGGTCCAGATACACCTGCTGCTCCGGGCACATCACCACGTCGTGCCCGGCCTCGGCGGCGGCGATCCCGCCCCGGTAGCCGCGCCAGGAGGAGACGGCCGCGCCCTCCGCGAGACCGCCCTCCAGGATCTCGTCCCAGCCGATGAGGCGCCGGCCGCGCGCGGTCAGCCAGGCGTCGAAGTGCCGGATGATCCAGGACTGGAGCTCGTTCTCGTCGGCGAGGCCGAGCTCCTCGATGCGCGCCTGCGCCGTCGGCGACCGCTTCCACTGGTCCTTGGGGCACTCGTCGCCGCCGACGTGGACGAACGGCGAGACGTCCGCCGGGAACAGCTCCAGCAGTTCCTCGAAGACGCCCTCGTAGAACCGCAGGACGGTGTCGGTGGGGGCGAGCACGTTGGGCGTGACGCCCCAGTCGTCCCAGACGGTCAGCGCCGAGGTGTCGATCACATCGGTGTTGCCCAGCTCCGGGTAGGCGGTGATGGCGGCCTGCGAGTGGCCCGGGATGTCGATCTCGGGGACCACCCGGATGTGCCGGGCGGCGGCGTAGGCGACGATCTCGCGGATGTCGTCCTGGGTGTAGTAGCCGCCGTACGGGGTCTCGTCCCACAGCTCGGAGGCGCGGTGGCCGTACTTGGTCCGGGCCCGCCAGGCGCCGACCTCGGTCAGCCGGGGGTGGCGCTTGATCTCGACGCGCCAGCCCTGGTCGTCGCTGAGGTGGAAGTGGAACACGTTGAGCTTGTGGGCGGCCATCAGGTCGAGATAGCGCAGGACGTCGGTCTTGGGCATGAAGTGCCGGGCCACGTCGAGCATCAGCCCGCGCCAGCCGAAGCGGGGGCGGTCCTCGATCACGCAGGCGGGGACGGTCCAGACCCGGTCCGGGTCCACCGGGGCGCGACGGAAGGCGTCCGGGCCGAGCAGTTGGCGGAGCGTCTGGACGCCCCAGTGCAGCCCGGCCGGGGCGGCGGCGGTCAGCGTGACGCCATCCGGGTCCGCCGCGAGCCGGTAGCCCTCCTCGCCCAGGGCGCCCGCGGTGTCCGCGTCGAGGCGGAGCCGGACGGCGGGACCGGCGGTGCCGGGGGCGAGCGGCAGTCCGGTGGCGGCGCCGATCGTGGAGCGCAGCAGCGAGGCGACGCCCCCGGTGCCCTCCGGAGCGTCGAGCACGGTGTCCCGGTCCAGGACGAAGCCGGCCGTGTCGGCGGGGTAGGCGGCGCTCAGCGGCGCCGGGATCGGATGCACCATGTCAGTCCTTAACCGCTCCGCCCAGTCCGGAGACCAGGCGTCGCTGTACGAGTACGAAGAAGACCAGCACGGGGACGGTCATCACCGTCGAGGCTGCCATGATCCCGCCCCAGTCGTTCTCATCGGGTTTGAAGAAGACCAGCAACGCCATCGGCAGGGTCGACCGTGAGGTGTCGCTGATGATGAACGACTTCGCGAAGAGGAAGTCGTTCCAGGTGGAGATGAACGAGAAGACGCTCGTCGCCACCAGTCCGGGCAGAACCAGGGGGAAGAGGATCTGCCACAGGAAGCGGGTGCGGCTCGCCCCGTCGATGTACGCCGCCTCCTCCAGCGCCTCCGGGACGCCGGCGACGAAGCCGCGCAGCATCCAGATCGCGAAGGGCAGCGAGAGGGCCAGATGCGGCAGGATCAGGGAGCCGAGGGTGTTCAGCTGGCCGAGGTCCCGCATCAGGAAGAACAGCGGGATGGTCAGCGCCTCGACCGGCACCATCTGCGCGATCAGGAACATGATGAGCAGCGTGGTCCGGAAGCGGAACCGGAACCGGGTGACCGCCGTCGCCGCCAGGAACGCGATCACCGCGGAGGCGACGACGACCGTGCAGGCGACGGTCAGGCTGTTGACGAAGTAGCGCCCGAACTCCTCCTGCTGGAAGACCCGGCGGAAGGAGTCCAGGGACGGGGAGAGCGTCCACGGCCTGGGGTGGGCGGACTGGACCTCGCCGGCCGGTTTGAGGGCCGAGAGCACCATCCAGTAGAGCGGGAAGGCGACGAGGGCGGCGATCAGGAGCGCGGCGGCCTCGGCGGCCAGCCGGCCGGGCCTGCGCACCCGCAGGGCTTCGGGCAGCTTCACAGCGCCTCCCCCTGACGTCGCATCAGGCGCAGGTAGACCAGCGTGACGGCCAGCAGGATCACCAGCATCACGACGCCGATCGCCGAGCCGAGGGAGTACTGCGAGGACGCGAACGCCTTCTGGTACGCGTACACGTTGAGCACCAGGTTCTGGCCGGCGATGCCGCCGCCGTTCGTCATCACGTAGATCTGGGTGAAGACCTTGAAGTCCCAGATCACCGACTGGATGGTGACGACGACCAGGATCGGCCGCAGCATCGGGGCCGTGACCGAGCGCCAGATCCGCCACTGCGAGGCGCCGTCCAGCGCGGCGGCCTCCAGCACCTCGGCGGGGATCGCCCGGATGCCCGCGTACACGGTCACCATCACGAACGGGAACGAGCACCACAGCACTTCGAGGAGCACCAGCGCGAAGGCGCTGTAGCGCCCGTACGTCCAGGAGTGGTCCCCGAGTCCGAGGACGCGGTTGACGGGCCCGAAGTCGGCGTCGAAGAGGAACACCCAGACGGTGGAGCCGGTGATCGCGGGGGTCGCCCAGGCGCCGAGCGCGGCCAGGGTGAGGGCGAGCCGGGGCACCGCCCGCACCCGGGTCAGCAGGACCGCCAGGGCGCAGCCGGTGAGCAGCGTGGCCAGCACGCAGGCGGCGGCGAAGACCACGGTGGCGAGCAGCACCTGCCAGAACTGGCTGTCGCCGAAGAGTTCCGCGTAGTTGCCCAGGCCCTGGAAGGTGGCCGGTTCGCCGCCGCTGACCTGGGCCTGGGTGTACTCCAGGACGGAGATCAGGCCGAGTTGGTAGATGGGGTAGACCAGCAGCGCGCCCAGCAGGGCGAGCGCGGGCAGCAGATAGAGCCAGGGGGTCCACCCCGGCCGCCCGGCCGGGGAGGCCGGGCGGCGCCGGCGCGGGCGCGGAGGGGGGCCGCCCGTGCCGGTCGCGGGGGGCGCCTGGTACGCCGTGCTGTTCGCCGTCATCGTCAGCCCGCGTCGGCGAACGCCGCGTCCATCTTCTTCGCGGCGGCGTCGGAGGCGGCGGTGACGTCCTTGCGGCCGCTGACGATCTCCTGGAACATCGTCGGCAGGATCAGCGAGGAGTCGATCTGCCCCCAGGCCGGTGAGGCGGGGACGAATCTGGCGCCCGCGCCGAGGGTCTCGACGAACGGTGCGACGAACGGCTCGCGCTCGGCGGCGTCGGCCCGGACATCCTTGTACGTGGGCAGGAAGCCCATCGCGTCGAACATCTTCGCCTGGGTGGCCTTGCCGGTCAGCTCCTTCATCAGGTCCACGGCGAGCGTGCGGTGGGCGGAGCTCTTCAGCACGCCGATGTTGTTGCCGCCCGCGAAGGCCGGGGCGATGGAGCCCTCGGCCACGCCGGGCAGCGGGACGACGGCGTACTTCCCCTTGACGCTTCCGGCCTCGACGGCGGCGTGGCTGAAGTCGCCGCCGATGGCCATGGCGGCCTTTCCGGAGGCGAAGGCGGTGACGGTCGCGTTGCCGCCCATGGCCGCGCACTTGGCGGCGGGGCAGTTGGTGTCGCCGAAGAGCGAGGTGTAGGTCTCGATGCCCTTGCGGGCCTTGTCGCCGTTGATGGCGGCCTTGTACGTGCCGCCGCTCTCGTCGGCGAGTTCGCCGCCGTGGGCCCAGATGAAGGGCATCGCGCCGTAGGTGTAGGCGCCGCCGACCGCGAGGCCGTAGAGGCCGGGCTTCTTCTTGTGGATCTTCTTGGCGGTGGAGACGAGTTCGGCCTGGGACTTCGGCGGCCGTATGCCCAGGTCGGCGAAGACGTCGGTGCGGTAGTAGAGGGCGCGTACGCCGACGAAGAGGGGGGCGCCGTAGACCTTGCCGCCGACGGTGACGGACTGCTTGGCGGCCGGGTCGGTGTCCTTGGCCTCGTCCCAGGCGGCGAATTCGGCGCTGATGTCGGCCAGTCCGCCGTCCTTGACGTAGCCGGCGGTGTCGGTGTTGCCGTACTCGATGAGGTCGGGGGCGCTCTTGGGGTCGTTGAACGCGGCCTTGACGCGCTGGGCGCGGGTCTCGACCGGGATGTACTCGATCTCGGCCTTCGCGCCGTCGTGCTTCTTCTCGAAGGCGGCGACGGCGGCGTCGACGACCTTCTCCTTGGGCTTGTTGCCGACCTCCTGGAAGAGCCAGACGCGGAGCGTGCCGGACTTCTCGTCCTTGTCCGTGCCGGTGCCGGAGGTCTGCGGAGCGCAGGCGGTGGCGGTGAGCCCCGCCAGGAGGAGGGCCGCGACCGGGGCGGCCGTTCGGGCAGAAATCTTCATCCGGAACCCCTACCGGTAGGCGTTGCAGCATGCGCAACGCATGTTTCGTTCTGCACAACAGGCAGGAGACTAGGTCCGGACCACCGCGGCGACAAGTGGTCTCGACCACTCTGTGACGGGACGCCCCGTGACACGGAGAGGCCCCCGGGGCACGTCTTCACGTGCCCCGGGGGCCTCCCGGGTGGTTCGGTGGTGCGGCGGGGGCTACTTGTCCTTGCCGCCCTTGCCCTTGTCCTTGTCGCCGCCGGCGCCCATGGACTCGTAGATCTCCTTGCACATGGGACACACCGGGTACTTCTTGGGGTCGCGCCCCGGTACCCAGACCTTGCCGCACAGTGCCACCACGGGGGTGCCCTCCAGGGCACTCGCCATGATCTTGTCCTTCTGGACGTAATGGGCGTAGCGCTCGTGGTCGCCGTCGCCGTTCGACACCTGCGGTGTCGGCTCCACGAGGGTTCCGGTACCTGCCCCGCGCTCGGGCTCAAGAGTGCTCATAAACGCCAAGCGTACTGAAAGCCCGGCCGTCAGTTCAGCGAAGGGTCGTCCGGATACGTGGCGATCATGGCCAGTTCGCTGCGCTGACGGCGCAGGACCGCCCGCCAGAGGGTCTCCGGCCGGGGCGAGGAGACGTCGCCCGGTTCGGACTCCACGACGTACCACGCGCCCCCGGACAGTTCCGACTCCAACTGGCCGGGTCCCCAGCCCGCGTAGCCCGCGAAGATCCGCAGCGAGCCGAGCGCCGCCGCCAGCAGCTCCGGCGGCGCCTCCAGATCGACCAGGCCGATCGCCCCGTGCACCCGCCGCCAGCCCAGCGGGCCCTCGTCGCCGGGGATCACCGCGACGCCCAGCGCGGAGTCCAGCGAGACCGGACCGCCCTGGAAGACGACCTCGGGCTCCCCGGTGAGCCCGGCCCAGGAGGCGAGGATGTCGACGACGCCGACCGGGGTCGGCCGGTTCAGCACCACGCCGAGCGAGCCCTCCTCGTCGTGGTCGAGGAGCAGCACCACCGCACGGTCGAAATTCGGGTCGGCGAGGGCGGGTGTGGCCACGAGCAGTCGCCCTGTGAGCGAGGACACCTCCGTCATGGCAGAAATGATCCCGCATCTTCGGCCTCCGCGGGGGCCAAGTAGCCCCCCGGTCGCACTCCGTGCCCGAGCGCAGCTCAGGGCGCACGGGTGCACGAGGAGCGCATGGCCGGGCCACCGATCCGGACGGTGACCCTCCGCAAGATCGGGGGAGCACAGCGTGTTGTGGCGGATTCATGACGTTCGTACACCCCCCGTTCCCTTACGGAAGGGGGGTGGGGGGCCATTACCCTTTCGGTTGGCCCCCTGCCCGACCACTCCGGAACGCGAGATTCATGACCGGCACAGACGATGTCCTGCTTGTCCACGGCGGAACCCCGCTGGAGGGCGAGATCCGCGTCCGAGGCGCCAAGAACCTGGTGCCGAAGGCCATGGTCGCCGCGCTGCTGGGCAGCGGGCCCAGCCGGCTGCGCAACGTGCCCGACATCCGCGACGTGCGGGTGGTCCGGGGGCTGCTGCAACTGCACGGCGTGACGGTCCGTCCGGGCGACGAACCCGGTGAGCTGGTCCTCGACCCCACCCACGTCGAGAGCGCCAACGTCGCCGACATCGACGCCCACGCGGGCTCCTCCCGCATCCCGATCCTCTTCTGCGGCCCGCTGCTGCACCGGCTGGGCCACGCGTTCATCCCCGGCCTCGGCGGCTGCGACATCGGCGGCCGGCCGATCGACTTCCACTTCGACGTGCTGCGCCGCTTCGGCGCGACGATCGAGAAGCGCGCGGACGGCCAGTACCTGGAGGCCCCGCAGCGGCTGCGCGGCACCAAGATCCGGCTGCCGTACCCCTCGGTCGGCTCCACCGAGCAGGTGCTGCTGACCGCGGTGCTCGCCGAGGGCGTCACCGAGCTGTCCAACGCGGCCGTGGAGCCGGAGATCGAGGACCTGATCTGCGTCCTGCAGAAAATGGGCGCGATCATCTCCATGGACACCGACCGGACCATCCGGATCACCGGTGTGGACCGGCTCGACGGCTATACGCACCGGGCGATCCCGGACCGCCTGGAGGCCGCCTCCTGGGCCTCGGCCGCGCTGGCGACCGAGGGCAACATCTACGTCCGCGGCGCCCAGCAGCGCTCGATGATGACGTTCCTGAACACCTACCGCAAGGTCGGCGGGGCCTTCGAGATCGACGACGAGGGCATCCGCTTCTGGCACCCGGGCGGCGCCCTCAACGCCATCGCGCTGGAGACGGACGTGCACCCCGGCTTCCAGACCGACTGGCAGCAGCCGCTGGTGGTGGCGCTGACGCAGGCCGCGGGGCTCTCCATCGTCCACGAGACGGTGTACGAGTCGCGGCTGGGCTTCACCTCGGCGCTCAACCAGATGGGCGCGCACATCCAGCTCTACCGCGAGTGCCTGGGCGGCTCGGACTGCCGCTTCGGCCAGCGCAACTTCCTGCACTCCGCGGTCGTCTCCGGCCCCACGAAGCTCCAGGGCGCGGACCTGGTCATCCCGGACCTGCGCGGCGGCTTCTCGTACCTGATCGCCGCGCTGGCGGCGCAGGGGACGTCCCGGGTGCACGGCATCGACCTGATCAACCGCGGCTACGAGAACTTCATGGAGAAGCTGGAGAAGCTCGGGGCGAAGGTCGAGCTGCCGGGCGGCTCGCTGGTCTGAGCGCCCGCCGCACGAGGGCCTGGAACGGCCTGTGCGGACCGAACGCCGAAGGGCGGTCACCCTGGTCGGGGTGACCGCCCTTCGTCCTGCTCAGGGGGTGTTACTTCCCCTTGGCGGCTTCCTTGAGCTTGGAGCCCGCGGAGACCTTCACGCTGTAGCCGGCCGGGATGTTGATCGGGTCGCCGGTCTGCGGGTTACGAGCGGTGCGAGCGGCACGGTGGGTGCGCTCGAAGGTCAGGAAACCGGGGATGGTGACCTTCTCGTCGCCCTTGGCGACGACCTCACCGACGGTCTCGGCGAGCGCGGCCAGCACGGCGTCGGCGTCCTTGCGAGTCACCTCGGCGCGGTCGGCCAGTGCGGCCACCAGCTCACTGCGGTTCATGTTGTTACTCCCGTGTTCTTCTTGCCTGTGAGGCGTGAGATCCAAGCCGATGCTGCCAGGGCCCTCGGACAGTCCCCGGACCCGGGTCCGTTTTTTCAGACCTTCGCGCCCCGTGGGGTCTCCCCCGGACGAAGCCTTGGGAAAGCATCCTGCCCCCACCTGCGGCGGGAAAGCCAATCCGGCACCCTCAGGAGCCGCCCGAAAACCACCACCGCCTCGTCATGGTGACGTTCCGTCGACTCCCCGAAAGCGGTCCGCACCTGTCATGCGGGGCTCTGCGGGACGCGTCGCCCGCCCACCCTAAAGGGGCGTTTGGGGCGCCGCGACACGCGACGCGCCGTACGTCAGGCGGACGTGGGGCCCGTCACAGCGGCGCCGGCCGCCTTCGCCGCGTCCCGCACCGCGCCCGCGACCGCTCCGGCGACCTTGTCGTTGAAGACCGAGGGGATGATGTAGTTGGCGTTGACCTCGTCCTCGGCGACCACTCCGGCGAGTGCACGCGCGGCGGCGAGCATCATCTCCGTGTTGACGGTCCGGGACTGGGCGTCCAGCAGACCGCGGAAGACACCCGGGAAGACCAGCACGTTGTTGATCTGGTTGGGGAAGTCCGAACGGCCGGTGGCGACCACCGCGGCGGTCCGGCGGGCGATCGCCGGGTCGACCTCGGGGTCCGGGTTCGCGAGCGCGAACACGATCGCGCCCTCGGCCATGGCCGCGACGTCCTCCGCCCCGAGCACGTTGGGCGCCGACACGCCGATGAAGACGTCGGCGCCCACCACGGCCTGCTTGAGGGTGCCGGTGACCGACTCGGGGTTGGTGTTGTCGGCGATCCAGCGCAGCGGCGAGTCGGCGTCGGCGGAGACCAGGTCCTCGCGGCCGGCGTGCACCACTCCGTGGATGTCGGCGACGACCGCGTGCTTGACGCCCGCGGCGATGAGCAGCTTGAGGATGGCCGTACCGGCGGCGCCGGCGCCCGACATGACGACCCGCACGTCCCCGATCGCCTTGTCCACCACGCGCAGCGCGTTGGTGAGCGCGGCGAGGACGACGATGGCGGTGCCGTGCTGGTCGTCGTGGAAGACGGGGATGTCCAGGGCCTCGCGCAGCCGGGCCTCGATCTCGAAGCAGCGCGGCGCGGAGATGTCCTCCAGGTTGATGCCGGCGAAGCCGGGGGCGATCGCCTTGACGATCTCGACGATGGCGTCGGTGTCCTGGGTGTCCAGGCAGAGCGGCCAGGCGTCGATGCCGGCGAAGCGCTTGAAGAGGGCGGCCTTGCCCTCCATGACCGGCAGGGCGGCCTTGGGGCCGATGTTGCCGAGGCCGAGCACGGCGGAGCCGTCCGTCACGACTGCGACGGAGTTGCGCTTGATGGTGAGGCGGCGGGCGTCCTCGGGGTTCTCGGCGATCGCCATGCAGACCCGGGCCACTCCGGGGGTGTAGATCATCGAGAGGTCGTCGCGGTTGCGGATGGGGTGCTTGGACGCCATCTCGATCTTGCCGCCGAGGTGCATCAGGAACGTACGGTCGGAGACCTTGCCGAGGACGACGCCCTCGATTCCGCGCAGTCCCTCGACGATCTCGTCGGCGTGGGCGGTGGAGGTGGCGGCGATCGTGACGTCGATGCGCAGCTTCTCGTGGCCGGAGGCGGTCACGTCGAGGCCGGTGACCGAACCGCCGGAGGACTCCACGGCCGTGGTGAGCTGGGAGACCGACGTGCCGCTCGCGGGCACCTCCAGCCTGACCGTCATCGAGTACGAGACGCTGGGCGCCGTTGCCATGGCCGAGTCCTTCGCTTTCCTTAGCTTCGTTGCTATACGGCCGGAACTGTCGCCCCGGACACGCCTTCCGATAGTCGCACCTACCGACGAGTAGCCGTTAATGACTGCCGCTCTTCGGAAACAGTTTTCCACCATACGAGATAGAGGGCTTCCGTGGAACCCCTCGCGGGCCCCGGCGCTTCCCCTGCCGGGCCCGTAAACCGAAACAGACCCACGCCACCGGAGGGTGACGCGGGTCTGTCTTTTCAGTTTGAGCGGCACCGACCCGCCATGCTCGCCTCGCGGCAAGTGGTCGCTCGTAGCGACGAAGGTTGGGCCCGGGGGCTTGGATCGAGCCGGTGCCGACTCCAGGCTAACAAACACCCCGGAGAAGTGATTCCCGAAGCGCGTGTTGACCGCGGGAAGCCTTCCCCGCCGCGCGCCCGGGTATGCAGGGACCCGCCGGGCGCCGGTGCGCCGGGCGGGTCCTCGGGCGGCCCCTCAGTCCCTCAGGAGGTCCGGAACGCCGTCCGCGTCGGGCAGGTCCCGCTCCCCCGACACCACCGTGAGCTGCTGCGTCGCCCGGGTCAGGGCCACGTACAGGACCCGCAGTCCGGCCGGCGACTCGTCCGCGATCTCGGCCGGCGAGACGACCACCGTGGCGTCGTACTCCAGACCCTTGGCCTCCAGACTGCCCAGCGCGACCACCCGGTCGCCCAGCTCCGCCAGCCACCCGCGCGCCTGCGCCCGCCGGTTCATCGCCACGACGACCCCGACCGTGCCGTCCACCTCGGCGAGCAGCCGCCGCGCCTGGTCGCGCACCACCGCTCCCAGGTCCTCGCCCACCGCCGTCGCGAAGCGCGGCACCACCCCGGTGGAGCGCACCGCGGCCGGGGACTCCATGCCGGGCATCGCCAGCGCCAGCACCTTGGCGGCCAGCTCAGCGATCTCGGCCGGGTTGCGGTAGTTCACGGTCAGGGTGAAGGCGCGGCGCGGACGGCTGCCCAGCGCCTCGTCACGGGCCGCCGCCGCCTCGTCCGGGTCCGACCAGGAGGACTGGGCCGGGTCGCCCACGATCGTCCACGTGGCGTGCCGGCCCCGGCGCCCGACCATGCGCCACTGCATGGGCGTGAGGTCCTGGGCCTCGTCGACGATCACGTGCGCGTACTCCGTGCGCTCGGCCGCGAGCCGTTCGGCCCGCTCCCACTGGGTCTCCTCGCGCCGCGGCATCAGCTCCTCCAGACCGGTGAGCTGGTCCAGCGGATCGGCCTCGCGCTTGCGCTTGGGCCGGTGCGGGGTGCCGAGCAGCGTCTGGAGCTCGTCCAGCAGCGCCACGTCGTGCACCGACAGCGGTCCGCGCCCCTCGGCGTCCAGCCGCTTCAGGGAGCGCGCGAGCCGGCGCACCTCCCCCTGGTTGAGCGTGCGCCGCGCCCACCGGGCGAGCCGCTTCTCGTCCGCCATCGCGGCCAGCACCCGGCGCGGCACCAGCTCGGGCCACCAGGCGTTCAGGAACTCGATGAACGGCGTCTCCGTGGACACGTCCTCGTCGAACGAGGAGCGCAGCTCGGCCGCCAGCTCGGGATCGGTGTAGCGGCCCCGGCCCGAGGAGCGGTTCCACAGCGCGTCGAGCAGCAGTTTGCGGGCGCGCGGGCGCAGCAGGTTGACGGGGGCGGTGCCGGACAGGACGTTGTTGCGGATGCGCCGCAGCTCGTCCTCCTGGAGTTCGACGCGGGCGCCGAAGGCGACCACCCGCAGCCGGGTGGGCGTGGCCGCCGGGCGCGGCGCCTCGTCCTCTCCGAAGGAGAGCTGCTCCTGCTCCCGGCCGGAGGGCCGGGGGGCCGGCTGCTCCAGGGCTCCCCGGGCCGCCTTGCGCAGCACGGCGAGCATCCGGGAGGAGCCCTTGATCCGGGCCACGGCCGGTTCGTCGTAGACCGTGGCGCCCTCGGGTCCGGCCGCCTCGTCGGAGAGCGAGCCGACCGCGCGGATGGCGACCTGGCCCTCCTCGCCGAGCGAGGGCAGCACGCCCTCGGTGTACGCGACGAGCAGCGGCGTGGGCGAGACGACGAGGATGCCGCCCGCGTACCGCCGCCGGTCCTGGTAGAGCAGGTAGGCGGCGCGGTGCAGGGCGACGGCGGTCTTGCCGGTGCCGGGGCCGCCGGAGACCTCGGTGACGGACGCGGCGGGCGCCCGGATCACCAGGTCCTGCTCGGCCTGGATGGAGGCGACGATGTCCCGCATGGTGTGGCTGCGGGCCTGTCCCAGCGCGGCCATCAGCGCGCCGTCGCCGACCACGGGCAGCGGCTCGCCGCCGAGGTACGCGGTCAGCTCGGGCCGCATCAGGTCGTCCTCGACGCCGAGGACCCGGCGGCCCTTGGAGCGGACGACGCGGCGGCGCACCACCCGGCCGGGGTCCTTGGGCGTCGAGCGGTAGAACGGTGCGGCGGCCGGGGCCCGCCAGTCGATGACCAGCGGCGTGTAGTCGGCGTCCAGGACCCCGATCCGGCCGATGTGCAGCGTCTCGGCGATATCGGCGGTGCCGTCCTCGCGGACGGCGTCGTCGGCCGGTTCGACGGAGGTGTAGGCACCGTCCGGACCGCGCTCCCCGTCCTTGCCGAGCAGCAGGTCGATCCTCCCGAAGAGGAAGTCCTCGAACTCGCTGTTCAGCCGGTTGAGGTGGATCCCGGCCCGGAACACCTGGGCGTCGCGCTCGGCGAGCGCCCCCGGCGTGCCGACCTGGCCGCGTTTGACGGCGTCGTCCATGAGAAATTCCGCCTCGTGGATCTTCTCCTCGAGGCGGTGGTACACCCGGTCGAGATGTTCCTGCTCGACACCGATCTCCCGGTCCCGCAACGAATCGACAGCGGCATCCTGCGCGGCCACCGAGGCCCCCTTCTGACGTGCATTGGGCAGCCGTCAACCCTATGCGACGGGGACCGTCCGCGCATCCGCCGCGGGCCGTGATCCGGCGTGGCGCGATATCGATTGCGTTGCGGGGGACGCGCGGGAACGTCACGGCTCCGGTTCGGCGGCGTGGCGCCTGCGGTGCCGGGCGACGCGCTCGCGGTTGCCGCAGACCTCGCTGGAGCACCATCGGCGCCGCCTGCCGCGCGAGGTGTCCAGGTAGACGCGGCGGCAGTCGTCGCCCTCGCAGCGGCGCAGGGCGGCCAGGGCGGCCGGGTCGGTGAGCAGTTCCACCGCGTCCCGCGCCACGGCCGCCAGCAGCGCCGCGCAGTCGGGTTCCGTGCTCAGCCCCCGCACCAGCGCCCCGTTGCGGGCACGCACGGCGCAGAGCCCGGGCGGGGCGCCCGCGGCGAGCGCGTTGACGCGCTCCAGCGCTCCGTCCGCGCCCCGGCCGCCGAGCTGGGCGGTCAGCAGCCGGTCCACGGCGGTCCGCAGCTCCCGGAAGCGGGTCAGCCAGTGGCCGTCCACTCCGGCGAGCCGGGTTCCGCGCGGGACCGCCCCGGCGGCGGCGAGCCAGTCCGCGAGCAGGTCGGCCCGGTCCAGCGGATCGCCCGCTCCGCGTGCGTCGGCCCCGGTGGCGACCAGGTCGAGGCAGAGCCGCCCGGAGTCGAACCGCCAGTCGCGCGAGCCCTTGCGCGTTCCCATGCGCATGCCACCGCCTCGGTCCGGTCGCCGTTTCCCCCAGAGTGCCCCCTGGGGCCTTCGGCCGGAACCCCCGCCGACCGGGCCCTGTCCGTCAACTCCCCTCGTATGATGAGCCGATGAGCGATCCCGTGCACGAGTCCCGGATCCTGGCCGGTTCCCTGACGCTCCGCCCCTGGACCCCGGCCGATCTCGGGATGGTGATCGAGGCGTACCGCGATCCGGCGATCCGGGCCGCGGCCCGCTCCCCGGTGGACGACGCGGCGGCGGCGGAACGCTGGCTGCGCCGGCAGGTGGAGGACCGGGCGGCGGGGCGGCGCTTCGCCTTCGCGGTGCTGGACGAGGAGTTCGGGGACGAGCCGGCCGGCAATGTCGTGATGATGCGCGCCGCGCCGGGTGCCCCCTCGGGCGAGGTGGGGTACTGGACGGCGGCGCCGGCCCGGGGCCGCTCCCTGGCGCCCCGGGCGCTGGAGGCGCTCGGGGACTGGGCGTTCACGGCGTTCGCCGACGACGGGCTCGTCCGGCTGGAGCTGCTGCACCAGGTGGCGAACGAGGCGTCCTGCCGGGTGGCGCACAAGGCCGGCTACGCGCTGGTGGAGGTGGTGCCCCCGTACCCGCCGTGGCCGGGCGACGGCCACCGCCACGAGCGGTCGCGCGAGGGTGCGTGGACGCCCGCGTAGGCCCTTGCGCGTCTGAACGATGGGACGGTGAGCGCCCGTTGGCTTGACTGGAGGCATGACAGAGAACCGGGCCGGACGGCCGGCCAGCACGCTCCACCACCTCGTTCTCGGCGGCGCCGCCGTCTCCACCGGGCTGATGGCCGGGACCTTCTACGTCTTCTCGTGCGCGGTGATGCCCGCGCTCGGCCGCAGCGGCGACCGGACGTTCGTCGAGGTGATGCGGAACATCAACGACGTGATCGAGAACCCGGTGTTCTTCGCCGGCTTCCTCGGCGCGCTCTTCCTCACCGCGGCGGCGGCCTGGCAGTGGCGCCGCTCCCCCGGCCCGCGCGGCTGGCTCGTCGCCGCGCTGGCGGTCTACGCGCTGGCCTTCCTGTTCACCTGCGGGATCAACGTCCCGCTGAACAACGCCCTCGCGGACGCCGGAGACCCCGCCACGCTCGCGGACCCGGCGGCCGTCCGGGAGCGGTTCGAGGACACCTGGGTGGCCTGGAACGCCGTGCGGGCCGTCCTGTGCACCGCCGCGCTCGCCCTGCTGCTGCGGGCCGGGTACCTGATCGCCCGCCACCCCCGTACGCGCGGCCCCCGGCCGGCTCAGGAGTCCGCGTACTTGGCGTCCGCCGCCGGGTCCAGCGCCAGCCGGTAGCCCCGTTTGACCACGGTCTGGATCAGCCGGGGCACACCGAGCGCGGTCCGCAGCCGGGCCATCGCGGTCTCCACCGCGTGCTCGTCGGTCCCGCTGCCCGGCAGCGCCCGCAGCAGATCGGCGCGGGCCACCACCCAGCCGGGCCGGCGGGCCAGGGCGTGCAGCAGGGCCATGCCGGCAGGCGGGACGGCGCGCAGCTCCTCGTCGACCAGGACGGCGTGGCCCCGGATCTCGACCCGGTGCCCGGCCACCGGCAGGATCCGGGCGCGGGCGGGCAGTTCGCGGCAGAGCAGCTGGACGAGCGGGCCCAGCCGGAAGCGCTCGGGCTGGACGGTGCCGATGCCCCGGGCCTGGAGCGGCAGCGCGGTGACCGGGCCCACGCAGGCGGAGAGGATGTCCCCCTGGAGGGCGTCCATCAGCTCGCTCAGCAGCCCGCGCTCCTCGGCCCGGCGCAGCAGGGAGACCGCCGCCGGGGCGCTGGTGAAGGTGAGCGCGTCCAGTCCGCGCGCGAGGGTGACGTCGATGAGCCGGTCCAGCGGGGCGATGTCCTCGGGCGGCATCCAGCGGTAGACGGGGACGCCGACGACCTCGGCGCCCGCCGCGCGCAGGGACTCCACGAAGCCGGGGAGCGGTTCACCGTGCAGCTGGAGGGCGATGCGGCGGCCCTCGACGCCCTCCTCCAGAAGGCGTTCCAGCACCTCGGCCATGGACTCGGACGCCGGTGACCAGGTCTCGGTGAGCCCGGCGGCCCGTACCGCGCCCTTGACCTTGGGGCCGCGGGCCAGGAGTTCCACCCCGCGCAGGGTGTCCAGCAGCCGCTCCCCCACGCCCCAGCCGTCGGCGGCCTCCACCCAGCCCCGGAAGCCGATCGCCGTGGTGGCGACGACCACGTCGGGGACGGTGTCGACGAGGTCCTTGGTGGTGGCGAGCAGTTCGCTGTCGTCGGCCAGCGGCACGATCCGCAGGGCGGGCGCGTGCACCACGGTGGCGCCGCGCCGCCGCAGCAGCGTGCCGAGCTCGTCCGCCCGGCGTGCGGCGGTGACCCCGACCGTGAAGCCCTCCAGGGGCCCGTGCTGTTCCTCGTCGTGCATGTGCGCTACCCGGCTCTCGTCCCGCTGCTGCTCGATGATGCGGAGGTCCGAGCCTGCCAACGAAGCGTGACAGGCTCGGTTCACCCGTATTTCCCGCCCGTTACGTCACCTGACATCGTGCCGTCGTCTCACACCTCGGCATAGCCGAGCCGGGGCGCGGCGGGGGCGGCCGAGGCGCGGCGAAGGTATACCGCCCAGGTGAGCACCGAGCACACCCCGTAGAAGGCCAGGAAGGACCAGAAGGCGGCCGTTCCGGTGCCGGCGCTCTGGAAGGACTGGCGGAAGGCCAGGTTGATGGCGAGTCCGCCGAGCGCCCCGACCGCGCCGATGAGCCCCATCGCCGCTCCGGAGACCCGCCGCCCCCGGGCCGCGGCCTCCTCGCCGCGCAGCCCTCGGGCGATCGCCTTGGCGTGGAAGACACCGGGGATCATCTTGTACGTCGAGCCGTTGCCGAGTCCGCTGAGGACGAACAGGGCGGTGAAGCCGACGAGGAAGACGGGGAGCGACTCGATGCCCGAGGCGTAGACGACGACGCCGGTCGCGGCGGCCATCGCGGCGAAGTTCACCAGGGTGATGCGGGCGCCGCCGTACCGGTCGGCGAGCCGGCCGCCGACGGGCCGGATCAGCGAGCCCAGCAGCGGGCCGACGAAGGTCAGCGAGGCGGCCTGGAGCGGGGTGCGCCCGAACTGGGTCTGCAGGACGAGCCCGAAGGCGAAGCTGTAGCCGATGAAGGAGCCGAAGGTGCCGATGTAGAGCACCGCCATGATCCAGGTGTGCCCGTCGCGCACGGCCTCCTTGGCGGCCCCGGTGTCGTTGCGCACGGGCGCCAGGTTGTCCATGAAGAGCGCGGCGCACACCGCGGCCACCAGGATCAGCGGGATGTACGCGGCGAGCACGATCCGCGGGTGGGCGGCCCCGGCCGTCCCGATCACCAGCAGCCCGGCGAGCTGCACCACGGGCACCCCGAGGTTGCCGCCGCCGGCGTTGAGCCCGAGCGCCCAGCCCTTGCGGCGCAGCGGGAAGAAGGCGTTGATGTTGGTCATCGAGGAGGCGAAGTTCCCGCCGCCGATGCCGGTCAGCGCGGAGACGACCAGGAAGGTGGTGTACGAGGTCCCCGGCTCCATCACGACCAGCGCGGCGACCGTGGGCAGCAGCAGGGTGAGGGCGCTGAACACGGTCCAGTTCCGGCCGCCGAAGCGGGCGACCGCGAAGGTGTACGGCACCCGGACCAGGGCGCCGACCAGGGTGGCGGTGGAGATCAGGAAGAACTTCCCGGCGGGGTCGACGCCGTACTCGGGCCCCATGAACAGGACCATCACCGACCACAGGGTCCAGACGGAGAACCCGATGTGCTCGGACAGGACGGAGAACCAGAGGTTGCGGCGGGCGATCCGTTCGCCCTTCTCCCGCCAGAAGGTCTCGTCCTCCGGATCCCACTGCTCGATCCAACGGCCAGCCATCACGTGCCTCCACGGGGCGTCGGGGTGTTGTCCCCGACGCTAGGGAGCGCGCGTTTCGGCGCGGTGCCGCGAGGTGACCGGTGGGCAACCTTGCTCTCACCGGGCCGGGACCGGCCCGGTGAGGCACGGTGTCAGGCCGCCGCGCGGTCCCGGGCGCGGCCGGTGCCGTTCGGCCACAGGCGCGGGCGGCGCCTGGCGGCGACGTCCTCGACCCAGCCGACGCAGAGGATCATCAGCCCGATCAGCGGCCACACGAGGATCAGCGCCAGGGTGTTGTAGGAGGCGTCGATGTACGTACCGAGGTGGTCGCCGACCCACGGCACGTCCCAGAGCCGGTCGATCAGCGGGAAGGTGGCCATCAGCAGCAGGTTGTGCCAGAGGTAGATGGTCACGGCCCGGTTGTTGGCCAGGGTGACGAGGCTGTCCCAGCCGGCCAGCCGGCCCGGGAGCTGCCGCCAGGAGGGCGCGTACTGGAGCAGGATCACGCAGAAGCCGAGCGACCAGGCGGACTGGGCGAGCGGGATCTCGTCGAGGTTCCAGCCCTCCTCGGTGAGGTGTCCGGAGGCCCACCACAGCGCGAAGGCCATGAGGAAGGCCGCCATCGAGACCATGAGGTAGCGCGGGACGGTCTTCAGCAGTCCGTCGTTGTGGGCGAAGCCGAGGACCCAGCAGGAGCCGAACACCGCGAAGTCGACCAGCCCCTCCCCGGCCGTGCCCGGCACGGTGACCAGGCCGGTGCCGATCACGGCGGTGAGGCCGAGCGGAGCCAGCAGGGTCACCCAGGGCAGCTTCCGGAAGGCCTTCAGCAGCAGCGGGGAGGCCAGCACGAACCAGAGGTAGGCGCGGATGTACCAGAGCGGTCCCATGGCCTGTTCGGCCCAGGACGTCTCCAGGAAGCCGCCCTCGGAGCCGTTCTCCCACGGGAAGGGCGGGGTGCCGACGGGCAGGATGTAGCAGCCCAGTTTGAGGAACCACCAGATGCCCTCCTCGCGGACGGGCTTCCAGCCCAGCGCGAAGACGATCGGCACGGTGACGGCGACGAACGCCCACATCGGCGGCAGCAGCCTGCGCACCCGGCCGCGGATGACGCTCCACGCGGGCCGGGACAGCGAGCGGGCCATCAGCGATCCGGCCAGGGCGAACATGACGCCCATCGACGGGAACAGGACGGTCAGCCAGGCCCAGCCGAAGAGGTGGAAGACCACGACGCGGACGAGCGCCACGGCCCGGAGCAGGTCGAGATAGCGGTCGCGGCCCGGCTTCGCCGGGGCGGCCTCCGCGGTGGCGGCCGGCGCGGGTGCCGCGGCGGCGGGGGGCGGCACCACGCGCAGCGGCATGGTGTACGCGTCCTCGTGCGGCCGGCGGGGGTGGGCCGGGGGGTGGCTCGGATACGTCACGCGACGGGCCTCCGGTCGTTGCTGCGCCGGCCGTGGCTCCGGGGAGTTCCGGGCGCCTCGACGGCGCCGGTGCGGCGCAGCTTCTGCCAGCGGAGCCGGCCGCCGGTGAGCGCGGTGATCCAGGACTGGAGCAGCACCACGTACATCAGCTGCCGGTACAGCACCTGCTGGAGGGGGAGCGAGAGCAGGTGCGTCATGCGTTCCCGGTCGAGCCGGAAGGCGTACGCGGCGCAGACGCCCTGCACGGCGAGGACGCCGAGCCAGGCGCCGACCGTCTTCTCGGTGGGCCCGAAGACCAGCCCGTACAGCAGGAAGACGTCGATCAGCGGGGCGAGCAGCGGGGCGACGACCATGAACAGCGCGACGAAGGGCAGTCCGACGCGGCCGAAGCGGCCGGACGGGCCGCGTTCGATCACGGCGCGGCGGTGCTTCCAGATGGCCTGCATCGTGCCGTACGACCAGCGGTAGCGCTGCGACCAGAGCTGCTGCACGCTCTCCGGGGCCTCGGTCCAGGCGCGGGCGTTCTCCGCGTAGACGACGCGCCAGCCGTCGCGGTGCAGCGCCATCGTGACGTCGGTGTCCTCGGCGAGGGTGTCCTCGCTCATGCCGCCGATCCGCTTGAGGGCGTCGCGGCGGAAGGCCCCGACGGCGCCGGGGATGGTCGGCATGCAGCGGAGCATGTCGTACATCCGGCGGTCGAGGTTGAAGCCCATCACGTACTCGATGTGCTGCCAGGCGCCGATCAGCGAGTCGCGGTTGCCGACCTTGGCGTTGCCCGCGACGGCGCCGACCCCGGGGTCGGCGAAGGGCTGCACCAGTTCGCGGACGGTGGACGGCTCGAAGACGGTGTCGCCGTCCATCATCACGATGATGTCGTGGCGGGCGTGCGCGATGCCGTTGTTGAGGGCGGCGGGCTTGCCCGCGTTGCGCTGGCGCACCACCCGCACGCCCGGCAGCCGCATCCGGTCGACGAGGTCGGCGGTGCCGTCCGTGGAGCCGTCGTCGATGACGATGACCTCCAGCGGATAGTCGCTGGCCACCAGGGAGCGCACCGTGTTCGCGATGCACTTGCTCTCGTTGTACGCGGGCACCAGCACGGAGACCGGGCGGGTCATCGGCTCGCCCCAGCGGAAGTTCCGTCTGCGGACCCTGCGGGCGTGCACGAAGGAGAGCACCAGCATCAGGCCGAAGCGGGTGAAGACCAGGACGCCGATGACGGCGAGGCCGACCACCAGGACGTCGGTGATGTGCTCGGAGACCTCGACGGCGGTGACGAACGCCTTGCCCTTCCAGAGCGCGAACCCGGTGACCGGGGTGTGGGCGCTGGGGGCGCCGAGCGCGTCGGTGAGGTTGGCGAACCGGTAGCCGCGCTCCTGCATCTGCGGCAGGAACTTCCCCAGCGCCGCGACGGTCTGGGACCGGTCGCCGCCGGAGTCGTGCATCAGGATGATGGCGCCCTTGCCGTCCTTCGGCGTGGCCCGGTCGATGATCGCCTTGACGCCGGGGCGCTTCCAGTCCTCGCTGTCGGTGTTGTTGACGACGGTGAGGTAGCCGCGGCTGCCGATGTACTGGGTGACCGGCCAGGACTTGTTGTCCATGGCGTCGGAGAACGAGGAGTAGGGCGGCCGGAACAGCGAGGTGCGGATGCCCGCGGCGCCCGCCAGCACCAGCTGGTTCTGCGACAGCTCCCAGTCGATGCGCCGGGTGGACTGGTAGGAGAGGTCGGGGTGGTTGAAGGTGTGCAGCCCGACCTCGTGCCCCTCCTCGACCATGCGCTCGACCAGGTCGGGGTAGCGCGAGGCCATGGTGCCGGTGACGAAGAAGACGCCGTGCGCGTCGTACTTCTTCAGCTCGTCCAGCACCTTCGGCGTCCACTCCGGGTCCGGGCCGTCGTCGAAGGTCAGCACGATGCGGTGGTCGGGTATCCGGAGCGTCTTGGCGGGCTCGGTGGTGCTGCGGGCGTCGATGACGGGCCCGCCCTCCATGACCTGTTCGGGCACCTGGTCGGTGGCCGCCGGGGGCCGGACCCGGAAGTCGGCGAGGATCTCGCTGTGCACATAGCCGCGCAGCATCAACATCGCGAGCAGGGCAACGAGGAGGAGCAGCGGGAGCATGTAGCGCATGGGGAGCCTGCGCCGCCGCTTGGGCTTCTTCCGGTGGTGCCTGACCCGCGGGGCGGGGGTGGTCATCTAGCTGGCGCCTTCTTGCTCTTGCACAGGGGGGTCGGGGTTCTCGGCGGTCGGGGACGCGGGGCCGGCGGTGGACCGCGTGGGCTCGCCGGCCGGTGTCGCGTGGTCGGTGGCCGGGGCCGTGGTGGAGGTGCCGCCGCCCGGTCCGCCGCCGGTGCCCGTCGTGGCGCCGGTGGTGGTCCGGCCCGAGGGGGTGTCGGACCGGCCGGCCGTGACGCCGGTGGCCGGGGTGACGGCTCCGCCCGCCGGGCCGGAGGTCGCGGTGTCGCCGGTGCCGGTGGTGGCGGCCGTGTCCTGTCCGGTGCGCGGGGCGGACGGCGAGGCACCGGGCGCCGTGCCGGGCGGCGAGGAGGCGTCCTGGCCGGCCCCCGGGCTGGCGGGGGTGGTCACGTCCTCGGCCTTGCGGTGCTCCTCCTGGCCGGAGATCGGCAGGAAGGGGGCGCTGGAGCTGCCGCCCAGCACGGCGACGACGAGGGTCACGGCGTAGGCGACACAGATCGCGGCGAGGACCCAGCCGAGTCTGCGGAGCGTCTTGCCGCGGCGGCCGCTCTCGTCGACGAAGACGGGGCCGTCGCTCTCGGGGGCGGTGTTCGGTTCGGGGAGGAGTTCGGAGAGCTGTCGTCCGATCCCGTCGAGCTGGATGGTGACTTCGTTCGGCTCGTGGGTGTGTCCCGCACGGGCCCCTTCGCGCCAGGTGTCCACAGTTGTCCGCACTTCCCCCACTCAGAAACGGGGTGCTCGCCACTGTTCCGTCCGTGCGCCGTCGGACCGGGCCCCCACCCGTCTCCCACGCGCCCCCTAGCACAGTGCACCCGGACGACGAATGTAGCGCACCCCGCGGAGGGCCCGAGCCGACGGACAGGTGTTGTTCATCATGAGTGACACAGTTGTTCTCGAACCGTGGCTGGGGTCTGTCCCGGTCGGTCCGATCCGCCCCGGTACGTCGGGGTCCCGATACGACGAAGACCCCGCTGCCGGTGGCAGCGGGGTCTTCGTTCACATGGGAATTGTGGAGATGGCGGGAATCGAACCCGCGTCCAACGGTGCGGAACCAGGGCTTCTCCGAGTGCAGTCCGCTGCGCTTTTCTCGGCCCCGGAGGTCACACGGACAAGCCTCCGACAGGCCCAGTCACTGTTTGATTTCCTTCTGAACCCCGTGACCGGGCTCAGAAGTTTAGATCCCTAGATGATGCCAGGATCCGGGTCGGGATCACCCCCGGGCTGACACTCCGCAGAGTCTTCGCTAGCTGCTAATTAGGCAGCGAGGGCGAAGGCGGAGGAATCGCGCTTGGAATTGGCGATTATTGGTTGCGACATATGGTTTACGAGATCATTGCCGCTTCCTCGACTCGCTTCCCCTGCTTCGACATCCGCTGTCGAAACCGATCATCCCCATGTTGATTTTTCAAAGGTGGTGCACACCCCCGTGGGGTGCGATGCCATCGTACGTGACCAACGCGCACGGATGCCAGCGTATTCCCGCCGCCCCGGTCACCGGCCCGGGGACGGCGTCCGGTCAGGCGCTCCGCTGACGGCGGCGGGCCGCCGCGATCGCCCGGTTCGTCTCCCGGGTGTCCTGCTTCTCGCGCAGCGTCTGCCGCTTGTCGTACTCCTTCTTGCCCTTCGCGAGCGCGATCTCGGCCTTGACCCGGCCGTTCACGAAGTAGAGCGAGAGCGGCACGATCGTGTGCCCGGTCTCCTGGACCTTCGACTCCAGCTTGTCGATCTCGGCCCGGTGCATCAGCAGCTTGCGCTTGCGCTTGGCGGCGTGGTTGGTCCACGTCCCCTGGACGTACTCCGGGACGTGGATGTTGTGCAGCCACGCCTCACCGCCGTCGATCTGCACGAAGCCGTCCACGAGCGAGGCGCGTCCCATGCGCAGCGACTTGACCTCGGTACCCATGAGCACGAGCCCGCACTCGTAGGTGTCGAGGATGGTGTAGTCGTGCCGCGCCTTCTTGTTCTGCGCGATCATCTTGCGCCCGGTGTCTTTTTCCTTAGCCATAGTGCGGCCATTTTCGCACTACGACCCGCCCCCGAGGCCACTCAATACCGTCTCGGCCCGCTGCTGGGCCCGGGTGGTGGCGGTGAGGTCGGGGGTGATCCCCCGGCCGTCGACGCTGCGGCCCCCCGGGGTGCGGTAGTGGCCCACGGTCAGCTCGGCCACCGAACCGCCCGGGAGCCGGCTCGGCATCTGGACGGAGCCCTTGCCGAAGGTCCGGGAGCCGACCGTGACCGCCCGGCCCCGGTCCTGGAGCGCGCCGGTGAGCAGTTCGGCCGCGCTCATGGTGCCGCCGTCGACGAGCACCACGAGGGGGCGTCCGGTGTCGCCGCCCGGTTCGGCGTACAGGGCCCGCTGCTCCCCGTGCACGTCGTACGTGGCGACGAGGCCGCCGTCCAGGAAGGCGGAGGCGGCGGTGACGGCCTCGGTGACCAGACCACCGGAGTTTCCCCGCAGGTCCAGCAGGACCCCGGCCCCGGCCGGAGCCTTCAGCACCGCCTGCCGGACCGCCTCGCCGGAGCCCTTGGTGAAGGCGTCCACATCGATCACGACGGCGGCCGAGGGGGCGGTGCGGCCGGGGCCGACGGGCTTCACGGAGACGGCCTCGGTGGTGAGCCGGGCCCGCCGCAGCGTCACCGTCCGGGTCCGCTCGCCGCGCTGGACGCCCAGCACCACGGTGCTCCCGGCGGCGGCCTCGCTGCGGTCGCCGCGCAGCAGCGCCACGACGTCGGAGACGGGGCGGCGGTCGACCCGGCTCCCGTCGACGGTGCGCAGCAGGTCCCCGGGGCGGATGCCGGCGCGGGCGGCGGGCCCGCCGGGGTGGACCCGGCCGACGGCGACCAGACCGTCGGCGGTGCGCCGGGCGGCGAGCCCGACCCCGGTGTACGAACCGTCCAGGGCCTGGGTGAACTCCTCGTACTCCCGCTCGTCGTACACCGCGCCCCAGCGGTCCCCGCTGCGGCTGACGGCCTCCTCGGCGGCCTCGGTGCCGGACTTGCCGTCGGCGACGGCCCGGGCTGCGGCGTCGGCCACCGTGTCGCGGTCGGCGGTGGCCGCGACGGAGTGCGCCTCGATCTCGGTGTCCCGCTCCGCGCCGCGCGGCAGCGAACCGGTGGCGGCGCCCGTGGCGAGCACGCTCGCGAAGACCAACGTCAGGGCCGCCCCGCGGCGCAGGCCGCGGGGCCCGACACGGTGCTCGGGGTCCGGCATGGCGCCGAGTCTAGGTCAACGCGGCGGGGCGCACGGCGGGTTGGCCGCGCGCCCCACGGGGCGCATCTCACACCTTGAGGTACTTGCGGAGCGCGAAGAGCGCGGCGACGGCGGGCATCAGCAGCCCGATCGCCAGGACCAGCGGGAGCTTGGTGAGGACGGCGTCCCAGCCGATGAAGTCGATCAGGTTGAGCTTGTCCTTGAGCGCGAGCCCGCCGTCGATGAGGAAGTAGCGGCCGGCGAGCAGCATCACGCAGGCCAGCACACCGCCGATGAGACCGGCGAACGCGGCCTCCATGATGAACGGCATCTGGATGTAGAAGCCGGAGGCGCCCACCAGTCGCATGATGCCGGTCTCCCTGCGCCGGCTGAACGCGGACACCCGGACGGTGTTCACGATCAGCATCAGCGCGATGACGAGCATCAGCGCCATCACGAAGAGCGCGGCCACGTTCATGCCGTTCATCAGTCCGAAGAGGTTGTCCAGGATGCTTCTCTGGTCCTGGACCGACTGCACGCCGTCCCGCCCGGCGAAGGCGGTGGCGACGACCTTGTACTTCGTCGGGTCGTGCAGCTTCACCCGGAACGACTCGGGCATCTGGTCGGGCGTGATGTTGCCCGCCATCGGGGAGTCGCCGAACTCGTCCTGGTAGTGCTTGTACGCCTCGTCGGACGACTCGTAGATGACCTTCTCGACGACGTCCATCTTCTTGAGATCGGCCTCGATCTCGTCCTTCTGCTGCTTGGTGACGGCGCCCTTGGCGCACTGCGCCACCGAATCCGCGTCCGCCTTGCCGCAGAGGTAGATGGAGACGTTGACCTTGTCGTACCAGTAGTCCTTCATCGTGCTGACCTGCTCGCGCATGAGCAGCGCGCCGCCGAACAGGGCGAGCGAGAGGGCGACGGAGACGACGACGGCGAAGGTCATCGTGAGGTTGCGACGGAGGCCGACGCCGATCTCCGACAGGACGAACTGGGCGCGCATGGCGTCCTTTCAGTGCTCGGTGCTCAGTGCTCAGTGCTGGTAGCCGTAGACGCCGCGCGCCTGGTCGCGCACGAGGCGGCCCTTCTCCAGCTCGATGACGCGCTTGCGCATCTGGTCGACGATGTTCTGGTCGTGGGTCGCCATGATCACGGTGGTGCCGGTCCGGTTGATCCGGTCCAGCAGCTTCATGATCCCGACCGAGGTCTGCGGGTCGAGGTTGCCGGTGGGCTCGTCCGCGATCAGCAGCATCGGCCGGTTGACGAAGGCGCGGGCGATGGCGACGCGCTGCTGCTCACCACCGGACAGCTCGCCCGGCATCCGGTCCTCCTTGCCGCCGAGCCCGACGAGGTCGAGGACCTGCGGCACCGCCTTGCGGATCTCGCCGCGCGGCTTGCCGATCACTTCCTGGGCGAACGCCACGTTCTGGGCGACGGTCTTGTTGGGGAGCAGGCGGAAGTCCTGGAAGACGGTGCCCAGCTGGCGGCGCATGTGCGGCACCTTCCAGTTGGACATGCGCGCGAGGTCCTTGCCGAGCACATGGACCATGCCCGTCGTGGCCCGCTCCTCGCGGAGGATCAGGCGCATGAAGGTGGACTTGCCGGAGCCGGAGGAGCCCACCAGGAAGACGAACTCGCCCTTCTCGATGTCGAGCGACACATCCCGGAGAGCGGGACGGCTCTGCTTCGGGTAGGTCTTGGAGACGTTGTCGAATCGGATCACGGTGCACCACGGTCGGCCGGGAGTAGGTGTGCGTGACCATACGCGAACCGGGCTGACGCGTGCAGGCGCCCGTACCGGGATGGGTGATTTACGGTGAATCGGCGGCGGCCCCGGCGGGCCCGGGAGCGGAACGGACCGGGAGGTATCCGGCGGGCCGAGCCGAATTCCCCGCGAGCTGGCACAGTGGGAGGGGGAACGGTTGCGTTTCCGTGAGCGTTGTGCGGAGAGAAGGCTTGTGCGGCTCCGCCGCGCGGGAGGAGGAAAGCGCATGACCTACGACCGACTGGTGTGCGCGAGCTGCGCGGCGCCCGTGAGCGAGGGGCGCTGCCCCGTCTGCCGGGCCAGCCTCGCCCGCATGAGGGAGCAGGAGCAGGGCCCGTTCGCGGGGCTGAACCCGGCGATGCTGATCGCCCTGTTGGTGGTGCTGCTGGCCGCGCTGGCCCTGCTGGCCCACCAGACCGGGTAGGTCCCGCCCGCATCCGCGTGCAGAGGGGCGGGGGGGGGGCGGGGGGGCGCGGCCCCCCCCGAGCCCGCACAGAGCCCCCAACGCCGGGGGGCCCCCCGCGCCCCCGCGCCCCACCCCGCGCGCGCGGAACAC
>NZ_JBSFHN010000043.1:0-62825 GCF_053597115.1 Streptomyces sp. NPDC001515
GGTGCCTGGCCGGGGTCCCGCTCCCGCCCACCCCTGGTCATGCCCGGCTGTGCGGGCGGGTGACGTGTGTCCCGGTGGCTCAGTAGGCGCCGAAGACGTTGTCGATCGAGCCGTAGGTCGCGGCGGCGTAGTTGCATGCGGCGGTGATGTTGGCGACCGGGTCGTAGATGTCCAGCGAGGTGCCGGGCACGTGGTACGCGTCGAAGGTGGGCTGGATCACCTGGAGCAGGCCCTTGGACGGGGTACCGGCGACGGCGTTGGAGTCCCAGTTGTTGATGGCCTGGGGGTTGCCCGTGGACTCCCGCATGATGTTGCGGTAGATGCCGTCGTAGCTGCCGGGGATGCCGTGCTCGGCCATGACGGCGAGCGATTCCTTGATCCAGCCGTCGAGGTCGTCGGTGTACGCGGTGGCGGTCTTCTCCGCGACGGGCACGGCCTCGGTGGTCTCCTCGGCGACGGGCGCGGCCGTCGGGCGCTCGGAGCGGTCGGCGCGGTCGGTGCTCTCGACGCGGTCGGCCGTGGCCTCGGCCTTCTTCTCCACCGGCTTCTCGGCCTTCTCGACCTTGAATTCGGCGCCGGTCGCGGCCTTCGGAGCGACGGCCTGGGAGGTGGCGCCGATGACGAGCTTCAGACCGGGGTGGATGAGGTCGGGGTTGGCGCCGACGGCACTCCGGTTGTCCTTGTACAGACGCTCCCAGCCACCGCTGAGGGAATGTCCCTGAGCGATCTTGTAAAGCGAATCGCCGGAGACCACGGAATAGGTCGTGGGCGTGGCCTCGCGCTCGGCAATTACCTTGCCGGCGAAGGAGGTCGGGGCCGCGGCCTTTTCGGCGACGACGGTCTTGGCGGGGGCGGCGGAGGCCGATCCGGCAGCGATCAGGGGCAGTGCGAGAACGACTCCACCCGTGCTCACGGCGATGAAGCCGCGGGTCAGGGCGGTGGACTGGGCACGACGGTGCTTACCCACGATGGGCATGGCGCTGTTCCTCTCCGTCGCCTGCGAGGTGAGCTGTCGGGTTCGGACTGGAGATGTCCGGTCGCACAAGGCGACTTCACCCCTAGCCGCTCCGGAATTCCCGGACCGGCGGCAAACCTGGGTCCCCCGCTCCTGCCGTACGTATGTGGTCGGGTTCCCGGACGGCGGCAGGATTCGGCGTTCCATCCGGTGGACCGAGACCGTAGGCGAGAAAGTCCGAACCGAACAAGCCCGGAATTCCTGATCATTATCGAATTCCAAGATCAATGAACGGAAATATGTGTCACGGGCCACATGAACCGAGGTCAATTTTCTTGGCGCGCCAGGGAACCGGACGCGACGATCTTGCGTCCGGGCCGGCAAACGTGACGCTGCCCACTCGGTCCGATATGGGCGATTTGAGCACTCGATCGAGCGCGCGAAGCGGCGAACACGGACCCGGAGCGCACCGATTGACCATCGGGGGGATCGGGGGGGTGATCGGGGCCATCGGGGCCATCAGAGGGTGATCGGGGTGTTCGGCGGGGGATCGTGACGTTCGGCGCGATTCGGGCTCATCGCTCGCGTGCTTCCGGGCACCCCGGGGTGCGCCGCCCCGGCAGGCCCCGGTCCGGGCTGGTGGGACCGGGGCCGGCGAGGCGGTTCCAGCCGTGGTCGGTCGCACGCCCGCCGGACCGCCCCGGCCCCTCCCTCTCCCCTCCCCCGGCCCCGTTCCCCGGCGCTCAGCCCGCCAGCAGCGCCCCCACGGCCGAGGCGGTGTCCGGGTAGCGGCCGATGAGTGCCGCGCCGGCCGGTGCGGCACCGGCGACTCCCCAGGGCTCGTCGCAGCCGAGCAGCGCCGCGACCGCGCCGCACGTCTCCCGGTGGGCCCGGAGCAGGACGGAACCGGTCGCCGCTCCCGCCGCGCCGGGCGGCGGCGCGGTCTCCGGCTGGGCGCGCCACGGCGGTATCCAGCCGTCCAGCTCCGCCAGCCGGCCCGGGAAGGTGCGTCCGGCTTCGCGGATGAGGAGCGGGGCGAGGTCGGCGCCGCCCGCCCGGAGGGTGGTGATCAGGGTCGGGAGCCAGGGCAGGAGCACGGGGTCGGGCAGCCGGCCGAATGCCTGGGACACCGCCTCCACGACGAGGTCGCCGAGCGCGGGCACCGGATCCAGGGCGTGGACCAGACCGCTCAGGTAGCGCGGGTAGGCCGGCACGACCAGGGGGTTGTCCAGCAGCTCGGCGAGCCGGGCCCGCAGCTCGGTGCGGGAGAGGTGGCCGAGCTGGACCTGCGCCGCCCACAGCAGGGCCGTTCTCGCCGGGTCCTTCGGGTGCGACTGGGCCAGCGCCAGACGGAGCTGGGCCCGGTCGCAGCCCAGCGAGAGCGCCAGGTTCTCCATGCTGAACAGGAAGCCGAGCATGGCCGCGACCTGTCCCACGGTGGCGTCCTCGTCGGCGCACGCGGTGGGCAGCAGGGTGCAGTAGTGCGCGTAGCCGGTCTTGACGAAGGCTTCGATCCACGCGGGCAGGGCGGGCTCGTTGGTCCGGTAGTGGGCCAGCAGCCGGCGGATCCGGCGCAGGACGTCCGGTGCCCCGTCGACCGTGCGCTCGGCGGCCAGCACCTCCAGGGCACGGGTGCCCAGCTCGTCGGCGAGCCGCCGGCTGCGCAGGTACAGCATCGCGTCCTCGACGGCCTCCAGGACGGTGGCCGTCGTGGCCTGTGGCGCGTACGCGGTGCGGCGCAGCCGCTGTTCCAGGACCTGCTCGATGCTGACGCCCTCGTAGCCCAGCTCGATCAGCGCCCGCTGATGGGTGCCGAGGGCGAGGTCCCAGGACTCCTGGATCGAGCGCTCCCCCAGGCTCCTTTCGCCCATGATGGGCCGGACGGCGGCCGGCGGCATCAGCCGGCGCAGCATCCACAGGACGTCGGAGCACGGCTCCAGCTCCGGCCGGGAGGCGAGGTCCAGGAGCGCCCGGCGCACCCCGCGCTGTTCGAGGCGGAGTCCGAGGACGGCCAGCCGGTCGTGGACGTCGCGGGCGAGCGGCGGCAGGGCGTCGTAGCCGACCCGGCCGATCCGGTCGCCGCCCATCATGATCTCCACGAGGCGGCGCACATCGCGCCGGCCGGGCACGGTGTCCTTCTCGATGCAGGTGACGGCCGCGTCCTGGAAGTCGTACGGCGTCGGCCGGGCCCGGTCGCGCATCCCGGCCAGCAGGATCGACGTCTCGAACACCGCGATGGCGTCGGCCGTGGAGGCGAGATAGCCGTTGCGCCGGGCGGCGCGCACGATCTCCACGCACCAGCCGAGGAGTTCGGCCTCGTCCAGCCGGTCCGGGACGGGTGCCTGGGCGAGGAAGCCGGAGAGCCGGTCGGTGGCGGGCGCCTCCGGTTCCGGGGCCGGGAGGGCGGTCGCCTTCGCGGCCCTCGCGGACTTCGCGCCCGCCTGGCCGGCGAGGCGGTAGGGCTTCACCCGGGTGCGCTTGACGTTCTTCGCCCAGAGGGACGCGGCGATCGACACGGAGCCGGGGGCGAGGCCGAACTGCCTCTCGATGGCCGCGTGGCTGGACGGGATCAGGCCGTGCTGCCAGGTGGTGGCGGTGCGCGGGCCGATCTCGAAGGTGTCGGTGCCGTGGAGGCCGAACTCCGGGACGCGGCTGGCCGCGTGGAAGGCGCCGCAGACGTAGAGGCAGTCGGCGGGGTCGGTCCCGGTCGCCGCCAGGTGGTCCCGCATCCGCTTCCACATGTGGCGTTCGCGGTCCTCGTCGACGCGCACCCGGTGCGGGTCGCCGGGGGCCAGGTGCCGGAACAGACTGCCGATCAGCAGCATGACCTGGCGGTAGGTGTCATCGTCGCCGTCGCCGAGCGGCAGCTCCACGTACTGGTGCCACCACTCCGACCAGTGCCGCACCTTGCCGTGGCGCAGCAGGTGCTCCTCCAGTTCGGCGAAACGGGGGCGCAGATCGCCGATCTCCACGCCGACGGCGTCGCCGTGCAGCGCCGCCTCCTCGGCCGTGGCCTCCCCCGCCCCGGCCGCCGGGGGCTCGTCGGAGGGCGGGGTGGTGTCGCCGGTGTGCTCGCCCGGCGCGTCCCACTGGTAGACGTGGTCCGAGGAGCGGTCGACCAGGACCAGCTCGACGCCGGGGGTGTCCAGCGCGTAGGCGATGGCCTGGTACTCGGCGGATGCCTCCGTCAGGGGGGCGACCACCGACAGCGGTGCCCAGTCGGCGGGGAAACCGTCGATCTCGGCCGCGAACGCCTGGACGGCCACGGGCAGGGTGCAGTTGCGCAGTTCGGGCAGGAGCGGTGCCATGTCCTCGCACAGCTCCAGGTAGATCACCTTGGGCTGTTTCTCGCGCAGCCGGCGGGCCATGGCGAGCGCGGAGGCGGGCGAGTGGTGGCAGACCGGGAAGATCTCCAGCGGCTCGCGCACGGCGCGGTCCACGTCGTCGACGATGCCGAGGAGGATGCTCTCCAGGGCGTCGGGCCCGTCCGCGAAGGTGGCGGCGGCCCCCTGCAACTGGGTGCGCAGCGCCTCGAAACCGGGCCGGTCGGGGCCGGTCACGAGAGCGTGGCGATCGCGTCGCGGCCGCCCTCCAGGAACTCGGGCCAGGAGCCGCCCTCCTCCTTGCTGCGCGGCTCGACCACCCCGTGCAGGTACTTGTTGAGGATGGCCAGGTCCTCGGGGTCGCGCCGGGCCAGCGAGCCGACGAGCGAGGAGGCGAGGGTGCGGGCGGTGAGATCGCGTTCGCCGAAGAAGTCGCCGTGCAGGATCGCGTCCTCCAGGACGCCGATCTGCTCGGCGGTGGAGAGGGAGGACTCCAGCTTCTCGTCGTCGCTCGCGGCCGCCGCGGCCGAGGCCCGCAGATCGGCGAAGCTCCGCAGCAGGACGTCCAGGAGCGTGGGCGGCACGTCCAGCTCGATGCTGTGCCGGCGCAGCAGTTCCTCGGTGCGGAAACGGACGATCTCCGCCTCGCTCTTCTTGTTGGTGACGACCGGGATCCGTACGAAGTTGAAGCGGCGCTTGAGCGCGGACGAGAGGTCGTTGACGCCCCGGTCGCGGCTGTTGGCGGTGGCGATGACGGAGAAACCGGGCTTGGCGAAGACGATGTTGTCGCTGTCCAGTTCGGGGACAGAGATGTACTTCTCGGAGAGGATCGAGATCAGCGCGTCCTGGACGTCGCTGGTGGAGCGGGTCAGCTCCTCGAAGCGTCCGATCGCCCCGGTCTCCATCGCCGTCATGATCGGTGAGGGGATCATGGACTCGCGGGACTGTCCCTTGGCGATGACCATGGAGACGTTCCACGAGTACTTGATGTGGTCCTCGGTGGTGCCGGCCGTGCCCTGCACCACCAGGGTGGAGTTGCGGCAGATGGCGGCCGAGAGCAGCTCGGCCAGCCAGCTCTTGCCCGTGCCGGGGTCACCGATGAGCAGCAGTCCCCGGTCGGAGGCCAGGGTGACGATGGAGCGCTCGACGAAGCTGCGGTCGCCGTACCACTTCTGGGTGATCTCCCGGTCCAGGCCGTCGGAGCGCTCGGAGCCCAGGATGAACAGGCGGACCATCTTCGGGGAGAGCCGCCAGGAGAACGGCTTGGGGTGGTGGTCGACGGATTCGAGCCAGGCCAGCTCCTCGGCGTACTTGATCTCGGCGGGGGCGCGCAACAGGTCGGACATGGAGGGGCCTTTCTAGGCGAGGAAGGTCTTGAGCTCGTGGACGAGCTTGCTGATGTGTCCGGAGACGACCGGGGTGCCGAGCGCCTTGAACCGCTCGCGGAACCAGGGGTTGACCTGCTGACGGCCGGAGCTGGTGACGGATCCGACCGGAATGAACTTCACGCCCGAGCGGTGCACGGCCTCGATGCCCTCGAAGAGCGGCTGGGAGCGGTCGAATTCGTAGAAGTCGGAGATCCAGACCATCACCGTGTCCTGCGGGTCCGTGATCTTCGGACGGGCCATCGCCATGGCGACGGGCCCGTCGTTGCCCCCGCCGAGTTGCGTGCGCAGCAGGGTCTCGAAGGGGTCGTGCACCCAGGGGGTCAGGTCGAGCGCCTGGGTGTCGTACGCGATCAGGTGGACGTCCACCTTGGGCAGTCCGGCGAAGACGGAGGCGAGGATGGTGCAGTTGACCATCGAGTCGACCATGGAGCCGGACTGGTCCACCACGACGATCAGCCGCTGGGGTGTCGTTCTGCGGACGGTGTGCCGGTAGTAGAGGCGGTCGACGTAGAGCCGCTCCTCCTCCGGGCTCCAGTTGGTCAGGTTCTTCCAGATGGTGCGGTCGAGGTCGAGGTTGCGGAACACCCGCTTGGGCGGCACGGAGCGGTCCAGCTCGCCCACCGTGGACTTCGCTACCTGGGTCCGCAGGACCTCGGCGACCTCGTCGACGAAGCGGCGGATCAGGGCTTTGGCATTGGCCAGGGCGATGCCGGAGAGGTTGCTCTTGTCGCGCAGCAACTGCTCGACGAGCGACATGCTGGGGGTCAGCCGAGCGGCGAGCACGGGATCGCCGAGCACTTCGCGCAGCCGCATGCGGCGGACCAGGCCGGCTTCCAGGGAGCCGAGTTCGGGGCCCGTGCCCGGTGCCGCGCCGGTCCGTCCGCTGCCCCCGGTCCGGCCGCCGCGCAGATCGCCGGGTTCATGGCCGAGGGCGCGCTCCAGCCAGCCCGCGTCCGACTGCCAGCGGGCCAGTTGTTCGGCCGAGACCGCGCCGGAGCCGGTGGAGAAGACGTTGAGGAGGACCTTGGAGACGAGTGCGGCGCGGCGCACCTCGGCGGCCCGGTCGCGGGTGTCCTCGGGGTCCGGGGTCATCAGGCCGTCGAACTCGCCGGCCAGCTCCGGATGGCGCTGCACGACGGAGTCGACGGATGCCTGCGGGTCCAGCAGGGCGGCGGGCAGTCCGAGGTCCTCGAGGATGTCGAGACCGGCGGACTCCAGGCCGGCCTGCTCCTCGGGGTCGAAGAGCCGGGCGAGCAGCCGCCAGTACAGCACCTGGCGGCGGTTCTCGTGCGGGTCGGCCTCGGGGGTGCGCGGGGCGAGCGCCGGGTCGAAGGGGGTGGCCGGTGCGGTTCCGGCGGTCTGTGCCGGGAGTACGGGGGTGGCGGCGACGGGGGCGGCGGTGCGGGGATCGGTCATTTCCGCAGCAGCCTTCCCGCGCGCTCGCGGAGGACCGCGACGGCGTCGGTGGCGGCCTTCTCCGCCTTGACACCGGCCTTGTCCGTCGTCCCGCCGGCCCAGGCGCCGCCGTGCAGCACGACGGCCTTCTTCCGCACGGTGGCCTCGACGGCCAGTGGCTGGAGGAGGTAGGCACCCGCGTCCCAGCGGAGCAGGGCGATGCAGGCGCCGGACGCGGCGACGGCCTCGGGCGTGAGCGGACCGGCGGCCGGGACGCGGTCGGTGTCGACGGCCAGCGGCTGCCCCGCGACCGTGAAGGCGAGGGCACCGTCCTCCTGGTGCGCGGTGTATCCCTCCAGGAACACGGGGACGGCGATGCGCACCGGGTGGCGGTCCAGCGGCGCGGTGTACGCGTCGGTGGCGGTGGGCAGCACGACCCTGGCGGTGGCGAACGGGTCGGCGGGCTGTCCGGTGCGGGCCTGCGCGTCGCTCCAGATCAGATCGCCCTCGGCGGTGACGGGCATGGCGTCGAGGTCCATCGACAGGCCGTCACCGAGGGCCGCCAGCAGGGACATGCGCGGGCGGAGCAGTTGCCAGAGCCCGGCGCCGACGACCGTGTCCGGCTTCGGGGCGGACGCCCCGGCGCGGACCAGCCGGGGCGCGGAACCGTCGGCCGGTTCGAGCACGGCGTGGACCTGGGCCTGGACGGCCGTGGGGTGTTCGTGCAGGTCGACGCCGAGGGGCAGCAGCCGCCCGGTCGCCGTCTCCGTCGCGGGGGTGGTGGCCGCGCCGGGCACGGTCAGCAGCATCGCGCGGGCCCAGAGGTCCGCCCAGCGACGGGCGGGCACCCGGTCGACCGCCGTTCCCGGGCCCGAGGCGGCGAGTTCGGCGGCGAAGCCGTCGAGCAGGGTCGCGAGTCGGCGCAGCGAGGGGTCGGGGAGCATCGCGGAGACGACCGGGGCCGAGGCGGCGATCGTGTCGTGGTCGAGGCCCGTCCATCCGGCCCGGGCCAGGTCGGCCAGCCAGGAACGGGCGGCGAGGAGCAGAGGGGCCGGCGGGGGCGTCCCGGCCACGGACGGGGGCGTGGACTGCGCGCGTCCCCGTCCCGTCGCTTCCGCGATGCGCTCGGTCAGCGCGTCGTGGACCGAGCCGAGCAGGGCGGTGCGGGCTCCCGCGAGGGCGAGGTAGTCGTCCTCGCCCGAGGATCCCTCCGCGGTGCGGGCGGCGGCCTCGGCGGCCGACGTGGCGAGCGGGGTGCCGGCGAGGGCCCCGGCGAACGCGGTGAGTCGGGCGGTCTGGTCCGGGCGGGGGCGGAGCACCCCGGAGACGAGCGCGTCGTCGAAGCCGTCGACGGCCTCCATCGCCTCGTCGAGTCCGGGGACGGGTGCGAGCAGGAGATCCGTACGCATCAGGCCACCGCCCGGGTCGGCGGGAACCAGTGCATCTCCGGCAACGGGTCGGTGCTCGGGGCCAGTTCCAGATAGGCGAGGTGGCGCAGGAACCTACTGAAGACGGGTGCCGCGTCCTTGCTGTCGCCCTGGGCGGGCCGGGCGGCGCTCATGTGCGCCGCGACACCGTGCGCGGTCGGTTCCCCGTTCCCGTCCTCGGCCTTCAGATAACGGGCGACGCGCGCCGCTCCGTACTGGAGCACGGCCTCGCTGACGAGGGCCCGGATGTGATTGCAGAACGAGCCCCGAGCACCGCCGCAGGGCCGGTTGTTGTTGGTGCTGCACGCGAAGACGTAGGTGCCGGCCGCTACCGACGAGACGTAGACGCGTCCGATGTCCGAGCCGCTCGACACCACGCCCTGCAACCGCCCGTCGGCCAGCTCCACGAACGGGACCTTGGACAGTTTCCGTGGCCGCGCGGGCGCCGCCACCCGTGCCGTGCTCGACCTCTCCCAGTCCGACAACGCGCCATCTCCTATGCACCGAGGGGGTGTCCACGCCGGATCGGCGGGACACCACTGAACCTACGTGCGACCACTGACAACGGGGCCGGAGCAGAACGGATGGAGAGGTTCCTGGAGGGTGCGGAACGCGGGGCGCCGCCGGCGCGCCCGGACATCCCGACGGACTGGTCCGCCGTCAGAACTCGACGGTCACGGGCCGGAGTTGAGGCCGTTTGGCGGTGCGCCCCTCGCCGGACGAACGCCCCCGGATCCGGCGCCCGAGCCAGGGGCCGAGGAACCCCGCCGCCCAGCGCAGCTCGGCGGTCGCGGTCTGCCATCCGGTGCGGCGGGCGAGCGGCGGGAGCGGCGTCGTCCAACTGGCGTCGCTGCCGGGCAGGCCGACGGCCTCGGCGACGGCAGCGGCGATCCGCGCGTGACCGAGCGGTGCGGCGTGCAGCCGGTCCGCGCTCCACAGGCGCGGGTCGGTGGCGACGTCGGCGAGGCCGGTCTCCGCGATCGCGACCCCGTACCGGGCAGCCGCCTCCCGGATGCCGGTGTTCAGCTCCCTCACCCGGTTCCTGACGGGCCGGGCGAGGGGTGCGATCTCGGCCACATCGGGAAAGGTCAGCGTCACCACGCGCGCACCGGCTGCCGTGAGCGCGGCAAACATCTCCTCCAGGTGCCCGGCCGTCGCCACGGCATCGAACCGCGGCCGGAGCACGTCGTTGACGCCGGCGACGACGGTGGCCAGATCGGGGCGGAGCGCCAGCGCGGGTTCCAGTTGTTCGGCGCGGACCTGGGCGGCGGTCTTGCCCCGTACCGCGAGGTTGGCGTACCGCACGCCCGGCCCGGCGGCAGCGAGGTGTTCGGCGAGGCGGTCGGCCCAGCCACGGAGCCCGACGGTGTCGTCGCCGTCGCCGAGCCCTTCGGTCTGACTGTCGCCCAGGGCGACATACCGCAGATACGTGCCGTTCGGCATCGGGCCGCCTTCCTGTCCCGCCGCATCACACCCAAGGATGTGAGTATTCAACTCCTTGACTAGGTGAGAGGACACAGCGGGGTACGGAAACCGCCCGGACCCGGTGGCGAACCGGGTCCGGGCATGGCTGACCGGACATCAGGAAAGGACGGACTCACCCCCGCTCGGGGCGTGGGGCGTCGGACGTCAGGACGCGTCGGGCGCCGTCTCCGCGAAGCCGTAGGGCCGCGTGATGATCTCCATGCCGTGACCGGCGGGATCCATGAAATACAGCCCGCGTCCGCCGTGCTCGTGATTGATCTCGCCGGGCTGCTTCAGATGCGGGTCCGCGTAGTACGCGACTCCCGCGTCCTCGATGCGTCGGAACGCCGCGTCGAACGCGGCGTCGTCGATCAGGAAGCAGTAGTGCTGCGGGGTGATGGACGCGGCCGGAATGGTGGCGAAGTCGAGCGTGACGCCGTTGGTGAGCGAGACCGGAATGAAGGGTCCCCATTCCTGACCGATCTCCAGATCGAGCAGGTGCGCCAGGAATTCGGCGGAATCCCGGTTGGACCGGGCGTGAACGATGGTGTGATTGAACTCTACAGACACGGTGGAATGCCTCCGAGGGCATCTCCCGGACACCTCCATGCCTCACCCAGTCGGTGACCGACACGCGATGTCGTCCGAAGATCATACGAGGCCCGCGCGACGCCTGTCGAGACCTTATTCTTCCGGCGCCCCGCCCGCGCGCGCTCGCGGAGGTCAGGGCCGCAGACGCCCCACGGCCTCCGGCGTCAGATACCGGGCGAGCACATCGAGCGCGTCGGCGACCTCGCGCAACCGCTCGGCGTCGTCCGTGCCGAGGGCGCGGCCGAGCGCGTCGTCGATCCGGGACCGCCGCACCTCCGCCACCCGCTCGGACACCTCGGGGGCCCTGCGGATCAACTGCCGCCTGCCGTCGGCGGGATCGGGTGCGGTCTCGACGGAGCCCGCCTCCTTCAACCGGGCCACGGCCCCCGACACCTGACTCTGCGGCAGCCCCGTGCGCCGCGCGATCGCACTCACGGACGTGTCCGGATGGCCCAGCAGATCACTGAGCACGACGAGCGAGGCACGGGTGCCGGTGCGGTGCGCGTCGGCGCCCGCGGCCGGCCCGGGAAGGGACTCCTCCCCGATCTTCATCAGGGTCCGCCCGAGGAGGAACAACTCGACGGGGGTCATCTCGGAGGACGTCATGGCCCGCATGCTACCCAGCTTCCATCACTCCCGATGCATCCGAACCGATACATCCCCACCGTCGAACGCGCGGATCGACGCATCGATAATGATGCATCACTCTTGATGTATCGAAATAGATGGACTAGATTACGGAGCACGGAACGGCACCCGCCGCTCCCCGTCCCCACCCCTGCCCGGAGGCACTCATGCTGCTCCCCACCGACGGCGCCACGCTCCACTACGAGGTCCGGGGCTCCGGCCCGCTGCTGCTCATCTCCCAGAGCGGTGAGGGCGACGCCGACCGCAGCACGGATCTGGTGGACCGCCTCGTGGACCGCTACCGCGTGGTCACGTACGACCGCCGCGGCCTCTCCCGCAGCCCGCTCGTCCGTCCCGAGCGGGGCGTGACCATGGAACAGCACACCGACGACGTGCACCGGCTCCTCGGTGAGCTGACCGACGAGCCCGCGCTGATGCTCGGCTGCAGCATGGGCGCCGCCATCGGACTGCACCTCGCGGCCCGCCACCCCGGGCAGCTCCGCGCGCTCGTGGCGCACGACCCCGTCACCCCGTCCCTGCTGCCCCCGCGACGGCGCGCACAGCACGTGGCCGAGCTGACGCGTCTGCAGACCGTCTACCGCGAAGGCGGATTGAAGGCGGCCTTCCCGGCGATAGCCGCGGTGCTCGGCATCGATCCGGCACACCAGGACACCGAGCCGAATCTCACCCCCATGCCCCTCACACCGCGGCGGCTGGCGAACTTCGACTTCTTCATCGGTCAGGACTTCACGGCCGTCATCGGCGCCGAACTCGCCGCGGACGCTCTGCGCGGCTCGCCCGTGCGGATCATCGCCGCGCGGGGAAGCACCACGGCCCCCTCGGTCTTCGTCGGGCAGTGCGCCCGGCACCTCGGGGAGCTGCTCGGCCACGACCCCGTGCCCTTCCCCGGCGGACACAACGGGAACACCACGCATCCGCGCGCCTACGCGGCCCGACTCCAGGAGGTTCTGGCCGACGTGTGAACCGTCGGCGGCAATTGCGGACCCGGGTTTTCGGGGCGTATATTGAGTGTTTCTGTGTGCCCACAGAAAAAGGCCCCTCAAGGGGGCCTGACAAGAAACACCATATCTGTCAGGGAGTAGTTTTGTCAACTCGGGAAAGTGCCGAATTGCAGAAGGAACAGCAATTCATCGACCGGCTCTACGACCGGGTCGACGTGCTGCGCGGCGCCGCCGCGCAGCAGGTGGAGGACGCCCTGACGCCGGTCGGGAACGGGCTCCAGGCCCGACTGGAACGCGATGTGCAGCTCGCCGAGCGGTCGGGGCTGCTGGCCGCGCTGAACGCGGTGGACGGTTCTCTCTGCTTCGGCCGGATCGATCTCACCGACGGCGCCGCGCACCATATCGGCCGTATCGGAATTCGCGAGGACGACGACGCGCACACTCCGCTGCTCATCGACTGGCGGGCACCGGTGGCCCGGCCTTTCTACCTCGCCACCGGCCACACTCCGATGGGTCTGCGCAGACGCCGGCATCTGACCACCGAGGGGCGCACCGTCACCGAACTCCACGACGAGATCCTGGATGTCGCCGACACCCGGCGCACCGGGTTCGAGGACCCCAGCGGGGACGCGGTACTGCTCGCCGCCGTGAACTCCGCGCGCACCGGCCGCATGGGCGACATCGTGCGGACCATCCAGGCCGAGCAGGACCGCATCATCCGCGCGCCGCACCAGGGGGTCATGGTCGTCGAGGGCGGCCCCGGCACCGGAAAGACGGCGGTGGCCCTGCACCGGGCGGCCTTCCTTCTCTACGAACACCGAGAACTGCTGGCCAAGCGGGCCGTACTGATCGTCGGCCCCAACCCCGCGTTCCTCAGCTACATCGGCGAGGTGCTGCCCGCCCTGGGCGAGACCGGGGTGCTGCTCGCCACGCAGGCCGAGCTGTTCCCGGGGGTGCGGGCCGAGGGCACGGACACGCCCCGGGCCGCCGCCGTGAAGGGCGGGGCGGCGATGGCGGAGGCGCTGGCCCTGGCCGTGCGCGACCGGCAGACCCTGCCCGAGCCGGGCGCGCCCCTGATCGTGGCCCACGACGACGGCGATCTGATCCTCGACTGGGAGATCGCCTACGAGGCCCGGCAGGCCGCCCGGGACACCCGCCTTCCCCACAACCTGGCCCGTCCGCACTTCGCGTTCCGCATCATCGACGCGCTGACCGAGCAGCTGACCGAGCGCATCGGGGCGGACCCGTACGGCGGCCCCAACTTCCTCGGTCCGGACGACATCGCCCAGCTCGGCAAGGCGGTCGCGGTCAGCGAGGCGGTGCACGAGGCCATCGATGCGCTGTGGCCGCCGCTCACCCCTCAGGGGTTCCTGGCCGGCTATCTGGCCGACCCCCTGTTCGTCCCGGACGCGGACGCCGACGCGATCCGGCGCGCACCGGGCGAGGGTGGCTGGACCCCGGCCGATGTGCCGCTGCTGGACGAGGTGGCGGAGCTTCTGGGTGTCGACGACAGTGCCGAGCGCGCCGCCGCCGAGGCCGAGCGGCAGGAGCGCATCGCCTACGCGCAGGGGGTGCTGGAGCTGTCGCGGGGTTCGGAGTCCTTCGAGTTCGAGGACGAGGAGTCCGAGCTGCTGGCCGCCCACGACATCATCGACGCCGAGCGGATGGCGGAGCGGCAGGAGGAGGCCGACCACCGCAGCGCGGCCGAGCGCGCCGCGGCCGACCGCACCTGGGCGTTCGGGCACATCATCGTCGACGAGGCGCAGGAGCTGTCCCCGATGGCCTGGCGGCTGCTGATGCGGCGCGCGCCGAGCCGTTCCATGACCCTGGTCGGCGACCCCGCGCAGACCTCGGAGGAAGCGGGGGTCGGGGCGTGGAAGGAGATCCTGGAGCCGTACGTGGGCGACCGCTTCGAGCATGTCTCGCTCAAGGTCAACTACCGTACGCCCGCCGAGATCATGGAGCTGGCGGCGCGGGTGCGGCGCGCCCAGGACCCGTCCTTCGAACCGCCCGCCTCGGTGCGGTCCACGGGCGAGGCACCGTGGCTGCGGGAGACCGGCCAGGACCTCGCGGGAGGTGTGGCCCGCGCGGTCGCGGAGCTGACGCCGGCCGAGGGGCGTCTCGGTGTGATCGCGCCGCCGGCGCTCCACGCCGAGATCGCGGCCCGGCTCGACGGGGTGACGGCCGGTGCGGAGCCCGACCTGACCCGTCCGGTGGTGCTGCTCGGTCCGCGGCAGGCCAAGGGGCTCGAATTCGACCATGTGCTGGTCGTGGAGCCCGCGTTGTTCGGGGCGAACGATCTGTACGTGGCGCTGACCCGGGCCACGCAGCGCCTGGGGGTGGTGTACCGGGAGGAGTTGCCGCAGGCGCTGCGCTGAGCGCGCTCAGCCGTGGGTGGCGCGGTGCAGCCGCGCCGAGAGGTGGTGCTGGAGCGGACGGCCCATGGCCGCGAGGTCGTGGACGAAGTCCAGCGTTCCGTCGTCGGTCACGGTGTAGCGGCGGCGGGTGGCCTCGACGTCCTTGGCGGTGGGGCTGAGCGCGACCTGGTGGGTGGCGAGGTCGACGGTGCCGTCCGCCGCGCGGCCCGTCATCAGCTCGGCGATGCCCGTGGGCTGGGTGATCAGGGCCTCCACATCGCCCTCCGGCCGCATGCGCCACCAGCCGCTCTCCCGGGCGGCGGGCCGCAGCGGCTGCCCCTCGGCGTCCAGGATCCAGGCGCGCGCCTCGTAGTGCAGGAACGGCCGGCCGTCGTGGCTGAAGGTGACCACCTGGGCGTAGCGGAAGTCCTCGGCGAGGGTCGGATAGCCGCCGCTGCCGTGTCCGGTCCAGGTTCCCAGCAGTCCGGCGACGGGGGCCAGCGCGGGGTGCGGCGCGGGGGTCTCGTCCGGCCCGTGGGCGTCGGGGTAGGGGAACATCGGGGCGGGGCCGGGCATGGTGAGCGCTCCTGGATCGGGTGGGGGCCGTCGAGGTCCGGTGACGGTTCGTTCGCAGCCTAGGGCCTGTCCGACCGTCCCCGTCGTCCGCCCGGCGGACGGGAATGGTCGGACAGGCCCTGAGGCCCTGTGGTCGCCCTCGCGCCGCAACGCCGGAGGGCGGACAGGGGCGTGACGGCGGGCGCCGTGTCACCGCCGCCGGACCGCCGCGCCCCCGTGCGGGGCCCCCACGGCACGTACCACTCGTACGGCACGTGACGCTCGCACGGCGGGTATCGCCCGGACGGACGGAGGGCCGGCTCCCTCGCGGGAGCCGGCCCTCCGGGGCGGGGTGCTCAGGCCAGGTCGAAGCGGTCCAGGTTCATCACCTTGTCCCAGGCGGCGACGAAGTCCTTGACGAACTTCTCCTCGGCGTCGTCCGAGGCGTAGACCTCGGCGACCGCGCGCAGCTCGGAGTTGGAGCCGAAGACCAGGTCGGCGCGGCTGCCGGTCCACTTGACCGCGCCCGTGGCGTCGCGGCCCTCGAAGGTGCTCGCGTCGTCCGAGGTCGCCGACCAGGTCGTGCCCAGGTCGAGCAGGTTGACGAAGAAGTCGTTCGTCAGGAGACCGGGGGTCTCGGTGAGAACGCCCTGCGAGGACTGCTGGTAGGTGGCGCCGAGGACGCGCAGACCACCGACGAGGACGGTCAGTTCGGGGGCGCTGAGGTTGAGCAGGTTGGCCCGGTCGAGCAGCAGGTATTCGGCGGGGAGCCGGTTGCCCTTGCCGAGGTAGTTGCGGAACCCGTCGGCGGACGGCTCCAGTTCGACGAAGGACTCCACGTCGGTCTGGTCCTGCGTGGCGTCGACGCGGCCCGGGGTGACCGGCACCTCGATGGTGTGCCCGGCGTCCTTGGCGGCCTTCTCGACGCCCGCGGCGCCGGCGATGACGACGAGGTCGGCGAAGGAGACCTGCTTGCCGTCGGTGCGGCCGGAGTTGAAGGCTTCCTGGATGCCTTCGAGGGTGCGCAGGACCGGGGCGAGGCGCTCCGGCTCGTTGACCTCCCAGCCGGACTGCGGTTCCAGGCGGATGCGGGCTCCGTTGGCGCCGCCGCGCTTGTCGCTGCCCCGGAAGGAGGAGGCGGACGCCCAGGCCGTGGAGACCAGGTCGGCCACCGACAGACCGGAGGCGAGGACCCGCTCCTTGAGGGAGGCGATGTCCGTCGCGTCGATGAGGTCGTACGTGCGGGCGGGCAGCGGGTCCTGCCAGATCAGCACCTCGCTCGGGACCTCCGGACCGAGGTAGCGCACGACCGGGCCCATGTCGCGGTGGGTCAGCTTGAACCAGGCGCGGGCGAAGGCGTCGGCGAACTGCTCCGGGTTCTCGTGGAAGCGCCGCGAGATCTGCTCGTAGGCCGGGTCGAAACGGAGCGAGAGGTCGGTCGTGAGCATCGTCGGGGCGTGGGTCTTCGCCGGGTCGAACGCGTCGGGGACCGTGCCGGCCCCGGCACCGTTCTTCGGCCGCCACTGGTGGGCGCCCGCGGGGCTCTTGAACAGCTCCCACTCATAGCCGAAGAGGATGTCGAAGAAGCTGTTGTCCCAGGTCGTCGGGGTGTTCGTCCAGATGCCCTCCAGACCACTGGTGATGGCGTCGGGGCCCACTCCGCTTCCGTGCGAGCTCTTCCAGCCGAGGCCCATCTGCTCCATCGGAGCGCCCTCGGGGTCGGCGCCGACCGCGTCGGCGGGTCCGGCTCCGTGGGTCTTGCCGAAGGTGTGGCCGCCGGCGATGAGCGCGACGGTCTCCTCGTCGTTCATCGCCATGCGGCGGAAGGTCTCGCGGATGTCGCGGGCGGCGGCGATCGGGTCCGGGGTGCCGTTGGGGCCCTCGGGGTTGACGTAGATGAGGCCCATCTGGACGGCGCCGAGGGGGTTCTCCAGCTCGCGGTCGCCGGTGTAGCGCTCGTCGCCCAGCCAGGTGGTCTCGGGGCCCCAGTAGACGTCCTCGTCGGGCTCCCACACGTCGGCGCGTCCGCCGCCGAAGCCGAAGGTCTTGAAGCCCATCGTCTCCAGGGCGACGTTGCCGGTCAGGATGAGGAGGTCGGCCCAGGACAGGCTCTTTCCGTACTTCTTCTTGACCGGCCAGAGCAGGCGGCGCGCCTTGTCCAAGCTGGCGTTGTCCGGCCAGCTGTTGAGCGGGGCGAAGCGCTGCTGTCCGGCACCGGCGCCGCCCCGGCCGTCGCTGATGCGGTAGGTGCCGGCGCTGTGCCAGGCCATCCGGACCATGAACGGGCCGTAGTTGCCGAAGTCGGCGGGCCACCAGTCCTGCGAGGTCGTCAGGACCTCGGCGATGTCCCGCTTGACCGCCGGGAGGTCGAGGGAGTTGAACGCCTCGGCGTAGTCGAAGTCCTCTCCGAGCGGATTGGCCACGGCGGGGTTCTTGGCGAGGATCTTCAGGTTGAGCCGCTCCGGCCACCACTGGCGGTTGCCGCCGCCCTGGGTCGGGTGGGGCGCGCGACCGTGCGCGACCGGGCAGCCACCGGCCTCCTCTGCCTTCGGATCGGCGACGATCGCGTCGTGGTTCTCAGTCATGGAAATCCTTCCGGACGGGGCGGATCACGGTGCTGAGGAGCTACGGACGGTGGAGACCCCGGGCCGGAATCCGGGCGGTGAGCCCCTCCCCCGGCCTCGCGGAGTCTTCCGCGCTGCTGTCCTGTCCCTTGGCTGTCAGCCAGAACCGATCCTACGATGGACATAGTCCAAGTCAATACGACTGACAGGCGTGTACTGATTCATTCGTCGGACAACGCACAGTTAGGCTGGTGGGCATGAGTGACCTGCTGCAACGGCTTCGCGCACGTGGCTGGCGGATGACCGCTCAACGCCGGGTGGTGGCCGAGGTGCTCGCCGGGGACCACGTCCATCTCACCGCGGACGAGGTGCTGGACCGGGCCACGTCCCGTCTTCCGGAGATTTCCCGCGCCACGGTCTACAACACGCTGGGGGAACTGGTCTCGCTCGGGGAGGTGATCGAGGTGACCACGGACGGCCGCGCCAAGCGCTACGACCCCAACGCGCACCGCCCGCACCAGCATCTGGTCTGCTCGGCCTGCGGCACCATCCGCGACGTCCACCCGGCGGTCGACCCGCTGGCGGGGCTGCCCGCGTCCGAGCGGTTCGGCTTCACCGTCTCGGATGTCGAGGTCACGTACCGCGGCCTGTGCCCGACGTGTGCGGAGGCGCCCGAGCCCGGCCGCCGCCCCGCACGCCCGGCACCGCTCCCGGGGACGGGCGCACCGGACGGCCGGGCGTAGGGCGAGGGCGGCGGTCCGGGAGGGCCCCGGGGCCCCTCCGGGTGACGCGGTCAGTCCAGGATCTCCACGTACCCCTCCGCCCCGTGGAGCCGGATCCGCTGTCCGTCCCGGATGAGCGTGGTGGCCCGGGGCACGCCCACGACGGCCGGCAGGCCGTACTCCCGGGCGATGACCGCGCCGTGGGTCATCTGGCCGCCCACCTCGGTGACCAGGCCCGCGATGCCGACGAAGAGCGCGGTCCAGCTGGGATCGGTGAAGGCCGTGACCAGGATGTCGCCCGCCGCGAGGTCGGCCCGCGCCAGATCGAGGACCACACGGGCCCGGCCCTCGACGGTCCCGGTGGAGGCGGGCACCCCGACCAGCGCCCCGGACGGCGCGTCGTCGCGCCGGTGCGACCCCGTGAGGGCTTCGCCGTCGGAGGTGAGCACGCGGGGCGGGGTGAGCGCGTGGAAGGAGCGGAACTCCGCCTCGCGCCGCCGGACGAGTGCCTCGTCGAACCGGCGCGTACGGACCGCCTCGCGCAGTTCCTCGAACGTGAGGTAGAAGATGTCCTCCGGATCGGCGAGGGCTCCCTCCCGCACCAGCCGTCCGGCCTCGGCGAGCAGGGCGCGTTTGTAGACGAGCATGCGGCTGACCAGGGCGTACTTGGGGTATTCGCGGTAGCCGATGAAGGCGCGGACCTGGTCGATCATCCGCTTGGTCTCCTCGGCCCTGCGCTCGCCGTCCGGCAGCGCCCGTACCCGCTCCAGCACCTCCCGTTCCTTCTCCCGCGCCCGGCGCAGGCCCTCGTCGAAGCGGCGGGCGGCGGCGCCGGGGCCGAAGTTGCGCACGTTGTCGAGGATCGCGGGCACCAGGGTGCTCGGGTTCTCGGCCCAGCGGGGGCGGGTGATGTCGATCTCGCCGGCGCAGCGCATGCCGTACCGGTCGAGGAAGGAGGCGAGCGCGTCACGTGCCTCGGCGCCGCCCTCGACCTCGGCCAGGCCGTCGAGGAAGCCGTCGTCCCGGGCCTCCCGGAGACGGGCGACGACCTCGGGGCGCGGGCGGACGACGTCGGCGACGTCGAGAAGGGCGAGGCCCATCTCGGAGGTGATGTTGCCCGGCGCGGACAGGGTGAGCGTGTCGACGGCGTTCTTCTCGCCCAGCCACTCGCCCAGCTTCTCGCCGAGCCACCAGGTGCCCTCGTGCGAGGCCATGATGGCGCGCATGCTGAGCGGATCGCCGAGCAGGGCGCGCTGTTCGGCCAGGGCCTCGTCCAGGAAGTCGAACAGGGCGGGCCCGCTCACCGTCCGGATGCCGCGCTCCAGTGCGTCGAGGGAGGCGCGGCTGCGCTCGATCAGCTCGTCGACGACGGCCGGATCGGGGTGCGCCGGGGTCCCGGCGTCCGGGGCGGGCGGCGCGGGCGGGGCCGCGTCCGGGAGGGTCGGGACGAAGTCGCCGCGGTCGAGCACCGTCTCCAGCGCGTCCCTGACCAGCGGGTCGCCGCGCCCCATGGCCTCCAGCAGGGCGGCGCGCGCCGCAGGCGCCGCCAGTCGGCGGGTGACGTCGACGAAGAGCCGGCCGCCCGCCTCGCACATGGGCGTCAGAGCCGTCCGCCGCCAGACCGAGAGCCCGAGGGGCTTCATGGCGTCGGTCATCATCTGGCCGTGCCCGACGGACACATAGACGTGGTTCTCGTCGTCGCCGGCCTCGGGAACGGGGAACAGGGTCGTGATCGGCCGGCTCTGGACCACACGGAACGAGCCGTCGTCGGCCAGGCACCATTCGATGTCCTGCGGCCGTCCGGCATGTGCCTCGATCCGCCGTCCGATGTCCACGAGGCGCAGGACCTGGTCGTCCGTGAGCGCCGGTCGTCCGCGCAGCCGCTCGTCGACGGCCGCCTCCTCGGTACCGCCGCCGGGACGGGCCCGCAGGACGCGGTGCTTGGGCGCGACGGACCGGGAGACGATCTCGCCCCGGCGCACCCGGTAGCGGTCCGGTTCGGCCAGTCCGGAGACCAGGGTCTCACCGAGGCCGAGGCCGGCGTCGAGCGTGGCGGTGGTCCGGTCGCCGGTGACGGGGTCGGCCGTGAAGAGGATGCCGGAGGCGTGCGGGAGGACCATCTCCTGCACGATCACCGCCATCCGGACGTCCCGGTGTCCGATGCCGTTGCGCCGGCGGTAGACGACGGCCCGCTCGGTGAACAGCGAGGCCCAGCACCTGCGGATGTGCCGCAGGACCTCCGCGGCTCCGACGACGTGGAGGTAGGTGTCCTGCTGTCCGGCGAAGGAGGCGGTCGGCAGGTCCTCCGCCGTGGCGCTGGAGCGCACGGCGCACCCGGTCCGCTCCCCCAGCGCGGTGAGCGCCTCGGTGACCTCGTCCGCGAGCCCGGCCGGCAGCGGCGCATCCTCAATGATCCGGCGGATCGCGGCGGCGAGCGCGCGCGTCGCGTCCGCGTCCTCGGCGCCCTCCTTGTCCAGGCGCTCCAGCGCGTCGAGCCGCTCGTCCAGCGCCGGCAGGTGCGCCGTCGCGTCCCGGAACGCGTCCGTCGTCACGCAGAAGCCGGCCGGCACCCGGACGCCCTCGATCCGCGCCAGTGTGCCGAGGTTGACGGCCTTGCCGCCCGCCAGCGCGAGCGCTCCCTCGTCGATCGCGGTCAGATTCCGCACCCGGCGCGCACGCGTCGTGCCGCCGTCCCTCCCCCGGGGTCCGCTCCCGTGTCCGTCGCCCGCTCCACGCACGTATGGCCCTCGTTTCCGCAGCTGGTGGCTGTCTCGGCCGTCGATTGTGCGGCACCACGGGGGCCTTGCGGCAAGGCCCCCGGTGCGCTATACGTTAGGAGAGGCAGGGAGAGTGATCTTCCTGCCTTCGCCATGTGTGCCGCGTGTCGTACGCCGTGCGCGCCGCTGTTCCGGCCGTGCGGGCGGTCAGTCCGACACCGGCGGTTCGCGCGTGTCGAAGGCGAAAAGGGTGTTGTCGTCGGCGGCGACGACCAGCGCGCGGCCCAGAAGGGTCACGCGCGGGCTCGCGCCCATCTCCCCGGTCAGTCCGTCGGCCTGCGGATCCGTGGTCCACAGGACCTCGCCGCGGTGCGGGTCCAGGGCGACGACGCGGCCGGTCGCGGAGCTGAAGTACACCGCGTCGTCCCCCGCCGCGGGCCCCGACGCCCCCTCCACATTCGTCTGCCGGGACCACTTCTTCCGTCCCGTCACGGGGTCGAGGGCGGTGACGCGTCCGGTCCGGGCGCTCACGTAGAGGGTGCCGTCGGCCATGCCGGGTGTGCCCTCGTACGTCTCGGGCAGCCGCGCGTAGCCGACCTCGCGCGTCACCGGGTCGACCCGCGCGACCCCGTCGTATCCGTCAAGCGCCGGTCCTTCCCGGTGCTCGCGGACCAGGACGAGGCTGCCGCCCACCGTGCCCATGGGGGTGGCGGGGCCGTCCAGGGCGATCGGCTCGCCGAGGGCTCCCGTGGCCGCGTCGACGGTGGAGAGGGTGGGCCTGCGCACCTCCACGGCGTCGACCTCCTCCTGCGGGGCGCACATCGCGAGCAGCCGTGCGCCCGTGGCGACGGGGGCGCACCACGTGCCCGAGGGGAACGGCGTGCTCCAGGCGACCCGGCCGCTGTGCGCGTCACGGGCCTCGAAGCGGGTGTTGGCGGCGTTCACCGTCACGACGTCGGTGCCGATGACGACGGCGTCCTCGGTCCGGCCGGTGACGGCTGTGGACTGGGCTCCGGAGGGGGTGGCCCACAGTTCGCGGCCGCTGGCGGCGTCGACGGCCACGACCTCGCTCGCGGGGCCGCGCGGAGCGTCCTGGTCGGCGAAGCGGAATCCGATCACCGTGTCCTCGGTGGCGCCCACCAGATGCATTCCCTGGACGGGGACGCCGGGGCTCTCGACGGTCCAGACGCGTGAGCCGTCCGAGGCGTTGATCCGGGCCGCGACGACGCCTCCGCCACCGCAGAACAGCGCGTCGCCGCGTGCCACGCACCGCAGTTCGTCGGGGATGTCGGCCCGGCCGCCGGGGACGGTCTCGTGCCAGGCCGCGAAGCCCCGTGGCAGTGTGGCGCCGGGTGTGGCGACGCCGCCGCTCTTCGTGTCCTCGTCGCCCTCGCCGATGCCGCTCGCCGTCAGTGCGGCGACTCCCCCGCCGATGGCGGCCACCGCGACGGCGGCCGCGAGCACCGGGCGCCACCGGCCGCGCAGCCTCCGCGCGAGGGTGAGCGGTCCGGTGCCGGCCGCCGCGCCCGCCGGGCCCGGGGCGGGCGCGGACGGCGGCGGGGTGGCGAGGTGGTGCTGCGTGGTCATGTCACGGGTGCGCCCCGTACCGGAGTCGGCACCGGCCGCCCGCGCGGAGCCGAGGTCGGCCGGCAGATCGCGCAGCAGCACGAGGAGTTCGTCGGCGGAGGGGCGCGCGTCCGCCTCCTTGTCCAGGCAGGGTTCGACGACGGCCCGCAGGGCCCTGGGCACCGCGTCCAGCGAGGGTTCCTCGTGCACCACCTGATAGGCGGTCAGATAGGGGCTGTCCGCGTCGAAGGGGCCGTGGCCGGTCGCCGCGTAGACGAGGAGTGTGCCGAGCGAGAAGACGTCGGAGCGCGGTCCCACCCCTCGGGGTGCCTGGAGTTGTTCGGGGGACATGAAGGGCGGGGTGCCGATGACGCGGCCGGTCATCGTGAGCGTCTGCTGGTCGACGGCGCGCGAGATGCCGAAGTCGATGACGCGGGGCCCCTCGGGCGAGAGCACCACGTTCGACGGTTTGAGGTCGCGGTGGACGACGCCGACCCGGTGGATGTCGCGCAGCGCCTCGGCCAGGCCGATGGCGAGCCTCCGCAGCTCCGGTCCGTCCAGGGGGCCCTCGGCCGCGATGTGCTGGGCGAGGGTGGGTCCCTCGATGTAGGTCGTCGCCATCCACGGCTGGGCCGCGTCGGGGGCGGCGTCGACCACGGCGGCGGTGAACGCCCCGCTGACCCGCCGGGCCGCGGCGACCTCCTGCCGGAAACGGATGCGGAACTCGTCGTCGCCGGCGAACTGCTGGTGGATCAGCTTGATCGCGACCGGCCGCCCCGAACTCGTACGGGCCAGGAAGACCGTGCCCATGCCGCCCGTGCCGAGCCGGGCCTCCAGCGGATAGCCGCCGATCTCCGCCGGATCCCCGTCGCGCAGCGACACTCGCCCCGACCTCCTGTTCCCCCCGTACGCCCGTGCCGTCACGGAGCCGCGTATCTGCTGGCACACAAACTAGCCGCATCACGGGGCGACGGAGCACGGCGGGGGACGCAGCGGAACCCCTCGGGTGCGGCGGGGGACGGCGTCCGCGCCTCCGGAGCGCAGCGAGCGATGTGACCCGATCCGGGGAACCGCCGTCCGGAGGGCGGGCGTTCGCGCGGCGGATCGGGCCGGGTGTGAGGTTCGGCTCCCTGACGACCGGGACGGCCTCGGGCCCCACACGAATCGGTGACCCGGCCCTCCCCTGACTGCCGTCCGGGCCCCCGGGCCCGGGTCATGAGGGGCGGAGCGGGGTGGCCCGCGCGCCCCCGTCCTCGGTGTCGATCAGCGGACGAACCCCCTCGACGCCCTGGAACTCCCCTGCCCGGCACCACCCTGATCGTGCCCACGCCGGACGGGCCGGCCGACGCGTTCGACGCCGGGGCGTCCGCCCACCACTGGGACCGGCGGCTGTCGCTGCCCGGGAGCGCGCTGCCCGCCGGCTGAGCCCCGTCCGGGGTCTCACCGGCATGGACGGGGTCGCGGAGGCGGCGATGATGTTGAGCAGCGCCGTGTCGAGGGACTGGCTGATCTGCTGGGTGCTGACGGTCGGTGCGCAACCGGAGAAAGCTGGTGCGGCCGGCGACCACGGTCAGCGGTGACCGCCCGCCGGGCCCGTGTCCGTGCCGGTCAGCCCGCCGCGCGCTCCGCGACGGGGCGGCGCCGGCGGGCCGGGTCGGCCAGCGAGGCAGGGGTCCAGGCGGCGTCCGCGCGGTAGATGTCGGTGCCCGGCGGCACGATCGCGTCGATGCGGTCGAGGGTCGCGTCGTCGAGCGTCAGGGCGGCGCCCTTCAGCAGGCCCTCCAACTGGTCGAGGGTGCGCGGACCGATGATGACCGAGGTGACGGCGGGGTGCGCGGCGGCGAAGGCCACGGCCAGTTCGGGCAGCGTGCATCCGAGATCGGCGGCCAGCTCGGCCAGTTGTTCCACGGCGGCGTACTTGGCGGCGTTCTCGGGAAGCGCGGGATCGAAGCGGAAGGGCTGGCGGGCGGCGCGGCCGGTGGTCAGGTCGACGGCGCCGCCGGCCCGGTACTTCCCCGACAGGAATCCGGCAGCCAGCGGGCTCCAGGTGAGCACGCCCATGCCGTACCGCTCGCAGACCGGCAGCAGGGAGCGCTCGATGCCCCGGGCCAGGATGGAGTACGGCGGCTGCTCGGTGCGCATCCGCAGCAGGGCCCGACGCTCGGCGACGTGCTGGGCCTCGACCACGTCCTCGGCGGGGAACGTCGATCCGCCGAAGGCGCGGATCTTCCCCTGGTGGACGAGGTCGCTCAGGGCCGACAGGGTCTCCTCGATGTCGGTGTTCTCGTCGGGGCGGTGGATCTGGTAAAGGTCGATCCAGTCGGTTCCCAGCCGCCGCAGGCTGTCCTCCACCGCCCGGATGATCCAGCGGCGCGAGTTCCCGCCCCGGTTGCGGCCCTCCCCCATCGGGAAGTGCACCTTGGTGGCGAGCACGACGTCGTCGCGGCGGCCCTTGAGCGCCTTGCCGACGATCTCCTCGCTCTCTCCCGCCGAGTACATGTCGGCGGTGTCCACGAAGTTGATCCCCGCGTCGAGCGCCGCGTGGATCACCCGGGCACCGTCCTCGTGGTCGGGGTTGCCGACCGCCCCGAGCATCATCGTGCCGAGGCAGTGCACGCTGACGTCGATGCCGGTGCGGCCGAGCATGCGGTAACGCAAGAGGACTCCTGGTGAACGGCGCGGACTGCGGACTGTCCGGCGGAGCCTACGAGTTGGAGCACGCTCGAAGTCAAGTGGTTTCGGACGCCCGGCAGACCGGTGGCACGGTGAGACGGACCGCCCGCCTCACCCCGTGCGTCCGCGCCGGCGCCGGCGTACGAGCGCGGTCGCCGCACCCGCGACCGCGCACCCGAGCAGGCCGGTCGCCGCCGCCCGGTACAGCCCGGGGGTGGCCCAGGACGGCCCCGGCCAGACGGACACCGGGACACCGGCGGTGTCGTTGGCCGCCGCACGGTCGTGGCTCAGGCGACCCGACGCACCGTCGGACACGGTCACCCGGCCCCGCCCCCGGGGACGTTCCGCGTCGATCCGGAGCGTGAAGGGGAAGGTGGTCGTCGCCCCCACCGGTCCGGCCGTGGCCGAGCACACGTACCGGCGCGCGGCCGGCTGGCGGGCGGACGGCTCGGTGAGCGGCGTGCCGTCGGGGGCGAGCGCACGGCAGTCCTGGTCGATCAGTTCCTCGTCGCGCTCGGCGTCGTACGGGGAGGCGACGACGGTGGTGCCCGGCGGCACCTCGAACGCGACCCGCGCCGTGGCGGGCAGCGAGCCGGGGCCGTCGTTGCGCAGACCGACGCGCACCGGGACCCGGCTGCCCACGGGGCCGGTCACGGTGCCGGCGACCGCGACGAGATCGGCCGCGTTGCGCACGGACACCTTCAGCTCGGCCGCGCCCCGTCCGCCCGTCCCGCCGGACGCCCCGCCGCCGGGGACGAGCCGGAGGGCGGGCCCGTCACCGTCCTCGTACCGCGACGCCACCGCGGGCGGAGGCACGTAGTCCCTCCCGAGCGGAGCCGCCTCGAACACGGCCTTCGGGTGGGTGGCGTCGTCCCGCGCCCGCAGGGTCTCGGGCACCCGCACGCGGTACGAGGCGCCGGGCGCGATGACGACCTCGGACGCGGGCAGCCGGCACCACGCCGCTGTGCCGCCCCGGTAGCCGCAGTTGCGGTGGCGTGCGGCGAACACCAGGCCCTCGCGCGCCGTCATGAAGAGCGACACGCCCCGGGCCGGGGCGTCGCCCGTGTTGCGTACGGTCAGGGTCACCGACAGCGTCCCGCCCGGATCCATGGTGTCCGCGTCGGCTCGGGCCTCGACGGCCAGTTCGGGTGCGCCGACGACGACGCGGGTGCTGCCCGTGACCACGGGCCGCCCCGGCACGCTCACGCGGTAGCGCAGCACCCCCGTGTCCCCGGCGGCGGCGCTCCCGGCCGCCCGCACCCGGAAGGACTGGCTGCTCCGCTCACGCGCCGTGGCGTCGTCGCGTACGGCGCAGCGGAAGACGGGCGGGTGCGCCGGGCAGGCGTCCTGGGCGGTCTCGACGGCCGCGACCCCCTCCAGCCCCGTCGCGTCGAACGTGACAGTGGCTCCCGCCGCCCCGGTTTCCTCGACCCGCAGTGCGGTGGGGCTCTCCGCATCGCGGGGGACGTACAGCACCGGGGGCACGGCCAGCGCGGGCTCGCGCGGCGGGGCGCAGCCGACCGGCCCCGCCCCGAGCAGCCCCAGGAGCAGCGCGGCGAGGCCGAGCCTCCACGGCGTCCGGAGGCGCGCGGAGCGGCCCTCCCGTCCCGGGACCGGGTGCATGGTTCCTTCACGCATGTCCATCGGCCCCACCCTGCCGTCACGACGTCACGACCCCGCATCGGCCCGGTCACATCGCCCCGACGCCCCTTCAGATCAGCCGGAAGAGACCGGCGGCGGCACGGACGTCGGTGAGGTCGCCGACCGCGCGCAGGTTGTCGCAGAGGCGGTCCAGGACGGAGTCCTCCCCGGCGGCGTGCGGGGCGCCGACGGCCACCCCGAAGACCCGGAATCCGAGGCGGCGCCGCGCCGTTCGCCAGTCGCGCAGCCACGCGTCGGTGACCGCGCACTCGTCGTCCGTGATCATCACGATGTCGCCGTGCGCGCGGCCCGTCCGGTCGTGCTCCCGGCCCAGCAGGTCCGCCGCCGCGCCCAGCGGGGTCTCGTAGCTCGTGCCGCCGCCGAGGAAGGTCTCGGCGAACTCCATGACGTCGGCGGTCCCGGCCGGTTCGCCCGCCGGGAAGCGGAAGACCTCGTACCGGCCGGGCGAGGAGAAGAGGATCCCGACGAAATCGCGCCGGGCGTGACGGGCCTGGTCGAGCAGGGCCAGGGCACACGCCTTGGCCCATGCCTCCCTGGTCACACCGCCGGGCCCGGCCTCGTACATGGAGTGCGAGGTGTCGACGCAGGCGATGATCGCGCCCCGGCCGGTGGCCCGTTCGCCCCGGTGGTCGTAGAGCATCAGCTCGCCCGCCGCGTAGCGGGCGGCGAACACGGCACGCAGTGCGGGCAGGCCGAGATGGGCGAGTTCGGAGGGGACGACGCGGGAGAGGTCGTCGCCCAGGGTGACGCCGACGAGTTCGCCGGAGGCGCCGCTCACCCTGTGGGACCGCTCGCCCTCGGCCATCTGCCGGAAGCGGCCGATCAGATCCGCCCAGCGGGCGAGCCGTCCGGTTCCCATCCGCCGGGCGAGGCGCAGCCGCTGGTCGAAGGACATGCGTTCCTTCTCGGCCGCGCCGACGCCCCAGGCGCGCAGGAGCGCGGCCTCGGCGCGGGTCGCGGTGACCGCGCGGGTCGTCGCGGTCCGCGCGGCGGAGCGGATCCCGGGCACGATCGCGCTGAGCGCCCGGTCCGCGTCACGGGCCGAGGTCCGGGCGGCCCGGCCGGCCAGCTCGGCGGTGCGCACGGCGCGGTGCACGTCCTCGGCGTCGGCGCTGGTGCCGGCAGCGCCCCCGGCGGCGTCGCGGAGCGCGTCGGCCACGGCGGTGGCCGCCTCCCCGGCGTGGCGCTCCGCCTCCTGTGCCCGCCGTGCCAGGTCCTGTTCCCTGCCGGTCTGCTCCAGGATCCTCCGCAGCTCCGGGGCCAGGGCCAGCACGGCGAGGGCCGCCGCGCAGGGGTCGCCGGCCGACAGCCCGCGGAGTTCACCGAAGGCGGGCGTTCCCAGGAGAGCCGCGATGATCGCGTGGTGCGGCAGCCGTGCCGGGTCCATGGCCTCGCGGGCGCGCAGCCGGGGCCGGACGGCGTGGACGGCCGTGAAGACATCGGCGAGGAGGTCGGCCGCGCCGGGGTGAGCGGCCTCCAGCTCCGCGGCCAGGTCACGCAGGGCCGTCGCCCGTGCGAAGGTCTCGTGCCGGGTGGCGGTGTCGAAGGGGTCGGCGAGCACGGCGGCGGTGCGGCGTTCGGCCGGGGCCGACGAACGGGCCAGCCAGGGTCCGGCCCGCCGGATCAGGTCCGCCGTCTCCGGGCCCTCGCTCACGGCGTGCCCCCGGATTCCGTGACCACCATGTCCGCGTCGAGGCCCAGTGCCTCGGTGAGGACCCGGGTGCGCACCGCCTGGTGGCGGGCCGTCACCCGGTCGATCGTCGCGGTGGAGCGCCCCGCCCGCTCGGCCTCGCCGCGCAGGTGCTCCAGGCGCGTGCCGGCCGTGGCGAGCCGGTGGTGCGCGTTCCTGATCACCCAGTCGCTCAACGCCTCCCGGGACTGCCCGGCCATGGCGTCGAGCTGGGTCTCCAGTTCGTCGAGCAGGTCGGCGAGATCGAGCACCTCCCTGCCCCCGGGGTCCACCAGGTGGAGCACCTCGCGTGCGACGGTGGGCCGTTCGGCGGGCGTGTTCCAGAGGACGTGCGTGAGCACCGGGAGGTCCTCGGCCGCGGCGGCCGTGCGTCCGTCCAGGTACGCGGATGCCTGGAGGAGGCGTACGGCCTGCCGCCAGCGCCGGTCCGAGGCGATGACGTCCTTGCGGCCCAGGGCCGCGCGCAGGGTGCAGATCGCGTCCACGACCGGGTCGGGCACGTCCACGGCGGGCACCTCCCGCGCCACGGCGCGCCGCAGCGCGGACAGGTCCACCGTCGTCCTGGCGGGCGGGCCGGGGCGGCTGACGGCGGAGCGGACGAGCGCGGCGAAGTTCTCGGGGTCCGTCAGATAGCCGACCTCGATCCGGACGAGCAGCCGGTCGTAGATCGCGGCGGTGTCCTCCCCGGCGGGCAGTTCGTTGCTCGCGGTGATCGCGCCGATCAAGGGGCAGCGGAGGGGTTCGCCGCCGTTCTCCGGGTGGTAGATCCGCTCGTTGAGGTAGCCCAGCGTCTCGTTCAGGGCAGCGGTGGAGCACTTGAAGATCTCGTCGATGAACGCGATGTCGGCGGTGGTCGCGCGCCCGTCGTAGACCTGGCGGTATTCGCCCCGCGCCAGGGCGGCGACGTCGATCGGCCCGAACATCCTGGTCGGCGCGGTGAACCGGGAGAGCAGTATCTCCCAGTAGGACGCTCCGTCGATGCGGCCGGTGAGTTCCCGGGCCAGTTCGGACTTGGCGGTTCCGGGCGGGCCGAGCAGCAGCGAATGCTGACCGGCGAGCAGGGTCACGACCAGGGTGCGGACGACGTCGTCCCGTTCGTAGAAGCGCGCGGACAGCTCCCGGACGACCGCGCGCAGACGCGCGGCGGTGGTGTGCGCGGTGGGCTCGGCCACCGGGTCCGGCCCGTCCGCCGGCCCGAGCGCGCCGCCCGTGTGCCGTGTCCCCCGCACGTCCATGAACCCACCCCGCATATGTCCGTCATCACCCGTCCTGACCGGGTCCGGGCGGTGCGATGTCGCCCGCCCGGCACCCCAACGGAACCACACGCCTCGTCGCGGGCGTCTGGCGAGGCACAGGACGCGTGCCGGAGGGTGGAGCGGAAAGCGCATGAAACGGGATACGAGGGCGATGTCGGGCACGGCGGGAGGCGCGGGCTGCCTCGTCGCCGGAATCGGTGCGGCGAGCGCGCCGCTGGCCTGGGCGCCACGGGCCTCGGGCAGCGTCTTCGGCGGCTTCGAGGGCGAGAACCGCGATCCGAGCGTCCTGTTCGTCGACCTCCCGCTCATCGCGCTCGGCGGTGCGGTGCTTCCGCTGGTCGTCTGGATGCTGACGACGCGCTGGACGGGGCGTCCCTGGGCGGCGGCGCTGATGGGTCTGGCGGCGCTCTCGCTCGGCATCTGGGGAATGCTGGAGTGGTGGGTGCCGCAGCGTCCCGGAGAGGCGGGCTACGAGTCCGGTGTCTGACCGGCCCCGGCCGCGCCACCCGAACGGCGCCCGAAAGCCGGGCCCGCGCGTGCCCGGCACCGGCTATACCTGAGCGGTGGGCGCGCGGCGGCGTACGAGCGTCCACCGCGGTCGTCGGCCCCCCGGGTTCGCCGGTCGGTTCGCCCGTCGTCCGTGCCCGTGTCGCCTGTTCGCGCGTTGCCCGTTCGTCCGGAAGGGTCCGGCCATGTCGCCCGCCGAGGAGTGTCCCGCGTCGGCCGCCGCCGGGGCGCGCACCACGGCGGCGCTGGACGCGCGTCTGGTGGAGTGCCGGGCCTGTCCGCGCCTCGTGGCCTGGCGGGAGGAGACCGCGCGCACCAAACGGGCCGCGTTCCGGGACTGGACGTACTGGGCGCGCCCGGTGCCCGGCTTCGGCCCGCCGGACGCGGCGCTGGTGATCATCGGGCTGGCCCCCGCCGCGCACGGCGCGAACCGGACGGGCCGCATGTTCACCGGAGACCAGGCCGGTGATCTGCTGTTCTCGACGCTGTACGGGCTCGGCCTGACCTCGCGGCCCACGGCCACGCACCGGGGCGACGGCCTGGAACTGTACGGCGTCAGAGTCACCGCACCCGTGCACTGCGCGCCGCCCGACAACCACCCCACCACAAAGGAGCGCGACACCTGCCGCCCCTGGCTCACCGGCGAACTCCGGCTGCTGGCCCCGACGGTGCGCGCGGCCGTCGTCCTCGGCGGATTCGGCTGGCAGGCGGCCTTCCCGGCGCTGCGGCAGGCGGGCTGGGAACCGCCCCGCCCCCGCCCCGCCTTCGGTCACGGCGTCCGCGCGGAACTGCGGCCCGGGGAAGGGGGCTCGCGGGCCCCGCTGTCGGTGTTCGGCTGCTACCACGTCAGCCGCAGGAACGTCTCCACCCGGCGCCTGACCCCGGCGATGCTGCGCGAAGTCCTGCTGGAGGCCGCCCTGACGGCCGGTCTGCCCGTCCGCCCGGACGGGCCGCTCCCCGGTCCGGCCGGGCCGCCCTACTCCCCGTAGACGCGCCGCCGACGCGTGCGGTGCGCGGCGTCGCCCTGGCCGCCGCCGTTGACTTCGCCCAGGGACAGCAGGGAGGCACCGCTGTTCCACAGCCCGAGGTGATCACGGTGCACGGCGATGATGCCGTGCTGGAGGGCGAAGCCCTCGGAGGGGCGGCTGAACCACGTCGTCGTGACGAACACGGCCACGTCGACCCCGAAGTGCACCTTGGCGCCCAGCAGATCGCGCATCTCCCGGCTCGCGATGGTGCGGGTGGGCGCGTAGCGCTTGCACTGGACGACCATGCTCCGGCCGTCGGGGAGTCGTCCGACGACATCGGCGCCGTGGTCGTTCGCGCCCCCGACCCGGCGCACGTCGGTGCAGCCGTCCCGCCGGCACAACACCGCGACCTGCTCCTCGAACTCGGTGCCCGTCATCACGTCCATCTCGGCCAGTGTCCGCCGCCCCGCCCGGACGCGGTCGTCCTGCCGCCACCGCCGGTCCCGCTCGCGGATCCCCCGGTCCGTACGCCGGACCCACCAGGCGGACGCGCCCACGGCTCCCAGGACCAGCGTGCCGAGGAGATAGGGCCAGACGGCGGACCAGAACACGATCAGCACCAGAGCGCCGACGGCCCCGCCCCAGGCCGCCCGCCTCAGCCGGGCCGCCCGCCGCCTTCGCGCGGCCGCCCCTCGTCCCCGCCGCGCCGCCATCGTCGCCGCCCCTTCCCGCACCGCACCCGTTCCGGCCCGCGAACGGGCCGGACCAGTCTGGGGCGCGCCCGGCCCGCGCGAGAAGAACGCGAAGTCGGCCACTGGCGCGAACCGGTCGTGCGGGGCGGGCCGGAACAGTGCGTCCCCATGCCGGTTCAGCCTTCGGAGGCGGGGTGCGGGCGCGCCCGCGCGGCGTCGCGCACCAGCGACAGCAGTCGGCGGGCGGGCTCCTCGTCGGCGTCCCGGACCGTGGCGAGCGCGATTCCGGTGACCAGCCGGATCAGGTCCTCGGCGGTCAGGTCGGGACGGACGGTGCCCTCCCGTTGCGCGCGGACGAGCACCCGGAGCGCCGCGTCGAGAATCAGCCGGTGGCAGTCGAGGTCCGTCTCCTCGGCCCCGTCGATCATCAGCGCGCCCCCGATGCCCTGGTTGGCGCGGGCGTGCGTCAGGAACGCGTCCAGCCACCGGGCCAGGGCCTCGTCGGGCCCGTACGCCGCCGAGAACGCCTCCGCCCGCTCGCAGAGGATGCGGATCCGGTCGGCGAGGACCGCCGTCACCAGGGCGCGGCGGTGGGGGAAGTGGCGGTACAGCGTGCCGGGGCCCACGCCGGCGCGGCGGGCGATCGCGTTGAGGGACGCCTCGGGACCCGCCTCGGTGAACTCCTCGTGCGCGGCGGCCACCAGGCGCTCCCGGTTGAGACGCGCGTCGGCGCGCCGAGGTGACCGTACGTCCTGACCGGGTCCGGTCGTCATCGTCCTGCCCTTCGACGGTCTCCGGGACTAGCCAAGCGGAGAGGGTCTCCGTATCGTAGCGAACCCAAACCGGAGAACCTCTCCGGTTGGCGGAATCGGGGAGAACCATGACGGACAGCCCATCGCCCGCACTCGGCCGGGTAGGAATCTGGACCTTCGCCTACGAGGGGCAGCCGGCCGCCCGCGTGACGGAGTCGGCGGCGGAGATCGAGGAGCTGGGGTACGGCGCCCTCTGGTACGGCGAGGCGTTCGGGCGGGACGCCGTGGGCCAGGCGTGGCTGCTGCTCTCTGCGACCCGGCGGATGACCGTGGCGTCGGGCATCGCCAACATCGCGCTGCGCGAGCCGCGCGCGACGGCGGCGGCGGAACGCACGCTCGGCGAGGCGTTCCCCGGGCGCTTCGTGCTCGGGCTGGGCGGCCACCGGGTCGACGACACCGTGCACGTCGTCGACGGCTACCCGGTTCCGGGCCTCGGCCGGGCGGTGCCCACGGTGCGTGCCTACCTCGACTCGATGGACGCCTCACCCGCCCACGGCCCGCGCCCCGACCCCGCGCCGCGTCGTCTGCTCGCCGCCCTCGGCCCGAAGATGCTGGGCCTGGCGGCCGAACGCACCTGGGGAGCGCACACGTACTTCGTCCCTGTCGCACACACGGAACGGGCACGGCGGCTCATGGGTCCCGCCGCGTTCCTCGCCGTCGAGCAGGCCGTCGTGCTCGACCACGACGCCGGGCGGGCGCGCGAGGTGGCGACGGCCCATGTCGCCGGATACCTGGAGGCGCCGCACCAGGTCGCCAGTCTGCGCCGGCTCGGCTTCGGGGACGAGGACATCGTCGGCGGCCCGAGCCGCAGACTGGTGGACGCGATCGTCGCGTACGGCGACCTGGAGGCGATCCGCCGCCGGGTGGACCAGCATCTGGCGGCGGGCGCCGACCACGTCTGTGTGCAGGTGCTGACGGCGGATCCGTCCGCACTGCCGCTCCAGGAGTGGCGCACGCTCGCACCCGCGCTCGTCCCTCGCCCCGCCCCGGCGGTCGGCGACGGGTGATCTCCACCGATCACCGCCGCCCGGCGCGGCTCCGGAGGGGCCGATGCCGCCTGTGCGAGCGTGGCTGCCTGGGATCCGGAACGGGGAGTCCCGGAGTACGGACGGACAAGCGCTCCGGCCGCGGGCGAGGGCCGCGGTCCGGGGGCGGTGAGGAGTGGGGATGCCGCTCGGTGACGGGGTGGCCGGTACGGGGCCGAGGGCCGGCCGGGCCACCAGGATCGCGGCGCTGGGCACGGCCCTGGTGCTGTACGCGCTGGTCGTGATCCTCCAGGTGAGCACCCCGCCGTCCTCGCACATCGCCTCCGTGCTGGTCGCCGTGCCCGCCGTCGTCTCCTTCGGCTTCGGCCCCTGGGTGATCATCGGCTCGGCGGTGGTCGCGGCCTGCACCCGGTGGCTGCTCCTGCCGACCGAGCCCGAGCGGATCGGCTCGGTGGTCGGGACGACGGTGGTGATCTGTGTCATCGCCGCGCTGGGCTGCTTCGTCGTCCGCCGCCGGGAGCGGGAGTTCGCCCGGCTGCGCCAGGTCGCCTCGGTGGCGGAGGCCGCGCAGCGGGCGGTGCTGCGTCCGCCGCCCCGGACGCTGGGCGCCTTCCGTACGGCGGCGAGCTACCGCGCCGCGGCGGAGTACGCCCGCATCGGCGGTGATCTGTACGCCGTGGCGGACACCGATTTCGGGGTCCGCGCCCTGATCGGGGATGTGCGCGGCAAGGGACTCGACGCGGTGTCCACCGCCTCCGCCGTGCTCGGTTCCTTCTACGAGGCCGCGTACGACCAGCCGACCCTGGGTCTCCTGGCCGACCGTCTGGACACCGGCCTGAACCGCTTCCTGCGCGACGAGGAAGCCTTCGTCACCGCCTTCCTCATCCAGATCGCCCCGGACGGCCACACCCACGCCCACTCCTGCGGGCACCCCGCCTCACTCGTCCTGCACGCCGGCACCGTCCGCGAACTCCCCGCCGCCCACGGGCTCCCCCTCGGCCTGCGCGGCATCGAAACCGCCCCCGCCCCGCCGGACCCCACCTCCCTCCCGGGCACCCGCCTCCACCCGGGCGACACCCTTCTCCTCTACACCGACGGCATCGCCGAGACCCGCGACGCCACCGGCGCCTTCTACCCCCTCACCCAGCGCCTGACGGCCTACCTCCACACCCACCCGCACCCCGTCGACCCGCACGGCCTCCTCGACTGGCTGCTCCGCGACGCCCAGGAGTACGGCGACAACGACGCACACGACGACGCCGCGCTCCTGGCGCTCACCTGGGAGACGGGGGCGGGAGGCCCGCCCCCCGGCGAACGGCACGGTGCCGGCTCCGCATAGGCTTCGGCCGGGGGTGGCCATGAGCGGTCAGGACTGGAACGACGACAGCGACTATCAGGACGCGCTCCGCCGCGGCGAGCGGGCGGAGCGGTCCGGTTGGGTCGCCATCACGGGGACGCTGGGGGTCCTGGGGTGCGCGTTGGTCGCGCTCGGGGTGCTCTGTGTCGCGGCCGTGGTGGCGGGTCTGTACGTGGTGATGGCGGCGGACTCGTAGGGGCGGCGTGCGGGGGCGGCGGTCAGACCCAGTTCGGGACGCTTCCCTCGTTGTAGCGAGCGCCGAAGCCGCCGGTCGGGAGGATGGCGTGGATCGCGGCGAGGTCGGCCTCGGTGAGGGCGATGTCGGTGGCGGCGGCGTTCTCCTCCATGCGGGCGGCGCTGCGGGTGCCGGGGATGGGGACGATGTGCTCGCCCCGGGCCAGCAGCCAGGCGAGGGCGAGCTGGGGGACGGTGATGCCCTTGTCGGCGGCGAGGCGGGTCAGGCGATCGACGGCCTCGGTGTTCTTCTCGAAGTTGCCGGGCTGCCAGCGGGGGTCGGTGTTGCGCATGTCGGTGGGGTCGTACTGGCCGGCGGGCTTCGCGGTGCCGGTGATGAAGCCGCGGCCGAGGGGCGAGTAGGCGACGAGGCCGATGCCGAGCTCCTCCAGGGTGGGGAAGAGCTGCTCGACGTCGCGTTCGAAGAGGGAGTACTCGGTCTGGAGGACGGAGACCGGCTGGACGGCGTGGGCGCGCCGGATGGTCTGCGGGCCCGCCTCGCTGAGGCCGAAGTACCTCACCTTTCCGGCGTCGATCAGCTCCTTGACGGTTCCGGCGACGTCCTCGATCGGTACGGCGGGGTCGACGCGGTGCTGGTAGAGGACGTCGAGGTGGTCGACGCCGAGGTAGCGCAGGCTGTTGTCGGCGACCCGACGGATGTTGTCCGGGGTGCTGTCCAGGCCGAAGCCCTTCTCCTCGAAGGTGAAGCCGAACTTGGTGGCCAGGACCACCTCGTCGCGGAAGTCCTTCACGGCCTTGCCGACCAGGATCTCGTTGGAGCCGGTGCCCCAGCCGTACAGCTCGGCCGTGTCGAAGAAGGTGACGCCCAGGTCATGGGCGCGGCGGAGGGCGGCCACGCCGGCCGCCTCGTCGCCGGGGCCGTATCCCATGGTCAGCCCCATCGCGCCGTAACCGATCGCGGAGACGGTCAGGCCCTGCGTGCCGAGTGTCCTGTGCTGCATGAGGGGCTCCCAGGAGTGTCGAACCGAACGGTGGAGGAACACGTCGGGGTGCAGTCTCCCGGAAGGCGGCCGTGTGTCGGTTCGTTTCCGGCCGGGGACCGGCGGGCGTCGCGCGGGCGACCCGTTCGGACCCGCCGGCCCGCCCGAGTGCGCGGGGAGCGGTCCGGTGTCCCGGGGCAGGGCCGTCTCTCCGGCCGTGCCCCGGGCGCGCGGAGCGATCGGTCCCGGGCTCAGCGGCTCGCGGCCAGGCCCAGCGCGATGTCGACGATCATGTCCTCCTGGCCGCCGACCAGGCGGCGCCGGCCGCACTCCATCAGGATGTCGCGCACATCGACCTCGTAGCGCTGGGCCGCCGCCTCCGCGTGGCGCAGGAAGCTGGAGTAGACCCCGGCGTAGCCCAGCGTGAGGGTCTCGCGGTCGACGCGGACCGGGCGGTCCTGCAGCGGGCGGACGATGTCGTCGGCGGCGTCCTGGAGCTTGAACAGGTCGCAGCGGTGCTCGAAGTCCGCGAGGTTGGCGACGGCGATGAATGCCTCGATGGGGCAGTTGCCGGCGCCCGCCCCGTGGCCGGCGAGCGAGGCGTCGACGCGGCGGACGCCGTTCTCCACGGCGACGACCGAGTTGGCGACGGAGAGCGAGAGGTTCTCGTGGGCGTGGATGCCGATCTCGGTCTCCGGGTCGAGTACGTCGCGGTAGGCGCGCACCCGGGCGGCGACGTCCTTCATCGTCAGCCGGCCGCCGGAGTCGGTGACGTAGACGCAGTGGGCGCCGTACGACTCCATCAGCGCGGCCTGCTTCGCGAGTTCGGCGGGCTCGGCCATGTGGGAGAGCATCAGGAAGCCGGAGACGTCCATGCCCAGCTCGCGGGCGGCGGCGATGTGCTGCGCGGAGATGTCGGCCTCGGTACAGTGGGTGGCCACGCGCACGGAGCGGACGCCGAGGTCGTAGGCGTGCTTCAGCTCGTGGATGGTGCCGACGCCCGGCAGGAGCAGCGTGGTGAGGCGGGCCCGCTCCAGGACGGAGGCGGCGGCCTCGATCCACTCCCAGTCGGTGTGGGAGCCGGGTCCGTAGTTGAGGGAGCCGCCGGCGAGCCCGTCGCCGTGCGCTACCTCGATCGCGTCGACTCCGGCCTCCTCCAGGGCCACGACGATCCGCTTGACGTCGTCGGGGGTGATGCGGTGCCGGACGGCGTGCATGCCGTCGCGGAGGGTGACGTCCTGGACAAAGATCGGGGTGCTCACTTCGTGGCCTCCTTCGCGGCGGCGATCTTCTCGGCCATCTGCACCGCGGCCGAGGTCATGATGTCGAGGTTTCCGGCGTACGCGGGGAGGTACATGCCCGCGCCCTCGACCCGGAGGAAGACCGAGACCTGGTGCGTCGGCCGCGCGGTCGCGCCCTCGGCCAGCAGGGTCTCGACCGGCTGGTCGGCCGGGATCTCGGTGATCTGGACGTCCTGGACCATCCGGTAGCCCGGGACGTACGCCGAGACCTCGGCGACCATCGTGCGGACCGACTCCGTGATCCGCGCCTTCGCGCTCTCGCCGTCCTCGCCCTCGGGGAGGGTGACCAGGGCGAGGACCGTGTCGCGCATCATCAGCGGCGGTTCGGCCGGGTTGAGGATGATGATCGCCTTGCCGCGCTCGGCGCCGCCGACCCGCACGATCGCCTCGGAGGTCGTCTCGGTGAACTCGTCGATGTTGGCCCGGGTGCCGGGGCCCGCCGACTTGGACGCGATGGAGGCGACGATCTCCGCGTACGCCACCGGCACGACCCGGCTGATCGCGGCGACGACCGGGATCGTCGCCTGGCCGCCGCAGGTGACCATGTTGACGTTCGGCGCGTCGAGGTGCTCCTCCAGGTTGACCGCGGGGATGACGTACGGGCCGATCGCGGCCGGCGTCAGGTCGATCATGCGGATGCCCAGCGGGCGCAGCTTCTCGTCGTTGGTGCGGTGCGCGCCGGCCGAGGTGGCGTCGAAGACGATGCCGATCTCGTCGATCTGCCGGGACTTCAGCAGCCCGTCCACGCCTTCGTGGGTGGTCTCGAAGCCGAAACGGGCGGCGCGGGCCAGACCGTCGGAGGCCGGGTCGATGCCGACCATGACCCCCATGTCGAGGTGGTGCGCGTTGCGCATGATCTTGATCATGAGGTCGGTGCCGATGTTGCCCGACCCGATGATGGCGACCTTCGTCTTGCTCATCGTGGTTCCTTACGCGGAGAAGGTGACCGACACCGTGCCGAGGCCGGTGACGGTGGCGTGGACGGCGGCGCCCGGCGCCACGGGCCGCATCGGGCCGAGGGCGCCGGAGAGGACGACCTGGCCGGCCCGGAGCGGGTCGCCCAGGTCGCGGGCCTGACGGGCGAGCCAGACGACCGCGTTGACCGGGTCGCCGAGGCAGGCGGCGCCGCTGCCGGTGGAGACGGTCTCGCCGTCGACGGTCATGGTCATCTCGGCCGCGACGGTGTCCAGGGCCGCGAGCGGGACACGGCGCGCGCCGAGGACGTAGCCGCCGGCCGAGGCGTTGTCGGCGACCGTGTCACCGAAGCTGATGTCCCAGTCGGCCACCCGGCTACCGCAGATCTCGATCGCGGCGACGGCGTGGTCGATGGCGGCGCGCACCTGCGCGTCGTCGAGCGGACCCTCCGCGAGGTCGGCGCCGAGGACGAAGGCGATCTCGGCCTCGACGCGCGGCTGGAGGACCGCGCCGGCCGGTACGGCCGAGCCGTCGGCGTACTCCATGTCGTCGAAGAGGACGCCGAAATCGGGCTGGCCGACGCCGAGCTGCCGCTGCACGGCCTCGGAGGTGAGGCCGATCTTCCGGCCGACGACCGCGGCACCGGCCGCGATCCGCTCGGCGGTGAGCCGCTGCTGCACGGCGTACGCGGCGGCGACGTCGTCGCTGCCGATCAGGTCGCGCACGGGGGCGGCGGGGGTGCCGGTGGCGGCGGCGTCACGGAGCCGGGCCGCGGCGGCGGCGATGCTGTCGGACCCGACAGTGGGGTGGTTCTGGGGCATGCCGTCCAATCTGCGGTACCGGGCGCGGGGAACTCCACGCCGACGTTCCACTCAGCGGTACGCTCTTTCCATGGAGGACAGCGACACCGTCCTGGGCAAGGCACTGGGCATCCTGCGGGCGTTCGGCCCGGCCGACTCCGTGCTGCCGCTCGCCGAGCTGGTGCGGCGCACGGGCCTGGCGAAGGGCACCGTCCACCGCGTCGCGGGCGATCTGGTCCACCACCGGCTGCTCGACAAGACCGAGCACGGCTACCGGCTCTCCGGCGGCCTGTTCGAGCTGGGGCTGCGGGCGGCCACCGAGCGCACGCTGCTGGAGGTGGCGATGCCGTTCCTCCAGGACCTCTACGAACGCACCCACGAGACCGTGCACCTGGGCGTGCGCGAGGGGCACGAGGTCGTCTACGTCGCCAAGATCGGCGGACACCGCCAGGCCAAGGCCCCCTCCCGCACGGGCGGCCGGATGCCGATGCACTGCACGGCCATCGGCAAGGTGCTGCTGGCGTACGCCGGGGAGGACGAGCGGACCGCCGTACTGACGGCCCCGCTCGAACGCCGCACCCCGCACACCGTGATCGCGCCGGGCCTGCTGCGCCGACAGCTCGTGAAGGCGGTGGAGACGGGGATCGCCTACGAGCACGAGGAGTCGACGCCGGGCCTGCTCTGCGTCGCCGCGCCGGTCCTCGCGCCCGACGGTCTGACGGCGGTCGCCGCGATCAGCGTGACCGGCCCGGTCGGCCGCTTCCGGCCCGAGTCCCACGCCAACGCCGTACGGGCCGCGGCGACGGCCCTGGGGTCCACGCTGGCCCGCAGACGCCCCTGAAACCGGTCGCGGCCGGGCGCGACGCGCAAGGCGTCGCACCCGGCCGGCGCCGGTGACGTGCGGCCGGTCAGGCCGCCCGGTCCGTCACATCGGCGGAGTCGAGCGGGATCGGCGTGAACATCTCGGGTTCCTCGTCCGGGGTCAGCGCGGTCGGACCGTACACCCAGTCGGTGAAGGAGTAGTCGTCCACGGCGCGGGCCCGCATGATCGCGTTCCGCCGGAGCCGGGACTCGCCGTCGAGGTGCCACAGCTCGCCCCAGGCGCGGGCCGTCGTCTGCACCCGCCGGCAGTGCTCGACGCGGACCGCCTCGTACGCGGCCAGCGCGCCGTCCCAGTCGGGGGCGGTGGCTTCCGGGGCGGCCCCGGCCATCCGGGCGTAGTGCCGGGCGAGGACCCAGCCGTCCTCGATCGCCATGATCGCGCCCTGCGCCATGTACTGGAGCGGGGGGTGCGCGGCGTCGCCGAGCAGGGCGATCCGGCCGTGCACCCACGTCTCGATCGGGTCCCGGTCGAACATCCGCCACCAGCGGTCCCGCCACATCAGCGGAATGCCCCGGGTCACGGGCCCGCAGCTGCCCTCGAAGGCCCCGTCCAGCTCGTCGGGGGTGCCCCAGTCCTCCTCGCCGGCCAGGGCCTTGGGCGACTCGAAGACCGCGACCTGGTTGAACATCTCGCCGCCGCGCAGCGCGTACTGGACGAAGTGGCGGCGCGGGCCGACGTACACGGTGACGTCGTTCTCCGCGATGCCGTTGTCCCTGACCTGCTCGATGGGGACGGCCGCGCGGTAGGCGACGTAGGAGGAGTTGACCATGTCGTCGCCGATCAGCGCGCGCCGGGCCACGGAGTGCAGCCCGTCGGCGGCGACGACCAGCGGCGCGGACTCGACGCGTCCGTCCTTCAGCAGGACCCGGGCGCCGTCCCCCGTGTTCTCGTAGCCGACGACCACCTGGTCGTTCAGCAGCTCCACACCGGCGCGCCGGCAGGCCCGCAGGAAGATGCCGTGCAGGTCGCTGCGGTGGATGACCATGTACGGGAAGCCGTAGCGGCGCTCCAGGTCGCGCAGGTCCAGCCGGGTCAGCTCCCGGGAGTCGACGGCGTCCCGCATCACCATGTTCTCCGGGACGACGCCCAGCGACACCGCCTCGTCCAGCAGACCGTACTCGGCGAGGATGCGGGTGCAGTTGGGGGCGATCTGGAGGCCGGCGCCGACCTCGCCGTACTCCGGGGCCTGTTCGAGGACGCGGACCCGCAGTCCCTCGCGGGACAGGGCGAAGGCGGTGGAGAGGCCGCCGATGCCGCCGCCGACCACGAGGACGTCGGGCTGTCCGGCAGGCGTGGGTTCAGGGTTCATGAGCTGTTCCTTGCGTGTGCGGGGCGGGCCCCGGGTTCAGAGCCAGGCGCCCAGCGCGGGGGCGGGGGTGCCGTCCTCGGCGCGGAGGCCGGTGTCGCGTCCGGTGAGGTAGGCCGCGAGGTCCTGCGGGGCGCCGGTGACCGGGACCGGCACGCCGTCGCCGGGCAGCTCCCAGACGTCTCCGGTGGCCGGTGCCCGCAGGATCACGGCCGGTCCGGGGGCGGCGGCGCGCTTGGCGGCGACGTCGTCGCACAGGGCGGCGAGGAAGTCGGCCGGCAGGTCCGCGAAGGAGACGCCGTTCGCCAGGTCGACGGCGTGGACGCACACTTCGCGCGAGCGCATCCAGGGCAGTTCGGTGGCGGGGACCGTGCGGCCCTGGGCGGTGACGACCTCGCGGTGCCACTGCTCCTCGGTGAGCCGGTCCATCCCCGCCTCCAGCGCGTCGGCCGAGCGGCGCAGCCAGGCGGTGAGCCGGGCGGCGGGGAGGGCGCGACCGCGTTCGATGCCGGCGGCGCGCTCCTCGGGCGAGGCGTACATCGGGGTGGGTTCGCCGGTGGCGGCCCAGTGGACCAGGTTGGACAGGGCCTCGGCGTTGGCGGCGACGTGCGCGGCGACATGGGCGCGGCTCCAGCCGGGCAGGGTGCTCGGCGCGGCGTAGCCGGCGTCGTCGAGACCGGCGACGGCGTCGGAGGTCAGCTCGGCGCCGATCAGGGCCCAGCGGCGGGCGTCGTCGAAGGTGCGGGCGGTGCGGGTCACGACGCGACGACCTCGTTGGCGCAGGCGCCGAGGCCGGTGATCTCCGTGGTCACGTGCTGGCCGGGGAGGAGGAAGACCTTGGGGTCGCGGGCGTTGCCGACGCCGGCCGGGGTGCCGGTGGCGATGATGTCGCCGGGCCGCAGGGTGATGACGGTGGAGATGTACCGCACGAGGAAGACCGGGTCGAAGAGCAGCGTGCCGGTGTCGTCCTGCTGCATGACCCGGCCGTCGACGACCGTCCTGACCTCCAGCGCGGGGCGGACGCCGCCGACCTCGTCGGGGGTGACGACGTAGGGACCGACCGGGGTGGTCGCCTCCCAGATCTTGCCCTGGGTCCACTCGATGGTGCGGAACTGCCAGTCGCGGACCGAGATGTCGTTCATGACGGTGAATCCGGCGATGGCGTCGGCGGCCTGCTGCTCGTCGGCGCGGCGGACCTCCGTGCCGATCACGACGGCCAGCTCGACCTCCCAGTCGAAGGCGTCGGTCTCGGCGGGCCGGACGATGGGGTCGTTCGCGCCGATGAGGGTCTCGGCGAACTTCGGGAAGAGGGTCGGGTAGTCGGGGAGTTCCCGGCCCATCTCCTTGATGTGGTTGGTGTAGTTGTGGCCGACGCAGACGACCTTGGAGGGGTTAGAGACGACCGGCGCGAAGTCCGCGCCCTCGACCGGGTAGGTGGGGCCGGTCGCGGCGGCGGCCTTGGCCCGCCAGTCGCTGTCGGCGAACAGCGCGCCCAGGTCGGAGTGGCCGAGGTCGACGTGGACGTCGCCGTCGAGGCGGACCGCCCGGGTGCCGTCGGGGGTGCGGAGGGTGGCGAGCTTCATGGTCAGGCGTCCTTCTGGGTGCGGTTGAGCCGGAGCGCCTCGAAGACGGGCGCGTCGGAGAAGCGGAAGAGGTCGAGGGCTCCGGAGTCCGAGTCGGTCCCGCCGGCCTCGGACCGGGCGGAGAACGGCTCCCACGACGGGACGACGAACAGGTCGCCGCGGCTGACCGTCCAGGACTTCTCGCCGACGGTCACGACGCCGGAGCCGTCGAAGACCTGGTAGACGGAGGAGCCGGTCTCGCGCACGGGCGCGGTCTCGGCGCCCCGGGCGATGCGGTGGAACTCCGCGCGGAGGGTGGGCAGCACGTCGGAGCCGTCGTGCGGGTTGGAGTAGCGGACCGCGGCGTGGCCGGGCTCGACGGTGCCGCCGTAGCCCTCCTTCTCCAGCAGCAGCTGGTCGTTCAGGGCGGCGTCGGTGAACTCCCACTTGTACGAGAGCAGCGGGCTGCCCGGCGTGGCGGGTGCGGCCGACAGCGGGCGCAGGCCCGGATGGCCCCACAGGCGCTCCGAGCGGGAGCGCTCCGGGGTGGTCCGCTCGGCGTCGCTGATCTCGTCGCGGCCGAACTCGAAGAACTGCGCCTCGGTGACGTACTGGAAGGGGATGTCCAGGCCGTCGATCCAGGCCATCGGCTCGGAGGTGGCGTTGTGGTGGGCGTGCCAGTTCCAGCCGGCCTGCGGGAGGAAGTCGCCCCGGTTCATCGGGACGGGGTCGCCGCCGACGACCGTCCAGACGCCCGAGCCCTCGACGACGAAGCGGAAGGCGTGCTGGGTGTGGCGGTGCTCGGGGGCGTCCTCCCCCGGCATCAGGTACTGGATGGCCGCCCAGAGGGTGGGGGTGGCGAAGGGACGGCCGCCGAGCGAGGGATTGGCCAGCGCGATCGCGCGGCGTTCGCCGCCGCGGCCGACCGGGACGATGTCGCCAGCCTGCGCGGCCAGTTCGCGCAGCCGCTGCCAGCGCCACAGGTGCGGGACGGCGCGCGAGCGCGGGTGGGCGGGCATGAGGTCGCCGATCTCGGTCCACAGCGGGACGAGCAGCTCGTTCTCGAAGCCCCGGTACAGCTCTTTCAGGGCCGGGGTGACCTCGGGCTGCCCCTCCGCGGTGACGGCCTGCAGCCGCACCGGGGAGCCCGGGGCGTGGTCATGGGCGAGGAAGGAGTGAGTCACAGCCACAGCGTGCGTCGTCTCTCTTTGAAGAACACGTGGATTCTGTACAGCAGAACCGCGCCGGAAGGGGGCCGTGGAACGGGCGGGGGCCCGTACGGCACCGCCGGGACAGCGGTGTCGTACGGGCCCCCTCCCGGCCGGCAGGTGGTTCAGTTGTGGGCGACGAAGTCGGTGACCAGCCGGTTGAACTCGTCGGCGTGCTCGATCATGGCCCAGTGGCCGCAGTGGTTGAGGACGACCAGACGGCTGTTGGGGATGTTCGCCAGCAGGAACAGCGAGTTCTCGTACGAGACGACACGGTCGTCGCGGCCGTGGATCAGCAGGGTCGGCACCGTGATGCCGGACAGCAGCTCCGGCTTGACCCATATCGGCAGCGGGGCGCCCTGGGGCAGGCCGTCGACGTAGTTGCGCAGGTGCTCGGGGCGGGCGAGCGCGGCGTCGGAACGGGCCCGGCACAGCTCGGGGGTCGCGAACCGGGCCTTGTCGTAGACCATGATCTCGACGAGCCGACGCATGTTCTCCGGGCTGGCGTCGCGGTACGCCTCGATGAGGACCTTGAGGCCCTCGGAGGGGCCGTCGCCGGCGCCGAAGAGGGTGGGCAGCCGCATGCCGACCGGCGGGCCCATCGTCACCAGGTGCGTGATCCGCTCGGGGTGCTCGGTCGCCAGACGGAGCGAGGTCTGGCCGCCCATGGAGTTGCCGACGAACGCGGCCTTATCGATGCCGAGGGTGTCCATGAACTGGATCGCGGCGTCCACGTGGTCGAGGCGGTCGACCGTGGCGGCGTCCGACTCGCCCCAGCCGGGCATGTCGACCGCGTACACGTGGAAGTGCTCGGCCAGCGCCTCGATGTTGCCAGCGAAGTTGCTCCAGCCGGTGGCGCCGGGGCCGCTGCCGTGGAGCAGGATAAGGGGGTGCCCGGACCCGGCCTCGTAGCAGCGGAGCGTCCAGTCGGCGGTCCGGACGGTGCGGGCGATGTCCTGCGGGTCGAGCGCCATCAGTGGTTCTCCTCCATCGGGTTCGGTGCGGCGGCGAGGAGTCCGGCGACGACGCCCGGCGGACGGTGGCCCCAGCTGTGCAGCCGGTCGAGAGTCTTCACCTCCCAGGTCTCGTCGTCGATGATCAGCCCGCCCCAGCCGTACTCGATGCTGAATCCGGACGGCGTGAAGACGTAGAAGCTGAACATGTGGTCGTTCGGGTGCATGCCGAGCGTCATCTCGAACGGCTGCTTGGCGTCCATGCACCGGTCGTAGGCCAGGCCGACGTCGCGGATGTCGGTGACCTCGACCATGAAGTGGTGGGTCTTCTTCGGATGCGGCATGTCACCGAAGGCGACGGTGTGGTGGCGGCCGTTGCAGTGCAGGAAGATCAGGTCCGCGAAGACGCCCGGGGCCAGCTCCTCGACGATCATGTCGCTGATCCGGAAGCCCAGCAGGTCCATGTAGAAGCCCAGGTAGTCCTCCCGGGAGACGCCGTGGGCCAGCAGGACCTGGTGGCCGGCGCCGCCGGCACCGGTGACGAATCCGCCCAGCAGCGAGGGGGACGCGAAGGGCGTGGCGGCGTCGGCCAGGCCGTTGACCAGCTCGATCCGGTTGCCCATCGGGTCGGTGGTGAGGAAGATCCGGTCGACCTTCCGGGCGGCGGCGAGGGCCGCGTCGCCCTCGGTGACCTCGACGCCCGCCGCGCGCACCTTCTCGACCAGGGCGTCGAGCGCGTCCGCGCCCTCGACCTCGTAGCCGGTGGCCACCAGATCGTCGGCCGGGCCTTCGGTGACGACCCAGCGGTGGGCCTTCTCGTCGGTGCGCAGGGTGAAGCCGTCGGCCGTGCGCTCACCGAGCTGCATGCCGAGCAGGCCGACCCCGAAGTGCTCCCAGTCGGCGAGGCCGCTCACCTCGTAGACGACGTATCCGAGTTCCTTGACTCCGGACATGGTCTTGCTCCTTCTTCGTACGGGATCAGAGGCGGGCACGGCGAGGCCGTGGGTGTCGGCGGCGGCGACGAACCGGTCGGGCCGGACCGCGACGACCCGGGCGCCGTACCGCCGCATCCACGGCAGGAGGACCTCGTCCAGGTCGACCAGGTCGTCCGGTCCCTCCGTGTGGGCGGTCTTCGGGCGGACCGCGCGGTAGTGGGCGCCGAGCGCGTCCCAGCCGGCCTTCTCCTCGGCGGACAGCACGTCCGCCGGGTCGACCTCGTCGCCGAGGAGCACGAAGTGGGCGCCGAGGTGGTGGTCCAGGCGGGCCATGCGGCCGGCGGTGTCGCCGGTCACCGGCTGCGGGACCATGCGGCCGATGACGCCGGCGTCACCGGTCTCGCCGCGCATCCAGCCGCCCGCCAGCACCGGCGGGGCGGTGAGCGGCGGCTCGAACGGGGTGACCGTGCCCTCGGGCACGGCGTTCATCGCCGCCTGCTCCTCCTCGGTGGCCTCCTGCTTGATGACCCGGCCGAGGCCGACCGCGAGGCCGGTGTAGAAGGCCGCGCTGGGACGCCGCTCGGCCTCGTAGGTGTCGAGCCAGCTCTCGGGCAGCTCGCCCTTGAGCACCCGGGCGAGCTTCCAGCCCAGGTTGTGGGCGTCCCGCATGCCGGTCTGCATGCCGGCCCCCGCCCACGGCGGCATCAGGTGCGCGGCGTCTCCGGCCAGGAACACCCGTCCCTGCCGGAAGGTGTCGGCCATCCGGACGTGGTGCTGGTAGAAGGCGTGCTGGTGGATCTCGACGTCGTCCTCGGAGACGCCGAGGGCCTTGAGCAGCGGCCAGATCTCGGCGCTCGTCGGATAGTCCGCGGGCGTCTCGTCGGGTTTGAGCGGGATCTCCCAGCGGTGGTTGCCCGCGGACAGGGCGATGTCGACGACGGGGCGCTCCTTGTCGGACCAGAAGGTCAGGAAGTCCCGGTCGGGCCACCACCGCTTGACGTGGCAGTCGACGACGACCCACGTGACGTTGTCGGTGTCGCCCAGCAGCGTGCAGCCGATCCTGCCGCGCGTGGCGCTGCTGCCGCCATCGGCGGCGATCGCGTAGCGGGCGCGGGTGGTGCGGGTCTCCCCGTCGACGGCCGAGGTGAGCGTGACGCCGTCGGCGTCCTGCTCGATGCCGGTGACCTCGGAGCCGTAGTGGACGGTGACCAGGTCGTCGTACCCGTTCCGGACGGCCGCGCGCAGCTCGGCCTCCATCGTGGGCTGGTAGATGTTGTAGAAGCGCGGGGTGCGGCCGAGGGTGGACGGCGGGTGCTCGATCCGCATGATCTCCCTGCGGTCGTACGTCATCCAGGCAGGGCGCGCTGCGGGTCGATCACCTTGTCGATCCGCTCGTCGATGCCGAGGTCCTGGAAGATCCGCATCGTCCAGTCGTTCACGGTGACGGCACGCGCCCGGGAGTAGATGTACCGGTCCCGTTCAAAAGCGACGGCGGAGACGCCGTATCGGGCGAGGGTGAGGGCGGCGATCACACCAGTCGGGCCATAGCCGACAATCGCGACATCCGCGTCACATCTCTTGGTCATGCGCTGACTCCGTTGCGCACGCAAAGACGGGAAGGTTTTGGACCGAGCGGTCGGTACATTCCGAAAGGTAACAGCGCCCCCGCGCAAGCCGTCAAGGGGTTCTGGCCAGGGATTTTCCGCACATCGGGGGCGGAGACCCGGCCAGGGCACCCCGTCGGACCGGATAGAATCCGGCGAGTGGAGAAGATCGAGCAGCCCGCGCCGGAAGCACGTACCAACCGCCGCGGCCGCCGGTCACGGCAGGAGATCCTCGACGCGGCGGCCCGCGTGATGGCCGTGCGCGGCTACGCGGGAACACCCATGTCGGTGCTGGTCAAGGAGACCGGTCTGCCGAAGAGCGCCTTCTACCACCACTTCGAGTCCAAGGCCGGACTGCTCGCCGCCGTCATGGAGCAGGGCGCGCAGGGCTTCTTCGACGCCATGCGCGCCGCCCATCGCAACCCTCCCGAGGGCGGGACGCCGAGCGAGCGCCTGCACTGGTATCTGCGCCGGACCGGCAACGTCCTGGAGGACGGTGAGGACTTCCTGCGTCTCCTGCTGGTCCTGGTAATGAGCCGTGAGGCGGCCGAGGCGCCCGAGGCCCTGCGCACCGTCATCGCGGTCCGCGACGAGGGGCGCGCCTACATGGCGCACATGATCAGCTCGTCCTTCCGGAGCGCCGGCGAGGAGACCGCCGCCAGGATCGGGGAGGCCCTCGCCCCCTTCGGCATGGCCGGCTACGACGGCGCGTTCGTCGCACTCCAGTCCGAGGGCGGCCGGCCCATCTCGGCGTGGATGGACGAACTCGCCGACTCCCTGGCCGCGTTGGGCGCAGCCCTCATCGCGGCCGGCTGACGGACCCCGGCCGCGCCCGCCGCACCTCGGCCGCCACCAGATCGTGGTCCGAGTACGGAGTCAGGTGCACGCGCTGCCCGACCGGGGCGAAGCCGCGCAGGAAGATGTAGTCGAACTTGCTGCGCCAGTCGGTCGTCGGCGTGCACCCGCCCGTCCCCGAGGGCCCGCACCCCGCGTCGGCGTCCGCGAACAGCCGCCACATCGGAGCGAGTTCGCCGGCCTCCGGCACCGCGTTGAAGTCACCGAGCACGATCGTACGGTCGTAGCGCCCGACCGCCTTCGCCAGCGCGGCGGCCTGCTTCGCGCGGACCGATTCCTGACGCCGCTGGGCGAAGTGCGTGTTGAAGACCCGGACGGGCCGGCCGTCCACGAGCGTGGTGACGGCCAGATACCCCCGGTCCTCCGAGCCGCCGTCCGCGTACTCCACGTTCTCCGTGTCGGTCATCGGGGCGGCCGACAGGATCGCCTGCCCGAAACCCCCCGGCTTCCACGGCACTCCCCCGCAACGGCTCCAACTCCGCAGCACCGACCCGTACGTGACGTGGTACGTCAGCCCGTACCGGTACCGCAGACGCTCGACGATCCTCTCGACGTCCCCCACGCACGCCTCCTGAAGACCGATCACCTGGGGTGCGTACGTCGCTATCTCCGCCGCGCGTCCGGCGTTGGGGTCGCCGTCCTTGCAGGGGTTGCAGATGTTCCACGTCATGACCCGGTTCGGCACCGGCTTCGCGGGCGCGTCGGCCGGCAGCGGATCGGCGACGCGCTCACCGTTCGTCGCCCCCGGCCCGGCGATCAGCACAGCGACCACGATCAGCGCACCCACCAGCCACCGCGCGCCGGTTCCGGTCACCTTCGCCTCCTCGGTGTCGGGGACGCCCACCCGCAGGGGAGCCCCCGGGCCACCGCAGGGCCGGGCGCCCGGTCCGCGGCGGCCGGGTTCATGAGCATCGCCGTGCGGAACAGGCCGCGAGGCGAGGCGTGGATACCCGTAGACACGTGCCAGACCTCCGTTCCTTGGCGTACGCGAGTGGCTCGAAGGACAGCCACCACCTTGGGGCACGTGGTTCAGTGCCGCACACCAGTGTCCCGCACCGGGTGCCAACGCCCGTCATCGGCCGAGGAGAAGAGAGAGGTGTACGTCCTCGGAGCCCGGCCCCGGCGCGGGCCCCCGCGATCCGGCAGCGGCCTCAGCCCGCACCGTCCGGCCGGGGCGCCGCCACGCCCGGCCCCACGACGGTGAGCAGGTCCACGACGAACACCAGGGTCGACCCCGCCGGGATCAGGACCGAGGGCGACTGCTTGCCGTACCCGAGACGCGGGGGCACGACGATCTCGCGCCGCCCGCCGGCCCTCATGCCCCGCACTCCCCGGTCCAGGCCCTTGATGGCCTTGCCGCCGCCCACGGCGAACTTGAACGGCTCACCCCCCTCCCAGGAGGAGTCGAACTCCCGCCCCGAGGCGAACGTGACCCCGACGTAGTGGATCCGCACCACCCTGCCGGGCCGCGCCTCCGCCCCGTCCCCGACCACCAGATCCCGGACAACCAGCTCCGCGGGCGCGGCCCCCTCGCCCACCCGGACCTCGGGCTTCACCGGTTCACCCATCACACTCTCCTCGCTCGCCACCAGCAGCCCGGGAGCGGTCCGCCGTAAGGATGGTCCCGCAGAGCCGATCCTGCCGTAGTGGCGGGCCGGGGGCCTCTCCGACCATTCCTGTCGGCGGGGCCCCAGCCGAGGAAGCTCAGCCGCACCTCACGGGTGGGGTTGTCGACATTCGTGTCCACCAAACGTGGCGTGGCGGCAGGCCTGACTTCGGCTGCGTGTACAAGCACGCCTTCGAGGAGGCTGCCGAGCACAATGACCGCAGAGGTATAAGCGCCGTTGCGGCGCGTTCGTATCCGCAGCCGAAGACCAGGACCTGTACCAGCCGGTCGAGGACGACGGCGTCGCTGATCCGAGGGTTGTGACAGCCCAGCGGGTGCCGGTCCTCGCGCACGGGCAGGAGCGCGAGGAACTGGTCGCGGATCGGGTCGCGAATGCATGATGGGACGGCAGACACGGATCCCCCGATGATCACGAAGCGTAGAGAACTCCATGATCTGGTGAACCGTGCCTGCCCTGCTCCCAAGCACCTACTGGCGGACCCCCTAGGGCGTGTGGTGAAAGTCCCGCCTGCTCGGCGACGCCTGGTACTCACTCCCCCATGGTCTCGACGTCGCTCGACTGCGGGGGACCCCCTCCCGCGTTGTCGGGATCACCCCGATACATCCAGTATCGGGGCGGCCCTCCGCCTTGCGATCGCACGCGCCAGACGCCGCCGATCCCGCCCTACGGGCGGACGGCGCACTGTCACCACACGCCCTAAAGGGTGTTGCAGAAGGTCCGGCTATGGCAGGCGGAAGTGGTGTCTGGCCTGCTGTTTCACCGTGCCATGGCGAGGTTGTGCATGGTGGCGACGGCTTGGACGGCGTGGTGGAGGCCGTCTCCCTTCTGGCGGCAGTCGCGGAGGATCTTCCAGTTCTTCATGCGGGCGAAGGTGCGCTCGACGCGCGGGCACGGACGCGTCGGTGTTCGGCGTTGTCCTCCTCCTGGCCGCGCAGGAGTGGGCGCCCGGCTCTCTTGCGGTGCGGGACGACCAGGCCCGTGCCGAGGTAGGCGCCGTCCGCGAGGACCGTTGTCCCGGCCGCGACGACGGGCAGGTCCGAGGCCCGCCAGACGTGGGCGTCGGGCTTGTTCCCCGGCGCCGGCCGGCCCGAAGCGATGACCAGGCGGCTGTCCGCATCGATGATGACCTGCACGTTCGCCGCGAACCGGTAGTTGCGGGAGGAGGCGGCGACGCTGCGGTCGCGAACCGGTCGATCCGCAAGCCCGTGAACGTCTCAACCCACACGGGCTCAGCCCGCCCATACAGGAAAAATGCCCGGACCTGAGCCTTCTGCAACACCCTTTAGGGTCGTTCGATCGCATTGAGGTCCGTACCGCGCATTTCTTCTCTCCGTTCGAGCGCGCATGGTACGGAGGATCGGCGGCACACCCAGCTGAATGATCTTGATCAGCCGAGGAAGCTCAGCCGCACCTCACGGGTGGGGTTGTCGACATTCGTGTCGACCAGGCACACCGACTGCCACGTCCCCAGCTCCAGCCGTCCCCCGATCACCGGAAGTGTGGCGTGCGGTGGGACGAGGGCCGGGAGGACGTGGTCGCGGCCGTGGCCGGGGGTGCCGTGGCGGTGCTGCCAGCGGTTGTCGGCCGGGAGGAGAGTGTGCAGGGCGGAGAGGAGGTCGGCGTCGCTGCCCGCACCGGTCTCCAGGACGGCGATGCCCACGGTGGCGTGGGGGACGAAGACGTTGAGGAGGCCGTCGCGGCCGGCCGCCGTGCGGGCCAGGAACTGTTCGCAGTCGGCCGTCAGGTCGGTGACGGTCTCGGTCGTGCCGGTGGTCAGGTGCAGGACGCTGGTGCTGAACGCGGAAGGCATGGGGCCATTGTGCTGCCCCGGGAAGATCGGGGCCTCCCGCACGGTTGGTAGAAACGTGAACGATATGGGTGTGCGCGCGAGGGATGTCGTGGTGATCGGCGCCGGGCAGGCGGGGCTGTCGGGCGCGTTCCACCTGCGGCGCGTCGGCCTGGAGCCGGACCGCGACTTCGTGGTGCTGGATCACGCGCCGCGCCCCGGTGGCGCCTGGCAGTTCCGGTGGCCGTCGTTGACGTACGGCAAGGTGCACGGCATGCACGCGCTGCCCGGGATGGAGCTGACGGGGGCCGACGACACCAGGCCGTCGTCCGAGGTGATCGGGGAGTACTTCGAGCGCTACGAGCGCACCTTCGGGCTGCGCGTGCACCGGCCCGTCGAGGTGGCCGCCGTACGCGAGGGGGAGGGCGGGCGGCTGCTCGTCGAGACGTCCGAGGGACCGTATGCCGCGCGGGCGCTGATCAACGCCACCGGGACCTGGGACCGGCCGTTCTGGCCGCGCTATCCGGGGCAGGAGACCTTCCGAGGACACCAGCTGCACACGGCCGACTACCCCGGTCCCGAGGCGTTCGCCGGGCAGCGGGTGGTGGTCGTGGGCGGCGGGGCCTCCGGGACGCAGCATCTGATGGAGATCGCCGAGGTGGCGGCGGACACCTTCTGGGTGACGCGCCGGCCCCCGGTCTTCCGGGAGGGGCCGTTCGGGGCCGAGGAGGGGCGGGCGGCCGTGGCCATGGTCGAGGAACGCGTTCGGCGCGGGCTGCCCCCGCAGAGCGTCGTGAGCGTCACCGGGCTGCCCCTGAACGACGCCGTCCGGCGCGCCCGCGCCTCCGGCGTCCTGGACCGGCTGCCGATGTTCGACCGCATCACGCCGACGGGTGTGGCCTGGGACGACGGCCGGAGCGTCGAGGCCGACGTCATCCTCTGGGCGACCGGCTTCCGCGCCGCGGTCGACCATCTCGCACCGCTACGGCTGCGTGAGCCCGGCGGCGGCATCCGTGTCGAGGGCACGCGGGCCGTACGCGACGAACGGGTGCACCTGGTCGGGTACGGGCCCTCCGCCAGCACCATCGGCGCCAACCGCGCCGGGCGGGCGGCCGTGCGCGACATCACCCGGCTGCTCGCGCGGGAGGCGACGGCTCCGGTCCCGGCCGCGTGACCCGCCGGCGCGGGGGCCTGCGGGGGCCGGCCGGCGCCCCCTCCGGCCGGCGGAGGCCGGGCGGCACCCGACGCCCTCCGGTCGGCGGAGGCAGGCAGGCGCCCGGCTCTCTCCGGTGGGCGGGGGTCAGCCGACCGGCCCTCTCCGGTGGCGGGGGTCGCTGGCCGGCTCTCTCCGGTGGGCGGGGGTCAGCCGACCGACTCCCTCCGGTGCGCGGGGTCAGCCGGTCGGCTCCCTCCGGTTGCGGTTGAACTCCGCGACGTTGCGCTGGTGTTCGGCGTAGTCCGCGGTGAACCGGGTGTCGCCGGGGGCGACCGTGACGAAGTACAGCCAGGGGCCGGGGGTCGGGTTGATCGCCGCCACCATCGCCTGCTCCCCCGGGTTGCCGATGGGCGTGGGCGGGAGGCCCTTGCGCGTGTAGCTGTTGTACGGGCTGTCGATCCTCGTGTCCCCAGTGGTGGTGTCCAGCGTGCTGCGGTTCAGGGCGTAGTTGAGGGTGGAGTCCATCTGGAGCGGCATGCCCCGGTCGAGCCGGTTGTGGACGACGCGGGACACCTTGCCCATGTCGGAGACGGTGTCGGCCTCGGCCTGGACGAGGGAGGCGATGGTGACCGTCTGGTAGACGGAGACGTCGTTTCGCTGGGCGCCGGCGGTGATGTGGTCCGCGCCGAAGCGCTTCAGCGCGGTGTCGGTCATGTACCGCAGGAGACCGGCGGGGGTCGTGCCGGAGGTGACCGGGTACGTCGCGGGGAAGAGGTAGCCCTCGGGGTTGCCCTTCGCCTCGGCCGGCAGGGGTAGATCCGCCGCCGGCACGGCCTTCTCCGCGGTGCCGGCGGGTTCGCGCAGGGCCTTGTCGACGGCGGCGTACACCTGGAAGGCCCGTCGGCCCTCGGGGATCACCAGGGTGCGGGCCTGTTCGGTCGTCGGTTCCTCCCGGGTCAGCAGGGGCACGAGGACGGCGGCGCCGAGGGCGAGGACCAGGACGGCGCCGAGCAACAGCACCAGCCGGCCCCGTCTGGTCGGGCGGATCCTGCGGCGGGAGGGACGGCCCTCCGGGGACTCGTTCACCATGCGGGCACGGTATCCGGCGCCGGTCCGCGGAACGGGGAGCCAGACGGCCGCGTCACCCGCCGGCGGCACCTCGGGGAACACACGAACAGGGGATCGGATGTTCGCTGGAACGCGTGATCGTATCGCCATTCGTTGCTCAACTGCTGTGCGCCGGTTGATGATTACCGAGCGCAAGCGACGGGCTGCAGACCGCGATCGCGCTGTCCCAGAGATTGACCATGTACAAGGAGAAACACCCGATGAACCTGATCACCAACCTGCTGGCCGGTGTCGTCCACTTCGTGGGTTGGCTCATCTGACCCTTGCTCCACCCGGCGCCGTCGCTCCCCGTCCCACGGGAGCGGCGGCGCCGTCGCGTGCGCCGGGCGCAGGTGCTCAGCCGCGTGGTGCGGGGCCGGCGAACGGGGGCTGCGCCGCGAACTCCGGTGCCACCGTGACGGCCTGGACCAGGGCGTCGAGGGTGCGCCGGACCCGGGTCAGCGGATGGCCGGGAAACTCCGCGTCCCACCGCGCGTGGTCCGCTTCGTGGAACGGCAGCCCGCCCTGGGCGTCCGGAGCGTAGGGATGGGGCCGGAAGTAGTCCTGCGGTCCGAGCCGGGCCATGACCACCGCCTCACGCATGCCCGTCATGCCCTCTTCCCGCGCCTGGATCTTGACCACCGTGCTGCACGCGGCGCGCGGCACGGTGAAGCTGCCGATGAACGCCAGGCCGCTCGGCCGGTCCGGCAGCGGGAGCTTGAGTATCTGGCGCAGCGCCGGAAGTCCCCCGAGCGTCTTCACGGACGCCTCGATGAGGCCGCCGCCCGCCCGCGCGGTGTGGTGGGTGAGCGCGCTGCGCAGGGCGGGACCGTCGTCGAGTGCGGCCGGCAGATCCGGGGGAAGACCGAAGAAGTGCAGCGACAGCACGTCGTTGTCCTCGTTCGCCCAGGCGTCGTCCGCGACGGGCCGATATCCGGGGAGTTCGACCCCGAGGAGAGCTCTCATGCGCGGGGATCATGCCGTATCGCACTCCGGTGCGATACGCCGGGCGGGCGCGCCCGGGCCCGCCACGTCTCGGGGCTCAGCCCGCCACGGGCGCCAGCCGGGTGTCCCTGCGCACCAGGTCCGCGTACCGTCCGTCCTGCCGGATCAGTTCCTCGTGGGTGCCGCGCTCCGCGGTGCGTCCGCCGTCCAGGACGACGATCTCGTCGGCGTCGCGCACGGTGGAGAGCCGGTGGGCGATGGTGAGGGTGGTGCGGCCGGCGGAGAGCGCGTCGATCGCCTCCTGAACCGCGCCTTCGGTACGGGTGTCCAGGGCGCTGGTGGCCTCGTCGAGGATCAGGATCGGTGGATCGCGCAGGATCGTACGGGCGATGGCGAGGCGTTGTTTCTCGCCGCCGGAGAAGCGGTAGCCGCGTTCGCCGACGAGGGTGTCGTAGCCGTCGGGCAGGGAGGCGATGTGGTCGTGGATCTGTGCGGCGCGGGCGGCCGCCTCGATCTCGGCGTCGGTCGCCCCGGGCTTGGCGAAGCGCAGGTTCTCCGCGACGGAGGCGTGGAAGAGGTAGGTCTCCTGGGAGACCACTCCCACGGCGCGGGCGAGCGTGTCGAAGTCCAGGTCGCGGACGTCGACGCCGTCGATCGTGACACGTCCGCCGGTGACGTCGTACAGGCGCGGCACGAGATAGCTGAGGGTGGACTTGCCGGAACCGGTGGGGCCGACGACGGCGAGGCTCCCCCCGGCGGGCACGGTCAGGTCGATGGAGCTGAGGGTCTGCGCGCCGGTCCGGTCGTAGGCGAAGTCGACGTTCTCGAAGCGGACCTCGCCGCGGACCGTGTCCAGGTGGACCGGCGCGTCGGCCTCGGTGATGTCGGGCTTCAGGTCGAGGTATTCGAAGATCCGCTGGAACAGGGCGAGGGAGGTCTGCATCTGCACACCGGTGGAGAGCAGGCTCACGGCGGGGCGGAACAGGCCCTGCTGGAGCGAGACGAAGGCGACGAGGGTGCCGATGGAGACGTCCGGGCCGCCGGACTGGAGGGCGATGCCCGCCGCCCAGTAGATGACGGCCGGCATGGCGGCCATGACGATGCCGATCGTCGACATCCGCCAGCGTCCGGCCATGCTGGAGCGCACTTCGAGGTCGACCAGGCGCTCGGACTCCTCGGCGAAGCTCCGGGCCAGCGAGTCCGTGCGGCCCATGGTGCGGCCCAGCAGAATGCCGCTGACGGAGAGCGACTCGGTGACGGTGGCGGCCATCGCGGCCATCTGCTTCTGGCGCTGAGTGGTGATCTTCTTGCGCTCGCGGCCCACCCGGCGGCTGATCCAGACGAAGACCGGCAGCAGGAGCAGGGAGACGATCGTCAGACGCCAGTCGAGTGCCAGCATGGCGACGACCGTGGCGACGACGGCGGTGAGGTTGGAGACCAGCGAGGTCGCGGTCGAGGTGACGGTGGCCTGCATGCCGCCGATGTCGTTGGCTATGCGGGACTGGACCTCACCCGTGCGGGTCCTGGTGAAGAAGGCGAGCGGCATCTGCTGGAGCCGGGTGTAGACGGCGGTGCGCAGGTCGTGCATGACGCGCTGGCCGACGGTGGTCGAGATGAGTGTCTGGAGCACGCCGAAGACGCTGTTCATCACCGCCGTGAGGATCATCCCGAGGGCGAGCAGCGAGAGCAGGCCGGTGCGCCCCTGCGGGATGGCGGTGTCGAGGATCTCGCGCAGCAGGAACGGGGAGGCGACCGAGACCAGCGACGCGGCGCCGACCAGGAGGCCGACCAGCGCGAGCCGGCCGCGGTAGGGACGGAAGAGACGGAGGATGCGGCGCACCTCGGCGGGCGGCTGGGCGGCGTCCTTGGGCGGGGGTGTCCACGTGGGTTCGTCGGGCTTCATGGGCTCCTTCATCGGGGGTGCGGCGACGGTGTACATGAGAAAGGCCGAGCGGATTGGAGCATAGCTCATTGTTACCTATACTCACAATGAACAAGGTCCTGATATTGTTCCCGGCATGGAATCCCCCGACCCCGACGGCGTGCTCGCCGAACAGCTGCTGCGGCTGACCCGCAGGCTCCAGCGCATCCAGAGCCGCCAGCTGGAGCCGATCGGCATCACCCCCGCGCAGGCCCGCCTGCTGCGGACCCTCGCGCACTACGACGGCACCCCCCGGATGGCGGATCTCGCCCAGCGCCTCGATGTCGTCCCGCGCGCCGTGACCACGCTGGTCGACGGCCTGGAGGCGAGCGGCCGGGTGCGCCGCGCCCCCGATCCGGACAGCCGCCGGGCGGTCCGGATCGAGCTCACGGACGAGGGCGCGGCCACACTCCGCTCGCTGCGCAACGCGCGCCGGGCCGCCGCAGAGGAGATCCTGGCTCCATTGACCGCCGACCAGCGCGAGGTGCTCGGCGGTCTGCTGACCGCTCTGGTGAACGGGATGCCGGAGCGTCGCTGCTGACCGGGCGCGCGGCACCGCGCCGCGCCGAGCCGCCGAGGGGATCTGGACACATGCCGCTGCTGGAGCCGAAGCCCGAAGCCCTGCGCCCGGACACGGCACGGGCCCCGTCCCACGACCGGGTGCCCGACGACCGCGCGGTGGGAACGCCGGAGCCGCTGCGCGGTGACCTGATGGCGCTGCTGGGCGCGGACAAGGTGCTGTGGAAGCTGTCCGACCTCGTGCGCTACGCCTCCGACGCCTCCCCGTACCGGTTCGTGCCCCAGGTCGTGGTGGTGCCCGAGTCCGTCGACGACGTCTCCGCGATCCTGGCGTACGCCCGCGACCGGGGCCGCCACGTGGTCTTCCGTGCGGCGGGCACCAGCCTCAACGGGCAGTCCCAGGGCGAGGACATCCTGGTCGACGTGCGGCACCATTGGGCCGGCATCGAGGTCCTGGACGACGGCGCCCGCGCCCGGATCCGCCCGGGGACGACGGTCATGCGGGCCAACGCCACCCTCGCCCGCCACGGCCGGCTGCTCGGCCCCGACCCGGCGAGCGCCATCGCGTGCACCATCGGCGGAGTGGTGGCGAACAACGCCTCCGGCATGACCGCGGGCACCACGCGCAATTCGTACCGGACCGTCGCCTCGCTCACCTTCGTGCTGCCCGGCGGCACGGTGGTGGACACCGCGTCCCCCACGGCCGACGCGGACCTGGCGGCGGCCGAGCCCCGGCTCTGCGAGGAGCTGCTGGCCCTGAAGGCGGAGATCGAGGCGGACGCCGAGCTGACCGCCCGGATCCGCGCCAAGTACGAGATCAAGAACACCAACGGCTACCGGCTGGACGCCTTCCTCGACGGGGCGACCCCGGTGCAGATCCTGCGCGGTCTCATGGTCGGCTCGGAGGGCACCTTCGGGTTCATCTCCGAGGTCGTCTTCGACACGCTGCCGCTGGACCGCCACGTCTCGACGGCCCTCCTGTTCTTCCCCACGCTGCCCGCGGCCGCCGCGGCGGTCCCGCTGTTCAACGGGGCGGGCGCCATCGCGGTGGAGCTGATGGACGGGAACACCCTGCGTGCCTCGGTGAGCGTCAAGGGGGTGCCTGCCGACTGGGCGGAGCTGCCGAAGGAGACGACGGCCCTGCTGGTGGAGTTCCGCGCCCCGGACGCGGCCGCCCGGGATGCCTACGAGGCGGCGGCCGCCGAGGTCGTGCGCGGTCTGGAGCTGGTCCGGCCGGTCGCCTCGGTGACCAACGAGTTCACCCGGGACGCGGCCACGGTCTCGGGGTACTGGAAGGCCCGCAAGGCCTTCGTCACGGCGGTCGGCGGCTCCCGGCCGTCCGGGACGACGCTCATCACGGAGGACTTCGCGGTCCCGCCGTCCCGGCTGGCCGACGCCTGCGAGGCCCTGCTGGAGCTCCAGGCCGAGCACGGCTTCGACGCGGCGGTCGCGGGTCACGCGGCCCACGGCAATCTCCACTTCCTGCTGGCCTTCGACGCGGCGAAGGAGTCCGACGTCGACCGCTACGCCGCGTTCATGGCCGACTTCTGCCGCCTCACCGTGGAGCGTTTCGACGGCTCCCTCAAGGCGGAGCACGCCACCGGCCGCAACATCGCGCCGTTCCTGGAGCTGGAGTGGGGCCCCCGCGCCACCGAGCTGATGTGGCGCACCAAGCGGGTCATCGACCCCGACGGGGTGCTCGCGCCCCGCATCGTCCTGGACCGCGATCCGCGCGCCCATCTGCGCGGCCTGAAGACGATCCCCCGCGTCGAGGCGGTCGCCGACCCCTGCATCGAGTGCGGTTTCTGTGAACCGACCTGTCCCAGCCACGATCTGACGACCTCTCCGCGTCAGCGCATCGTGCTGCGCCGGGAGATGATGCGGCAGCCGGACGGCTCCCCCGCCGAGCAGAACCTCCTGGAGTCCTACGGCTACGACGCGGTCGACACCTGCGCGGGCGACTCCACGTGCAAGCTCGCCTGCCCGGTCGGCATCGACACGGGCGCCATGATGAAGACCTTCCGGCACCGGAGGCACTCCCCGCGCGAGGAGCGAATCGCCGCGCTGACCGCGAAGCGGTTCCGTATGGTCGAGGCGGCGGCCCGGCTGGCGGTCGCCGCCGCCTCCCGGATCGACGACCGGCTGCTCGAAGGAGTGACCGGACTGGCCCGCCGGGCCGTGCGCCCCGATCTCGTACCGGAGTGGCTGCCGGAGATTCCCGGCGCCGCCGCCCGCAAACCGCCGCGCACCTCCCGGGTGGGGGCGCACGCGGTGTACTACCCGGCCTGTGTGAACCGTATCTTCGGCAGCCCCGAGGGCCATTCCGGACCGTCCCTGCAGGAGGCCGTGGTCCTGGTGTCGGCGCGGGCCGGAAAGCCCGTCTGGATCCCGGACGACGTCGCGGGCACGTGCTGCGCGACCATCTGGCACTCCAAGGGGTACGACACGGGCAACGCCGTGATGGCGAACCGGATCGTGGAGGCGGCCTGGGGCTGGACGGCGGGTGGCACGTTGCCGCTGGTCGTCGACGCCTCCTCGTGCACGCTCGGCATCGCGGACGAGGTGGTCCCGTATCTGACCGAGGAGAACCGGGAGTTGCACCGGGCCCTGACGGTGGTGGACTCCTTGGTCTGGGCGGCCGAGGAACTGCTTCCGGAGCTGACGGTGGTGCGGAGAACCGGTTCGGCGGTGCTGCATCCGACGTGCTCGATGGAGCACCTGAACGACGTCGCCCAGTTGCGGGCGGTCGCAGAGGCCTGTGCCGACGAGGTGATGATGCCGGACGACGCGGCCTGCTGCGGGTTCGCGGGCGACCGGGGCATGCTGCACAAGGAGTTGACGGCGTCGGCGACGAAGAAGGAGGCCGCCGAGGTCACCGCCCGGGAGTACGACGCCCATCTGTCGGCCAACCGCATGTGCGAGATCGGCATGGACCGGGCGACGGGACGCTCGTACCACTCCGCCCTGATGGAGCTGGAACGGGCGACCCGCCCCCGGTAGCCGGCCGGGTCAGGCGCGGCGCAGCACCGCCCCGCCCGCGTACCGCGCCGAGGCGCCCAGCTCCTCCTCGATCCTGATGAGCTGGTTGTACTTGGCGGTCCGGTCGGAGCGGGAGAGGGAGCCGGTCTTGATCTGGCCGCAGCCGGTCGCGACGGCCAGGTCCGCGATGGTGGTGTCCTCGGTCTCTCCGGAGCGGTGCGACATGACGGCGGTACAGCCCGCGCGCCGGGCGGTGTCGACGGTGTCGAGGGCTTCGGTGAGTGTGCCGATCTGGTTGACCTTGACGAGGACGGAGTTGCCGACGCCGGTGCGAATGCCCTCGCGCAGCAGGCCCTCGTTGGTGCAGAAGACGTCGTCGCCGGTGAGCTGGCAGCGGTCGCCGACGCGGGCGGTCAGCTCCCGCCAGCCGTCCAGGTCGTCCTCGGCCATGGGGTCTTCGATGGAGACGACCGGGTAGGCGTCGATCAGCCGGGCGAGGTAGTCGGCGTTCTCGGAGGGCGTGCGGGTCACGCCTTCTCCCCGGTAGACGTACGCGCCGTCGCGGAAGAACTCCGAGGAGGCCGGGTCCATCACCAGGCCGATGTCGGTGCCGGGCCGGTATCCGGCGCGCTCGACGGCGGCGACGACGAAGTCGAGCGCCTCCTCGGCGGTGCGCAGCGCGGGCGCGAAGCCGCCCTCGTCGCCGACGCCCGTGGAGTGTCCGGCGGCCAGCAGGTCGCGGCGGAGGGTGTGGAAGATCTCGGAGCCCATGCGGACGGCCTCGGCGAAGGTGTCCGCGCCCACCGGGGCGATCATGAACTCCTGGAAGTCGAGCGGATTGTCGGCGTGGGCGCCGCCGTTGACGATGTTCATCATCGGAAGCGGGAGCAGCCGGGCCCCGGCGCCGCCGAGGTAGCGGTAGAGCGGCAGACCGTGGGCGGCCGCGGCGGCCTTCGCGGTGGCTAGGGAGACGCCGAGCAGGGCGTTGGCGCCGAGGCGGGACTTGTCGGCCGTTCCATCGAGCGCGACGAGTGCGGCGTCGAGGCCGGCCTGGTCGTCGGCGTCGTGACCGATGACGGCTGCCGCGATCTCGCCCCTGACGTGGGCGACGGCGGCGTCGACGCCCTTGCCGTGCCAGCGCGCGGCGTCGCCGTCGCGCAGTTCGACGGCTTCCCGGGCGCCGGTCGAGGCGCCGGAGGGCACGGCCGCGCGCCCCAGGGAGCCGTCGGTGAGGCGGACCTCGGCCTCGACGGTGGGGTTGCCGCGGCTGTCGAGGACGGTGCGGGCGGTGACGGAACGGATGACGGTGGGCTCGGCTGCTGTGGACACCAGGGAGTTCCTTCGCGTGGGTACATGTCGCGACCCTGCTGCGACGACGCCGGCGCGTGTCGCGACAACCGAAACTCTACAGCAATGCTGTTCAGTCCTGCTGTTCAGTTGAACTGTTCAGTTCTGCTGCATGGTTTCGCTCGTGTCCGGCCCGGGAGGGGGTGGAGGAGCGCCCGCATGGCGACGGGAGCGTGCGGTCACGCCGCTGATCAGCGGTTAAAGTGGCGCATGCCCACCCCGGAACCCGCCACCGTCGCCGCCGAACTGCGCACCGCGATGGGGAAGCTCACGCGGCGCGTGAAGCACGAGGATCGGATCCCGCACGGACAGGTCTCGGTGCTCGGCACCCTGGACCGCGACGGGGCCATGACGACCAGCGAACTCGCCGCCGACCAGCGCGTACGGCCCCAGTCGATGGCCCGCGCGGTCGGACTGCTGATGGACCAGGGCCTGGTGATCCGCCGTGCCCATCCCACCGACGGCCGCAAGACCCTCGTGGAGCTGTCCCCCGAGGGTCGGGCGGCGCTGGAGGCGGAGCGCGGGCGCCGGGCGGGCTGGCTCGCGCAGGTCATCGAGACCGAACTCACCGGCGAGGAGCGCGACATCCTCGCGCGCAGCGCGGCGCTGATGGAGCGGCTGGCCGCGCGCTAAGAGCCGCTAACAGAAGTGTCTGATGGTGTGACGGTCAGCTTGATCGCTCGTTGATTGGTGCGTGGGGAAGAGGGAGTCGCGGCCGTGGGTC
>NZ_JBSFHN010000044.1:0-58618 GCF_053597115.1 Streptomyces sp. NPDC001515
ACATTCCGAACCCGGAAGCTAAGCCTTTCAGCGCCGATGGTACTGCAGGGGGGACCCTGTGGGAGAGTAGGACGCCGCCGAACAATCATTGTGGGGAAGCCCCGTGCCATTGGCACGGGGCTTTTCTGCGTTTCAGGGCCTTTCCTGGGACCCGGGTTGTGCCGGCCAGAAAGCATCTGGCCGGCACAACCCGGGTCCTTTTGCGTCCGGGGCGTGCCGTGCTTACAGACGTCCGGATGCCTTGAGTGACAGGTAGGCATCCGCAAGTGTCGGCGCGAGTTCGGCCGGTGTCGCATCGACGACCGTCACCCCGTGCCGCTGCAACTGCTCGGCCGTCCGGCGACGTTGATCCTGGGCGCGGGCCCCGGCAGCTGCCTCGTACACCGCGTCCACCGTGCCCCTCGCGCCGGCCATCTCCTCCATACGCGGATCGCGTACCGAGGCCACCAGCACGGTGTGGCGCTGAGTGAGGCGTGGAAGCACCGGCAGCAGTCCTTCCTCGACGGGCGCCGCGTCCAAGCTGGTCAGCAGGACGATCAATGACCTGCGCGGGGCGTGCGCCGAAGCCGCTACGCAGAGACCACGGGCATCCGTCTCCACCAGCTCCGGTTCCAGAGGCGCCAGTGCCTCCACCACGGCCGACAAGACATCGCCCGGGGTTCCACCGCCCCGGACATGGGCGCGGACCCGGCGGTCGTAGGCAAGTACGTCCACACGATCCCCCGCGCGCGACGCGAGTGCGGTCAGAAGCAGCGTCGCGTCCATGGAGGCGTCGAGACGAGGTATGTCGCCGACCCGGCCGGCCGACGTACGGCCGGTGTCCAGAACCACCAGGATGTGACGGTCGCGCTCCGGACGCCACGTCCTGACCGCCACCGTCGACTGACGGGCCGTGGCACGCCAGTCGATCGACCTGGTGTCGTCACCGGGCACGTACGGCCGCAGGCTGTCGAACTCCGTCCCCTCGCCCCGCGTGAGGACGCTCGTGCGCCCGTCGAGTTCACGCAGCCGGGCAAGCCGGGACGGCAGATGCTTGCGGCTGGAGAACGCGGGGAGGACGCGCACGGTCCACGGGACCCGGTGGCTCCCCTGGCGGGCGGCAAGCCCCAGCGGACCGTACGACCGGACGGTGATCTGCTCGGCGCGACGGTCGCCGCGGCGTGTGGGACGCAGGAGCGAGGTGACACGGCGGCGTTCGCCGGCCGGGACGTCGAGCGCGTGGCGGGACGCGGCATGAGCCGTGCTGGGAAGCCAACTGCTGGGCGGCCACGCATCCCGCAGGTGTGCCCGGAGCCGACGGCGGGAAGGATTGGCTACGGTGAGTTGCACCGCGGCGGCCTCGCCGAGTCGAACGGTTGTATCACCGGATCGGGTGAACTGAAGCGTTCGCACTGGCGCTGCCAGGGCATAGTCGCACAGAATTGCTAGCGAGAGCGGGGCATTGACCGCGAGCATGCCCGTCCAGCTCGGGGCCTGGATGCCTACAGGGAGTGACCCCAGGGCGGCCAGCAGGGCGGAGCGTCCGGTGAGGGCCACGGTTCACCGCCTCAACGGGGTACGGGGACATGAGCGAGGACAGCGGTGATGACGGAGTCCGGGGTGACTCCCTCCATCTCCGCCTCCGGTCGCAATTGGATGCGGTGCCGAAGCGTGGGGAGAGCGAGTGCCTTCACGTCGTCGGGGGTGACGTAGTCGCGACCGGTCAGCCAGGCCCACGCGCGGGCCGTGGACAACAGAGCAGTGGCACCTCGGGGTGAGACGCCGAGGGAGAGCGAGGGGGATTCACGCGTGGCACGACAGATATCGACGACATAGCCGACGATCTCAGGAGAGACCGTGGTCCTGGCGACGGCGGCTCGTGCGGCCGCCAGATCGGCGGGTCCGGCGACCGGGCGTATGCCCGCCGCGTCCAGGTCGCGGGGATCGAAGCCCTCGGCATGGCGCGTCAGGACATGGATCTCGTCGTCGCGGGAAGGCAGCGGCACCGTCAGCTTGAGAAGGAATCGGTCCAGTTGGGCTTCCGGGAGGGGATAAGTGCCCTCGTACTCGACGGGGTTCTGCGTGGCGGCGACGAGGAAGGGGTCCGGCAGGGGGCGGGAGACTCCGTCGACCGTGATCTGCCGCTCCTCCATCGCCTCGAGAAGCGAGGACTGGGTCTTGGGCGGGGTCCGGTTGATCTCGTCGGCGAGCAGCAGATGCGTGAAGACCGGGCCGGGCTGGAAGGAGAACTCCGCCGTGCGGGCGTCGTAGACGAGCGAACCTGTGACGTCGCTCGGCATCAGGTCGGGGGTGAACTGGACGCGTTTGGTGTCGAGTTGCAGTGACGCCGCGAGTGCGCGCACCAGAAGCGTCTTGGCCACCCCGGGGACCCCTTCGAGCAGCACATGACCGCGGCAGAGGAGGGCGACGACGAGTCCGGTGACCGCCGCGTCCTGGCCGACCACGGCCTTGGCGATCTCGGAGCGCAGCGCCTCCAGGGAGGCGCGGGCCGCGGCATCGTCGGTGACGGTCCCGGTGGTCCCGGCGGGAGTGGGGAGCGGGGCGCTCATGAGGTGCGGACCTCTCTTTCGAGGGTGTCGAGTCGATCTGCCAGAAGCACGAGAGCCGAGTCGTCGGCGGGGACCCGGCCGAACAGCAACTCGTGGAGGTCGCTGTCGGAGGGGCCGAGGCGTACGGACACGGCAGGAAGGAGTTCTGCGGGGGAGTGGGCGTCGCGGAGGGGGACGCCGACGAGAGGCGCCAGCCGGGTGCGGGTGGCCCGGCGCAAGGACGCGGCCGCACGGTCCCGGGCGTTGGCCTTGCGCTGGAGGCGGGCGCGGCCCTCGGTGGATTCGGATGCCCGGATGGCGACGGGCAGGTGTTCGACGATCACCGGACCCAGACGCCGTGCCCGCCAGATCGCGGCCAGGACGGCGGCGAGGGCGAGTTGGAGAGTGCCCCAGAGCCAGCCCGACGGAATGAGATCGAGGAAGCCGCTCTCGCCTTCCGTCCCGTCGCCGTCCGTACCGTCGTCCGCTCCTGCGCCGCCGTTCCCGGCGGAGGGGTCACTGAGTGAAGGGATGTACCAGACGAGATGCGGTCGGGATCCGAGAAGTTGCAGAGCAAGGGAGGCGTTGCCCTCGTGGTCGAGACGTTCGTTGTAAAGGAGATCGGGGGCGCCCAGGAGGACGGCGTCGCCCACCTCCCGCTCGCGCAGGACGAGCAGGGAGGACTGAGTGTCCGCCGGGTAGCACGCGAGGGAGTCCGGGCCGTTCGCCGTGTAGAGGAAGCCGCCTGTTTCCGCCGGGCCCGCGCGCAGAGCGGCGGGCAGCGAACATCGCGGAGGCCGGGCGGTGACCGGGGCGGGGGAGCCGACACGGACGTCGGGGGCCAGGTCGCTTGCCGCGGCGGGACCGGGGGCGAGGAGCACGGTGCGGCCGCCCGTGTCGGCGGTCGCCCTGCGCAGAGCATGCCGCTGGTCCGGTGTCAGCAGGTTGGGGGCGCTGACGAGCAGCGTGGTGTCGGGGCCGACCGGGGTCACGGCGGCTTCGAGTGCGGTGACCACACGGACGGATACGCCGTGGTCCTTGAGGAGTTCGGCCACGGCCCGGCTGCCGTAGCGGTCGGCGGAGCGGGGGTCGAGCCGGCCGTGCTGCTCCCCGGAACGGGTGGCGGCCAGGGCCGTGGCCGCGACGAGGAGGATCACGAGGCCCAGCAGGACCCCGCGGGTGCGGGTCCAGACCTGGCGCGCGGTGGGCGAGGCGGAGGTGGAGGGAGCGCCGGTGACCGTGCTCATCCGGCGGCTCCCGGGTGGGCACCGGCGAGGTCCGGAGCCGCGGATTCGAGGTCGAGGTCGAGGGCCCGGACGGTGAGGTACGTCTGCTCGCCGGCGGAGCGGCCGCCGTATGTGACGTCGTCGAACTCCCGGGCGGCTGCCCGGAGCCGTGAGGCGTGGGAGGGCAGGGCGCGGCCCGCCTCCGTGGCGGCCTCGTCGGCGGTTCGTCCTGGGCGCGGGTCGAGCAGGGTGCGTTCCTCCAGAGAGCGGACGATCGCCCGCATCCGCTCCTGGACGGCCTGGTTCCAGCGGCCCGCGGCGGCGTGCGCGTCGGCGGTGGTGCGGTGTTCCGAGGCGCTGCGGGGGCCGCTCTCGAAGAGGGCGTCCCGTGGCGTGGGGACGCGTTGCGGTGAACCGAGGCGCCATACGAGCGCGGCGACGAGCGCGATGAGGATCAGGACGAGGACGACCAGCCCGGCCGGGCCGCCCGGGGCGGCCCCGGAGGCGGCGGAGAGGAGGTCGCCGATCCAGGTCCACAGGTGGTCCATCGCCCGCTGGAGAAGGTTCGGATCGTTCTCGTGGTACTTCGGATCGGACAGTTCGCGCTGTGCCGCCTCGCGGGCGGGGACGCGTGGAGTGTCCACGGGGATGTCGCCGCCCGCCCGGATGATCAGTCGTGCCGCCGTTGTGCCTCCCGCCCCCGACACGGTGTCAGCTCCTGTCGTCGTAGCCCGGCAGCCCGGCTGCCCGTGCGAGTTCGAGGTCCAGGGCCTCGCGGCGGATGCGCTGGTCCACGTAGAGGAGGGCCGCGACTCCCGCGGACAGCGGATACGTGATTGTCGAGATCACCACGTCGCCGATGGCCGAGACGATGAGGAAGGGCCAGCCGAATTCGGTGGTCTCGCCGGTGGCGAAGGCGCTCAGGCCGCCTCCGTCGACGCCCGCGGCGATCAGCCCGAAGGGGATGCCGATGACCAGCGTCACGACGAACGTCAGCAGGACGGTGAGCGCGAGGATGCCGAAGACGCGCCACCAGGCGCCGCGCACGAGCTTGGCGGAGCGCCGCATCGAGGCCGCGATCGACTGCCGTTCCAGCATCAGTGCGGGAGAGGCGAGGGAGAGGCGGACCATCAGCCAGAGGAAGACCACGATCGCGGCCAGGAGCCCGAGGAAGGCGAGCCCGACACCGGCCGTGTCGCCCAGCAGGAAGCCCGGCAGGATGCCCACGGTCATGATCGCCCCCGCGATGACAGCCAGGAGGACCGTCAGACCCAGCAGCGGGAGCAGCCGGGACCGGGCCTCGGCCCAGGCGTCGGCGAGCGTGACGGGCCGGCCGAGCACCGAGCGGCTGATCACCACGGTCAGCACGGCGGTCGTGAAGATCGTGGCGAGCATGCCGATGAGCATCGGAGGCGTGGTGTTCAGCAGGCTGGAGCGGAACGCTTCGCTTGCCTGCCGCAGAGCTTCCGAGCCGGTCGCGTTCCGGTCGATCGCCGGGGGGTCCGGCATCAGATAGCGCTGGATGAGCAGATTGGCGGTCTGGGCGACCACCGATACGGCGAGCGTGATGCCGAGGACCGTGCGCCAGTGCGCGCGCATGGCGGACACGGCGCCGTCCAGGATCTCCCCGACGCCCAGGGGACGCAGGGGGATGACACCGGGCTTCGCAGCGGCCATGGGGTGCCGGCCGGGGCCCTGAGGGGGGACACCCCAGCCGGGGGGAGGAGGGGGGACGCCGGGGCCGGGCGTGGAATTGCCCGGCGGGGACCACTGCCCGGCCGGCGGCTGCGCGGAGGACCAGTTCCCCGCGGGGGAACCGTCGACGGGGCCGGAGGGGCGGGGGACGCCCGGCTCCTGGTCGTCGGAGGGGGCGGATCCGGGCGAGGCCCAGCCCGGAGTGTCGTTCATTGCTCGCTCCTTCACGGTCCTGTCCGCGTACCGGGGCGTCAGGTTGGCAGCCATCGTGCCACGGGTCACTCCGGTGCGGGCCGGGCCCCGGATCTCCCTGGTATCTCCGCCGTTTCTTCCTGCGCGGGTGACGGGCGGGGCAGACTGGGCGAATGGCTGATCAGGATGCGCAAACGCCGGTGGGCAGCGAGCCCGCCGCTCTCCCCGTACTTCGCTGGGAGGAGCCGCCGGAAGGGGCCGTACTGGTGCTCCTCGACCAGACCCGGCTGCCGGCGGAGGAGGCCGAGCTGGCGTGTACCGATGTTCCGGCGCTGGTCGAGGCCATCCGGACGCTCGCGGTCCGGGGCGCGCCTCTGCTGGGGATCGCGGGGGCCTACGGGGTGGCTCTCGCCGCCGTGCGGGGGTACGACGTCGCCGAGGCCGCGGAGCTGCTGGAGCAGGCGCGGCCCACCGCGGTGAACCTCGGGTACGGCGTGCGCCGGGCGGCGGGAGCGTACTGGGCGGCCGTCGACAAGGGAGCCGGTCCCGAGCGGGCCGCCGGGGCGGCCCTGGCGGAGGCCAGGGCGCTGCACCGGGAGGACGCCGAGGCCAGCGGGCGCATGGCGGAGTACGGGCTGGCCCTCCTCGACGAGTTGCTGCCGGGCGGCGGTCACCGGCTTCTCACCCACTGCAACACCGGGGCCCTGGTCTCGGGCGGTGAGGGCACGGCCTTCGCGGTGGCGCTCGGAGCGCACCGGGCGAGCCGCCTCAGGCGCCTGTGGGTGGACGAGACCCGTCCGCTGTTGCAGGGCGCCCGGCTGACCGCGTACGAGGCGGCGCGCAACGGGATGCCGTACAGCCTGCTCACGGACAACGCGGCCGGGTCGCTGTTCGCCGCGGGGGAGGTGGACGCGGTGCTCATCGGGGCGGACCGCATCGCCGCGGACGGATCGGTGGCCAACAAGGTGGGGAGCTATCCGCTGGCGGTGCTGGCGAAGTACCACCATGTGCCGTTCATCGTGGTGGCGCCGACCACGACCGTGGATCTGCGGACTCCGGACGGTGCGGCGATCACGGTCGAGCAGCGTGCCGCGAGTGAGGTGACGGAGGTCACATTGCCGCAGGCCGCGGCCGGTGGGCGCGGGGGCGGGTCGGTGCCCGTGGCGCCGGTGGGAACCCCGGCGTACAACCCCGCGTTCGACGTCACACCGCCGGAACTCGTCACGGCGATCGTCACGGAAGAGGGCGTAATCTCCCCGGTCACGGGGGCCGGGCTGGCGGAGCTGTGTGCCAGATCATCGCAGGTAACGATTAGCTAATGGGATGATGTCGATTATGAAGGGACGCGTCCTTGTCGTCGACGACGACACCGCACTGGCCGAGATGCTCGGGATTGTGCTGCGTGGTGAGGGGTTCGAGCCGTCGTTCGTAGCGGACGGCGACAAGGCACTTGCTGCATTTCGTGAAGCGAAGCCGGACCTGGTCCTGCTCGACCTCATGCTGCCCGGACGGGACGGCATCGAGGTCTGCAGGCTGATCAGGGCCGAATCCGGCGTGCCGATCGTCATGCTCACTGCCAAGAGCGACACGGTAGACGTGGTGGTGGGCCTGGAGTCCGGGGCCGACGACTACATCGTCAAGCCGTTCAAACCGAAGGAGCTGGTGGCCCGGATCAGGGCACGACTGCGCAGGTCCGAAGAGCCGGCACCGGAGCAGCTCACCATCGGTGATCTGGTCATAGACGTGGCCGGGCATTCGGTGAAGAGGGACGGGCAGTCCATCGCGCTGACCCCGCTGGAGTTCGACCTGCTGGTCGCGCTCGCCCGTAAGCCGTGGCAGGTCTTCACCCGAGAGGTGCTCCTGGAGCAGGTCTGGGGTTACCGCCACGCCGCGGACACCCGGCTGGTGAACGTGCATGTGCAGCGGCTCCGCTCCAAGGTCGAGAAGGACCCGGAGCGGCCGGAGATCGTGGTGACCGTCCGCGGTGTCGGTTACAAGGCCGGACCGAGCTGATATGACCCTGGGCAGCGCTGCTCCGAAGCCCGGGGAGCCGGGAGTCCGTACGGAGCGGGCTGCCGGTTCGGGGCACACGTCGTCTCCGGTGGGGCGCTTCCTGCAGGGCGGCCGGTTGTTCCAGGACCGGGCGCCCGGCGGGCCCGTGCCCCGGCTGCTGATGCGCTGGGTGCGGCGTCCGCTGCTGCCTGCGGTCCGGCTGTGGCGGCGCAACCTCCAGCTGCGGGTCGTCGCCGGCACGCTGCTGATGTCGCTCGGTGTGGTGCTGCTGCTCGGCCTCGTCGTGATCGGGCAGGTGCGCAACGGACTGCTGGACGCCAAGAGCAAGGCGGCCCAGACCCAGGCCGCGGGCGGTTTCTCCGCCGCCCAGGAGAAGGCCAACGCGCCCCTCAACGTCAACGGGCAGAACAGCGACGACGCCGACGGGGCGAGGGCCAACAACTCCTGGCGGACCGAACTGGTCGACCAGCTCGCCAGTGGCGGGAAGAACGCGTTCAACGTGGTGGCGCTCAGTGCGGACGAGGGTTCCCGCGCGCCGCGCGGTTCGGGCAGTGTCGAGGCGGCGAGCATTCCGCAGAAGCTGCGCGACTCGGTGAACAAGGGGCCGGGGGCGTACCAGACGTACTCCCGGATCAAGTACTCCAACGGCCATGAGTCGCAGCCCGGCCTTGTCGTCGGCAAGCGGCTCTACGACGTCGAGCGCAATCCGTACCAGCTGTACTACGTCTTCCCGCTGACGCAGGAGGAGAAGTCGCTGAACCTGGTCAAGGGCACGCTGGCGACCGCGGGGCTGTTCGTGGTCGTGCTGCTCGGGGCCATCGCGTGGTTCGTGGTGCGCCAGGTCGTCACGCCCGTGCGGATGGCGGCGGGCATCGCCGAACGGCTGTCGGCCGGGCGGCTCCAGGAACGGATGAAGGTCACCGGCGAGGACGACATCGCCCGGCTCGGCGAGGCCTTCAACAAGATGGCGCAGAACCTCCAGCTGAAGATCCAGCAGCTGGAGGAGTTGTCCCGGATGCAGCGACGGTTCGTGTCGGACGTCTCGCACGAGCTGCGGACCCCGCTGACGACCGTGCGGATGGCCGCCGACGTCATCCATGAGGCACGGTCCGACTTCGATCCGGTCACCGCGCGTTCGGCGGAACTGCTCGGGGATCAGCTCGACCGTTTCGAGTCGCTGCTCTCCGATCTGCTGGAGATCAGCCGGTTCGACGCCGGGGCCGCGGCGCTGGAGGCCGAGCCGATAGACCTGAGGCAGGTCGTGCACCGGGTGATCGGTGGTGCCGAGCCGCTGGCCGAGCGCAAGGGGACCCGGATCAGGGTCGTCGGCGACGAGCAGCCGGTGATCGCGGAGGCCGACGCGCGCCGGGTGGAGCGGGTGCTGCGCAATCTGGTGGTCAACGCCGTCGAGCACGGCGAGGGCCGCGACGTCGTGGTGCGGATGGGGGCGGCCGGAGGCGCGGTCGCCGTGGCCGTCCGGGACTACGGCGTGGGGCTGAAGCCCGGAGAGGCGACGCGGGTCTTCAACCGGTTCTGGCGGGCCGATCCGGCCCGCGCCCGGACCACCGGCGGCACCGGACTCGGTCTGTCCATCGCCGTCGAGGACGCACGCCTGCACGGCGGCTGGCTCCAGGCCTGGGGCGAGCCGGGCGGCGGCTCCCAGTTCCGGCTGACGCTGCCGCGTACGGCGGACGAACCGCTGCGGGGATCGCCGATACCGCTGGAGCCCGAGGACTCGCGGAACAACCGGGAGAACCGGGAGCGGTCCGGGTCAGCCCCCGCCCGGGGCGGCGAGCACCGGCTGATGACCGTTCCCACGCAGCCGCCCGGGACCGACCGGGCCGCGCTGCCTGTGTCCGCCCGGACCGCACCGGCCTCGGTGCACCCGGCGGCCCTGCCGGGCAACGGCGCCCGGGTGATACCGCGCTCCGCCGAGGAGCGCCCGGCCCGTCACAACGACTCTCCCGGGCAGGACCGGGGGCGGGAGGACACGACTCGTGGGCACTGATCGTCGTCGTGACGGCCGGGGGCACGCGGCGGGCATGACCGTGCTGCTCGCGTGCGGCGGGATGCTGCTGCTGAGTGCCTGCGGCTCCATGCCCGTCACTGGGGACGTGAAGGCGGTGGATGCCTCGCAGCCCGGTGACTCCCAGGTCCAGGTGTACGCCGTGGCGCCGCGCGACGGCGCCACGCCGAACGAGGTGGTCGACGGCTTCCTGGAGTCGATGACCAGTGACGACTCGGACTTCCGTATGACGCGCCAGTACCTGACGAAGGAGGCGTCGAGCCGGTGGAAGCCGGGCGCGATGACCACCGTGCTGGCCAAGGCGCCGAACCGCAGCGACCGGCCGATCCGCGAGGGCGACCGCAGCACCAACGAGGTGGTGTACACGCTGACCGGCGAGAAGGTGGCGACGGTCGACGACCAGAACGCCTACCAGCCGCTGGCGCCGACGGAGTTCTCCCGCACGCTCCATCTGGTACGGGAGAACGGCCCGGACGGCAAGGAATGGCGCATCGCGTTCGTGCCGGACGGTCTGATACTCGGCCAGTCCGACTTCAAGCGGCTCTACCGCTCGGTCAACAAGTTCTATTTCGCCACCGGACGCGGCGACGCCAAGTCCACGCTGGTGGCCGACCCGGTCTATCTGCGCAACCGGACCGACCCCGCGACCGGCACCGACACCGTGACCCAGGCGGTGCGCAGTCTGCTCAGGGGGCCGACGGAGTGGCTGAGCCCCGTGGTCGAGTCGCGCTTCCCCGCCGGCACGTCGCTGCGCAAGGGGGTCACCTCGCTCACCCCCGACGACCGCAACGTGCTGAAGGTGCCGCTCAACAAGAAGGCGGACGGGGTCGGGCAGAGTTCCTGCCGGATGATGGCCTCGCAGGTCCTCTTCACGCTGCGGGACCTGACCTCGGCGCGGGTCGAGCAGGTGGAACTGCAGCGTTCCGACGGTTCGCCGTTGTGCGTGCTCGACGCCGACCAGGCGGAGGAGTACGCCCCCGCCGGTTCCTCGGGCGCGCCGGAGAGTCAGTACTTCGTCGACGGCAAGGGCCATGTCCAGCGCATCCCGGGCAGCACCCGGGGCAGCGGCGACCCGGAGCCCGTCGCCGGTCCCTTCGGCAGCGGCTCGCTGCGGGTGAGCGCGGTCGGCGTGGCCCGGGACGAGCAGTCCGCGGCGGTCGTCTCGCAGCACGGGGACGCGCTCTACGTCTCCTCCATCGCCGTGGACGGCGATCTGCCCGTTCCGGCGGTCACCAGCAAGGCCCCCCGCGTCAAGGACCGGCTGACGGCCCCCAGCTGGGACGGCCGGGGCGATCTCTGGGTCGCCGACCGGGACCCGGAGCACGCGCGACTGCTGCGGCTGGCCGGCGGCAAGGGCAAACCCGAGGAAGTCACCGTGCCCAGCCTCGGCGGCAGCCGGATCACGGCCCTGCGGCTGTCCTCGGACGGTGTGCGCATCGCCCTGCTGCTGACGCGCGACGACCGGACGACGCTGCACATCGGCCGGATCGAGCGCAGCGGCCCGGAGGACGGCGGACAGGTCTCCGTGGTCGACCTGCGCCAGGCCGCGCCCCAGCTCGCGGACGTGACCGCGATGTCGTGGTCCGGCGGCAGCCGGCTCGTGGTGGTCGGCAAGGAGGAGGGCGGGGTCCAGCAGGTCCGCTATGTGCAGGCCGACGGTTCGACGCCCACCTCGGGCGTGCTGCCCGGCGTCAACCAGGTGCGGGCCATCGCCGCGGCCGACGACGAGCAGCTTCCGCTGATGGCGGACACGGTCGGCGACGGCATAGTGAAGCTGATGCCCGGCGAGAACTGGCAGACCGGGCTCAAGGAGGGCTCCGCGCTGGTCTACCCGGGCTGAACCTCCGGCAGCGGTCCCGGCCTCCGCGGGGGTTTGTCCACAGGGGTGGCCGCCCCGACCTCGCGGGGGCACAGTGGATCCATGCGCGGGTGGTGGCGGGAGATCGCCGGACTGGTCCTGCCGGTGGTCTGCGGGGGCTGCGGCACGCCGCGGACGGAGTTGTGCGAGCGGTGCGGCGTGGAGCTGTACGGTGGCGCGCCTCGCCGGGTGAGACCCGATCCGGAGCCGCCGGGGCTGCCCGTGGTCCACGCGGCGGCCGCGTACGAGAACGCGGTGCGCGCGGTGCTGCTGGCCCACAAGGAGCGCGGTGCGCTCGGCCTCGCCGGGGCCGCCGGCCGGGCGCTGGCGGGCGCGGTGCGGGCCGGGGCAGGACGAGGGCCGGACCGGCGGCCGCTGCTCCTCGTGCCCGTTCCCTCCGCTCGTCGTGCCGTCGCCGCGCGCGGGCACGATCCGGCCCGGCGGATCGCGCTGGCGGCCGCGGCGGAGCTGCGGCGGGCCGGGATCGGCGCCCGGGTGGCCGGGGTGCTGCGGCAGCGGCGTCCGGTGGCCGACCAGTCGGGGCTCGGGGCCCGGGAGCGGCTGGCCAATCTGACCGGTGCGCTGGGCGTCGTGCCCGGCGGCGCCCGGCTGCTCGCCGCCGGACGGGTGGTGCTCGTGGACGATCTGCTGACCACCGGGGCCTCGCTGGCCGAGGCCGCCCGCACGGTGGAACGGGCGGGCGGCCGGGGCGGTGCCCGGGTCCGCCACGCGGCGGTCGTGGCCGCTTCTCCCTCCGCCTTCGAAATAAACCGGAACTGGAACTGAACTTGCATCGTTGCAGGTGATGAGAGGGTAAAAAGACCTGAACGGAGGTACGTGCGAGTAGCGGGTGCCGACATCCCGCCGAGCAGGCTATGTTCGGTTGTGAGGAATGGTGAATGCCAGACCTCGGCGAATGCACCACCAGGTTTCGGGCAGGCGACCCACCGGTGGACCCAACCGGAAATTCGGTGGGATGGAGACCTCGCCGACGGGGGAGGAGGAGGTGGAAGTCACCGAGTCCGCGGCTCCGGACACCACCGGAGCCTGGTGCAAAAGGGAGACGCTCCGCCAGGGAGTGGAGCGATCCGGGAACGGAGTTCTGCGTGGACATCGTCGTCAAGGGCCGCAAGACCGAGGTGCCCGAGCGGTTCCGCAAGCACGTGGCCGAGAAGCTGAAGCTGGACAAGATCCAGAAGTTCGACGGCAAGGTGATCAGCCTCGACGTGGAGGTGTCCAAGGAGCCGAATCCCCGTCAGGCGGACCGTTCCGACCGGGTGGAGATCACGCTCCGCTCGCGTGGACCGGTCATCAGGGCGGAAGCGGCCGCAGGCGACCCGTACGCAGCGCTGGACCTGGCCACGGGCAAGCTGGAGGCGCGGCTGCGCAAGCAGCACGACAAGCGCTACAGCCGCCGGGGATCGGGCCGGACGCCCGCTGCGGAGGTCGGCGAAACGGTGCCGGACGCGGCATCGTTCAACGGTGACGGCGAGCTGGTCGCCGACGAGGGCGAGCGGCCCGTACCCACCACCAGGATCGGTTCGCTCGAAGTGCAGGGCGAAGGACCGCTGGTGATGCGCGAGAAGACGCATGTGGCGGCGCCCATGTCGCTGGACCAGGCGCTCTACGAGATGGAGCTGGTCGGTCACGACTTCTATCTGTTCGTCGATTCCGAATCGAAGGAACCGAGTGTCGTCTACCGGCGACACGCCTACGACTACGGTGTCATCCACCTGAGGACCGACCCGCTGGCCGCCGACGAGGCGGGCGGCGCCGGCGGTGCGCTGGGCGGCTGACGCCCTCACCTCGTGGTGCCCCTGGAGCGCCCTGTGCGCCCCCAGGGGCACCCCCGTGCGACCACGGGATCACCGCATCGCCGTCCAGGCATGAAATCATGGCTGCCCAAGCCAATCGGTGCGCTGTGAACTGCCGTTGGCGGACCGTCCGAATCAGGCCGTGGCCTTCAGGGGGAAGAACGATGGCGGACACCTTCGGGCCCGTACGCGACGCGCACGATGCCGATGACGTGCGACGCTCCAGGGCCGGCGCGGACGACGACGCCTCCCGCAAGGAGCCGATCCGGGTCCTGGTGGTCGACGACCACGCCCTGTTCCGCCGGGGCCTGGAGATCGTCCTCGCCCAGGAGGAGGACATCCAGGTCGTCGGTGAGGCGGGCGACGGGGCCGAAGCGGTCGACAAGGCGGCTGATCTGCTGCCCGACATCGTTCTGATGGACGTCCGCATGCCCAAACGCGGTGGCATCGAGGCCTGCACCTCCATCAAGGAGGTGGCGCCCAGCGCGAAGATCATCATGCTGACGATCAGCGACGAGGAGGCGGACCTCTACGACGCGATCAAGGCCGGTGCCACGGGATATCTGCTGAAGGAGATCTCCACGGACGAGGTCGCCACCGCGATTCGCGCGGTGGCCGACGGACAGTCCCAGATCAGTCCCTCCATGGCGTCCAAACTCCTCACCGAGTTCAAGTCGATGATCCAGCGGACCGACGAACGGCGGCTGGTTCCGGCCCCCCGGCTCACCGAGCGCGAGCTGGAGGTCCTGAAACTCGTTGCCACGGGCATGAACAATCGCGATATCGCGAAAGAACTCTTCATTTCCGAGAACACCGTGAAGAACCACGTCCGCAACATTCTGGAGAAGCTCCAGCTGCACTCGCGCATGGAAGCGGTGGTCTACGCCATGCGGGAGAAGATCCTGGAGATCAGGTGACCCGGCCGATCTCCTTGGTGAGCGCCGTGCGCAGCTCCGGGGCGTCGACCCGCTCCAGCCGCACGTCCGTGCACCCCACCCACGCGGCGGCCTCGGCCAGCGCCTGTGCCATCGGCTCCACCGCCTTCGCGTCCGCGAGGGAAACCTGCCGGGCGACCAGCGTCGTCCCCTCGCGCGCCGGGTCGACCCTCCCCCGGAGCCGGCCTCCCGCCAGCAACGGCATCGCGAAGTAGCCGTGGACGCGCTTGGGCTTGGGAACGTACGCCTCCAGACGGTGCGTGAAACCGAAGATCCGCTCGGTCCGCGCCCGCTCCCACACCAGTGAGTCGAACGGCGACAGCAGCGTCGTACGGTGACGTCCCCGGGGCTCCGAGGCCAGCGCGGCCGGATCGGCCCAGGCCGGCTTGGACCAGCCCCGCACCGTCACCGGAACCAGCCCCGAGTCCTCCACCACGGCGTCGAACTGCTCGCCCTTGAGGCGGTGGTAGTCCGCGATGTCCGCCCGGGTGCCGACGCCGAGCGAGCGGCCGGCCAGTGCCACCAGCCGGCGCAGGCACTCCGCGTCGTCCAGATCGTCGTGCAGCACGGCGTCGGGCAGGGCGCGCTCCGCCAGGTCGTAGACCCGCTTCCAGCCGCGCCGTTCGGTGCAGACCACCTCGCCGTACATCAGGGCGCGCTCGACGGCCACCTTCGAGGCCGACCAGTCCCACCACTCCCCGCCGTTCTTCGCGCCGCCCAGCTCCGTCGCCGTCAGGGGGCCCTCGGCGCGCAGCTGGTCGATGACCCTCTCGTACGCCCCGTCGGGCAGGTCGTGGTGCCACTGCGGGCGGGCGCGGTAGGCGCGGCGGCGGAACGCGAAGTGCGGCCACTCCTCGACCGGGAGGATGCAGGCCGCGTGCGACCAGTACTCGAAGGCGCGGCCGCCCGACCAGTACGCCTCCTCGACCGGGCGGCGGCCGACCGCGCCCAGGCGCGCGTACGGAATGAGCTCGTGCGAGCGGGCGAGGACGGAGATCGTGTCGAGCTGCACCGCGCCCAGATGCCGCAGCACACCGGGCACCCCGGAGCGGCGGTCCGGGGCGCCCAGGAATCCCTGGGCCCGCAGCGCGATCCTGCGGGCCTGGTCGGCGGAGAGTTCGACAACGGGGGGCTGCACAGGCGTCATGCCTCGAACCCTAGAGGGCGGCACTGACACTCGGGCCGGGAACCTTCCACCTCGTGGACCGCCTTACCGGGAAGCGCCGGCACCGTCCGGGACATACGCGAGGGCCGACGGCAGACCGAGGTCGGACGGGAGCAGCGAGCCCGTCCAGGCGTCGCGCCGGACGCCGTTGTTGACCAGCGCGGAGCGCTGATCGCCCTCCATACGGAAGCCCGCGCGCAGCGCGACGGCCCGGGACGGTTCGTTGCCCGCCTCGGCCCGCCACTCCAGGCGGTCGCAGCCCAGTGCGGTGAAGGCCCAGCGGGCGACGGCGAGCACCGCCTCCGCCGTATGGCCGCGGCGTCTGTGCTCGCGGGCGGTCCAGTAACCCACCTCGAACGTTCCCGGATCCGGGCGGCGGTGGACGCCCACGGCCCCGGCCGGTCCGCCGCCGTCGCGCGGGACCATGGCGAAGTTGTAGGCGAGGTCGTCGCGCCAGCCGTCCGGCACCAGGCGGCGGGTGAAGGTTTCGGCGTCCGCGCGGGCGTACGGGGAGGGGACGGCCGTCCAGCGCTGGATGGCGGGGTCCTGGCAGGCCGCGTACACCGCGTCGGCGTCCTCGGGGACGAAGGGGCGGAGTATCAGGCGTTCGGTGGTGAGGGTGATCGGCTCCATGGACGGATTCTGGTGAGGCCGGTGCCTCGGGGCGAGTACTTTTCGCGCTTCCCGGCACCTTCGGCGCCCTTCGTCCGTTGACTCGGAAGGGCGCTGCGGGGTCAACGCGGCGGCAGCCCTCCCGGCGCGGCCGGGTCCTCGCTTACGATGGCCGTTGCGGTGGGGCCCACCTGCCGTGCCCGCGCCAGTGTCCATCACACGACCCAGTGCCCAGGCCCGACCGGCAAGGAGACCAGCCTCAGTGTCCGTCTTCAACAAGCTCATGCGTGCAGGCGAAGGCAAGATCCTGCGCAAACTGCACCGCATCGCGGACCAGGTCAGCTCCATCGAAGAGGACTTCGTCAACCTCTCCGACGCCGAGCTGCGGGCGCTCACCGACGAGTACAAGGAGCGGTACGCCGACGGCGAGAGCCTCGACGACCTGCTTCCCGAGGCCTTCGCGACCGTTCGCGAGGCCGCCAAGCGCGTTCTCGGCCAGCGCCACTACGACGTCCAGATCATGGGCGGCGCCGCGCTGCACCTCGGCTACGTGGCCGAGATGAAGACCGGTGAGGGCAAGACCCTTGTCGGCACGCTGCCCGCGTACCTCAACGCGCTCTCCGGCAAGGGCGTCCACCTGATCACGGTGAACGACTACCTGGCCTCCCGCGACTCCGAGATGATGGGCCGCGTCCACAAGTTCCTCGGCCTCAGCGTCGGCTGCATCATCGCCAACATGACGCCGGCCGAGCGCCGCGAGCAGTACAGCCGCGACATCACGTACGGGACGAACAACGAGTTCGGCTTCGACTACCTCCGCGACAACATGGCGTGGTCGAAGGAGGAGCTGGTCCAGCGCGGCCACAACTTCGCGATCGTCGACGAGGTCGACTCGATCCTCGTCGACGAGGCCCGTACGCCGCTGATCATCTCCGGCCCCGCCGATCAGGCCACCAAGTGGTACGGCGACTTCGCCAAGCTGGTCACCCGCCTGTCCAAGGGCGAGGCGGGCAACCCTCTCAAGGGCATCGAGGAGACCGGCGACTACGAGGTCGACGAGAAGAAGCGCACCGTGGCCATCCACGAGCCCGGTGTCGCCAAGGTCGAGGACTGGCTCGGCATCGAGAACCTCTACGAGTCGGTGAACACGCCGCTCGTCGGGTACCTCAACAACGCCATCAAGGCCAAGGAACTCTTCAAGAAGGACAAGGACTACGTCGTCATCGACGGCGAAGTCATGATCGTCGACGAGCACACCGGCCGTATCCTCGCCGGCCGCCGCTACAACGAGGGCATGCACCAGGCGATCGAGGCGAAGGAAGGGGTGGACATCAAGGACGAGAACCAGACGCTCGCCACGATCACCCTGCAGAACTTCTTCCGCCTCTACAACAAGCTGTCCGGCATGACCGGTACGGCGATGACCGAGGCCGCCGAGTTCCACCAGATCTACAAGCTGGGCGTCGTCCCGATCCCGACCAACCGGCCGATGCAGCGCGTCGACCAGTCGGACCTCATCTACCGCACCGAGGTCGCGAAGTTCGCGGCCGTCGTCGACGACATCGCGGAGAAGCACGAGAAGGGCCAGCCGATCCTGGTCGGCACCACCTCGGTCGAGAAGTCCGAGTACCTCTCGCAGCAGCTCTCCAAGCGCGGTGTGCAGCACGAGGTCCTCAACGCCAAGCAGCACGACCGTGAGGCGACGATCGTCGCCCAGGCCGGCCGCAAGGGCGCGGTCACGGTCGCGACGAACATGGCCGGACGAGGCACCGACATCAAGCTCGGCGGCAACCCCGACGACCTCGCCGAGGCGGAGCTGCGCCAGCGCGGGCTGGACCCGGTGGAGCACGTCGAGGAGTGGGCGGCCGCGCTGCCCGCCGCGCTGGAGAAGGCCGAGCAGGCCGTGAAGGCGGAGTTCGAGGAGGTCAAGGCCCTCGGCGGGCTCTACGTCCTCGGTACCGAGCGGCACGAGTCGCGCCGTATCGACAACCAGCTGCGCGGTCGTTCCGGCCGTCAGGGCGACCCGGGCGAGTCCCGCTTCTACCTGTCGCTCGGTGACGACCTGATGCGGCTGTTCAAGGCGCAGATGGTCGAGCGCGTGATGTCCATGGCCAACGTGCCGGACGACGTGCCGATCGAGAACAAGATGGTGACCCGGGCCATCGCGTCCGCGCAGTCGCAGGTCGAGCAGCAGAACTTCGAGACCCGCAAGAACGTCCTGAAGTACGACGAGGTGCTCAACCGGCAGCGCGAGGTCATCTACGGCGAGCGGCGCCGTGTTCTGGAGGGCGAGGACCTCCAGGAGCAGATCCGCCACTTCATGGACGACACGATCGACGACTACATCCGCCAGGAGACGGCGGAGGGCTTCGCCGAGGAGTGGGACCTGGACCGGCTGTGGGGCGCGTTCAAGCAGCTCTACCCGGTGAAGGTCACCGTCGCCGAGCTGGAGGAGACGGCCGGGGACCTGGCCGGTGTCACGGCCGAGTTCATCGCCGAGTCCGTCAAGGAAGACATCCACGAGCAGTACGACGAGCGCGAGAAGACGCTCGGCTCGGACATCATGCGTGAGCTGGAGCGGCGCGTGGTGCTGTCCGTCCTGGACCGCAAGTGGCGTGAGCACCTCTACGAGATGGACTACCTCCAGGAGGGCATCGGCCTGCGGGCCATGGCGCAGAAGGACCCGCTGGTCGAGTACCAGCGCGAGGGCTTCGACATGTTCAACGCCATGATGGAGGGCATCAAGGAGGAGTCCGTCGGCTACCTGTTCAACCTGGAGGTCCAGGTCGAGCAGCAGGTCGAGGAGGTCCCGGTGCAGGACGCGGCGACGTCGCTGTCCAAGGAGGACGCGGTGCCGGCCGCGCGGCCGGAGATCCGGGCCAAGGGGCTCGACGCTCCGCAGCGGCCGGACCGGCTGCACTTCTCCGCTCCCACGGTGGACGGGGAGGGTGGGGTCGTCGAGGGCGACTTCTCCAACGGGGACGGCGGTACGGCGTCCGAGTCGGACGGGCTCACGCGTGCGGAGCGTCGCAAGGCCCAGAAGAGCGGTGGGGGGCGTCGCCGCAAGAAGTAGGCGGTTGCGCGTTTGCGGCCGGGGCCGGGCACCTAGGGGTGTCCGGCCCCGGCCGTTGTGCTCGGTGGGGTGGGGAGCCGGGCCTCCGACGCCGACCGGGAGGGCCGGGTTGCCGTGCGGGGCGGGTCGCGACCTGCCCCGCCCCGCAGGGGTCCGCAGGCTGAAGCGGGCGATGGGAGGTGCCGGGTCCCCCTTGCCGAAGGCCCAGAGGCCCCAGGGGCCCCGGAGGGCCCTGATCGGTGTCTGGAGGGCCTTGTGCGCCTGGAAGGGGGCCGAGGGAGGGGGACGCGCTCCGAGGCCGTGTGCGGGTGTCATGGGGTGTTCTGGGTGCTTTCGGGGTGCGGGGTGTGGGCGGCGGTGGGGGTCAGGGGTGGCGGACGGGGGTGTTGCCGAGTTCTACCGCCGCGCAGCGCCAGCGGAGGTCGGGGCCCTGTTCGAGGCGGAAGGCCATGGCGCGGACCTGTTCACCGGCGGCGATGCTGGCGCATGCCTCGACGACGCCGGGGGCGGGCTGGGCGCCGTGGCACATGCGGATGACGGGGCGGGCGCCCCGGCTCCTGAAGGGGGTGGTGGGGGCCAGTTCGGCGAGCTGGTCGTAGGCGTCGCCGATGGTGTGGCCCAGCATCCAGTGGACGGGGCGCTGGCCGCTGAGGACCGCGAGAAGGCGTTCGGCGAACCAGTGGTGGGGCCGGAGGCGCTGGGGCATCCGGCGGCGTTGTGCGGGTACGGCTTCGGGCCTGCGGGCGTCGTGCCGTCCGGCGGGCCGGGTCCTGTTCGTGCTCATCGCTGTCGCCCCCGTGCGTCGGAGCCCGGTCGGTACCGGGCGGTAACTTCTGCTGTGGATCTTCTACGGGGGCGGCGGGGCCGCCGCAAGCCTCGGCGGCGCGCAGGGGCGGCGCAGGGGATTCACCTATCCGAGTGGTCGGGACGGTGCGGGGCGGGCCTCCGGGACGGGCCGGTCCGGGTGAGGTGCGGGCGCCGGGTGGACGGGGCGGGCCCGGGACACGTAACCCCAAAGGGGGACGCCGCACGTATCCTGAGGGCGTTCCGACTACGAAAGCGACCTCAGCCATGCGCGTGTACGTCCCCCTGACCCTCTCCGGGCTCGCAGCGGCGCACCGGGCGGGCGAAGTCGGTCCCGGCCCGCTCACCGCCTACGCGGTGACCCCCGCGCTGCGCGAGTGGTACGTCTCCGACGACATCGAGGAGCTGGAGTACGCGGCGCTCAACCGGGCCGCCTCCGCCTCGCTGCGGCTGATCGCCGGGGACCCCGACGCCGCCCGGCGCCGCGTGGTCGTCGCCGTCGACGTACCGGACGGGGACGCGGTCGCCGACCCGGATCACATCCTCGACGCCTCCTCGCTCGGCGAGGTCACCATCGCCTCCGCGGTCCCCCTGGCCAAGGCCGCCGCCGTCCACGTCGACTCCGACGAGGCCGACAAGGACGTCACCGCCGCCGCGGCCGCGCTCGGAGCGGCGGACCTCGGCGACGACGACGCGCAGTTCACGGTGGACGGGGCCGAGGACCACGAGCTGCTCTGGTTCGGGATCCAGGAGATTCCTCATCTGATCGGATAAGAGCAGCCGGGTTGTGGACAGTTTGTTCGGTTGTCGGCGGCGCCGGGTATTTTTTCCTGCATGGGGACGCACGGACACCACCGCACACATCTGGTCTGGGACTGGAACGGCACGCTGCTCGACGACAACGCCGCCGTCGTCGGCGCGACCAACGCCGCCTTCGGTGAGGTGGGGCTCGCGCCCATCACCGTGGAGCGGTACCGCGAGACGTACTGCGTCCCGATACCCCGCTTCTACGAGCGGCTCATGGGCCGGCTGCCCACCGATGCCGAGTGGGAGCTGATGGACGGCGCGTTCCACCGGCACTACGCCGAGCGGCGAGCTGCCTGCGGGCTGACCGAGGGGGCCGCCGAGCTGCTGGCCCAGTGGCAGCTGGACGGGCGGAGCCAGTCCCTGCTGAGCATGTATGGGCACGAGCACCTGGTTCCCGCCGTGCGCGGATACGGGATCGAGCGGCACTTCGTGCGCGTCGACGGGCGCACCGGCCCCTCCGGCGGCAGCAAGGCCCAGCACATGGCGCGGCACCTCGCCGCCCTACCGCACATATCCCCCGAGCACACCGTCGTCATCGGTGACGCCGTGGACGACGCCGTGGCCGCCGCGCACGTGGGGGCGAAGGCCGTCCTTTTCACCGGCGGTTCGCACAGCCGGGCCAGCCTGGAGCGGGCCGGAGTGCCCGTCGTGGACACTCTGGCCGAGGCCGCCGCCCTGGCCCTCAGCCTGGGCGCGTAGCCGGCGGCCCCGGGGCGGGTCACGTCACCGGCGCCTTGGACCTGAGCACCGTGAGGAACGCCCGCATCCAGGCCGAGTGGTCCGGCCAGGCGCGGGAGGAGACCAGGGTGCCGTCCACCACGACCTCGGTGTCCTCGAAGGCGGCCCCGGCGGTGGCCATGTCGGGTTCCAGGGCGGGGTAGGCCGTGACCCTGCGGTCCTTGAGGGCTCCGGCGGCGGCGGTCATCAGCGGGCCGTGGCAGATCTGCGCGACCGGGCGGTCCGTGTCGAAGAAGGCCGAGAGGATCGCGCGGAGGTCGGGGTCGTTGCGGAGGTATTCGGGCGCCCGGCCGCCGGGGACGACGAGGGCCGCGTAGTCGGCGGGGGCCACCTCGGAGAACGCCAGGTCGGCCGGCCAGGTGTAGCCGGGCTTCTCGGTGTAGGTGTCGAATCCGGGCTCGAAATCATGGACGACGAAACGGAGGGTCTTGCGGGAGGGGGCGGCGATGTCGACCTCGTACCCCTCCTCGCGCAGCCGCTGGTAGGGATAGAGGACTTCGAGGGATTCGGCGGCGTCGCCGGTGACGATCAGGATCTTCGGTGCCATCGCGGGGCTCCTCACGGGTGGGTCGGCCTGATCCGGGCGGGACGTACGGTTCGAACCGTTCCAGAGTGTCGAACCGTTCCAGAGTGCGGTGTCCAGGGTCCGCGCGCTGTCCGGAGTGTCAAACTTCGGGGGTTTCTTTTGTACACATGCGGCTCGTGACGGTTGTGGGGGAGAGCGAGATAGCCTGGACCCCGTGATCAGCGCGATACGCCTCGGGGGCAGCGAAGCCCCCGGCCTGCGCCCGGAGTGCCACCGCGCCCGGGCCATGACTGATCCCCTCAGCCCGGCCAGACCGCCAAAAATGGCCAATAAGGTCCCGGGCGTCTCTCATAGCGGCATAGCGTCGACTCAGACCGGAAACCCCGTGTCGTGGCGGTACGTCGTCTTTTTTTCCACCTACGTCACGCAACGGCGCGCGACAGGAGCCAGAGGACATGCAGACCAAGCTGGACGAAGCCAAGGCCGAGCTGCTCGCACGGGCCGCCAAGGTAGCTGACCACAGCCCGGGCGGTGGTGTCGGCGGGCCGGACGGGAGCCCCGGGGCGAAGGCCCAGGGCAGCGGGGCCGGGCCGGAGCGTTCACGGCAGGAGACCGTGCTCGGCTACCTCCAGCGCTACTACCTCCACACCGCCCCGGAGGACATCATCGGCCGCGACCCGGTCGACGTCTTCGGTGCCGCTTCCTCCCACTACCGTCTCGCCGAGAACCGCCCCCAGGGCACCGCGAACGTCCGGGTGCACACCCCGACCGTCGAGGAGAACGGCTGGACGTGCAGCCACTCCGTGGTCGAGGTCGTCACCGACGACATGCCGTTCCTGGTCGACTCCGTCACCAACGAGCTGTCCCGCCAGGGCCGCGGCATCCACGTCGTGATCCACCCCCAGATCGTCGTCCGGCGCGATGTGACCGGGAAGCTCATCGAGGTCCTCAGCGAGGGCACCGGCGCCCCGGCCGGCCCCCGGTCGGGCCGCAAGAGCGCCAAGGGCGCCAAGAAGGACGCCCCCGAGCTGCCGCACGACGCGCTCGTCGAGTCCTGGATCCACGTCGAGATCGACCGCGAGACCGACCGCGCCGACCTCAAGCAGATCCAGACCGACCTGCTGCGGATCCTGTCCGACGTACGGGAGACCGTCGAGGACTGGGAGAAGATGCGGGACGCCGCGCTGCGCATCGCCGACGACCTGCCCGGCGAACCGCTCGACGACCTCGCCGACGACGAGGTCAACGAGGCCCGGGAGCTGCTGCGCTGGCTGGCTGCGGACCACTTCACGTTCCTCGGCTACCGCGAGTACGAACTGAAGGAGAGCGACGCGCTGGCCGCCGTTCCCGGCACCGGTCTCGGCATCCTGCGCTCCGACCCGCACCACACGGAGGACGAGGCCCACCCGGTCAGCCCCTCCTTCGACCGGCTGCCCGCCGACGCCCGCGCCAAGGCCCGCGAGCACAAGCTCCTCGTGCTGACCAAGGCCAACAGCCGCGCCACCGTGCACCGCCCCAGCTACCTCGACTACGTCGGGGTGAAGAAGTTCGACGCCGACGGCAACGTCATCGGTGAACGCCGCTTCCTCGGCCTGTTCTCCTCCGCCGCCTACACCGAGTCCGTGCGCCGGGTGCCGGTCGTCCGCCGCAAGGTCGCCGAGGTGCTGGAGGGCGCGGGCTTCTCGTACAACAGCCACGACGGGCGCGACCTGCTCCAGATCCTGGAGACCTACCCGCGCGACGAGCTGTTCCAGACGCCGCCCGACCAACTGCGCTCGATCGTCACCTCGGTGCTCTACCTCCAGGAGCGGCGCCGGCTCCGGCTCTACCTGCGCCAGGACGAGTACGGGCGCTACTACTCCGCGATCGTCTACCTGCCGCGCGACCGCTACACCACCGGGGTGCGGCTGCGGCTGATCGACATCCTCAAGGAGGAGCTGAACGGCACCAGCGTCGACTTCACCGCCTGGAACACCGAGTCGATCCTGTCCCGGCTGCACTTCGTCGTCCGGGTCGCCCCGGGCAGCGAGCTGCCCACCCTCACCGACGCCGAGGCCGACCGCATCGAGGCCCGTCTCGTCGAGGCCGCCCGCTCCTGGGCCGACGGCTTCCAGGAGGCGCTGGGCGCCGAATGCGGCGAGGAGCGCGCCGCCGAACTGCTCCGCCAGTACGGCCACTCCTTCCCCGAGGGCTACAAGGCGGACCACTCGCCGCGCTCCGCCGTGGCCGACCTGGTCCACCTCGAAGCGCTCAAGCAGCACGGCAAGGACTTCGCCCTCAGCCTGTACGAGCCGGTGGGCGCGGCCCCCGGCGAGCGCCGGTTCAAGATCTACCGCACCGGTGAGCAGGTCTCCCTCTCCGCCGTGCTGCCCGCGCTCCAGCGGCTCGGCGTCGAGGTCGTCGACGAGCGCCCCTACGAGCTGCGCTGCGCCGACCGCACCCACGCCTGGATCTACGACTTCGGGCTGCGCATGCCGCAGACCACGGGCAACGGCGGCTATCTGGCCGACGACGCACGCGAGCGCTTCCAGGACGCCTTCGCGGCCGTCTGGACCGGCGAGGCGGAGAACGACGGCTTCAACGCCCTGGTGCTCAGCGCCGGACTGAGCTGGCGGCAGGCCATGGTGCTGCGCGCCTACGCCAAGTACCTGCGCCAGGCCGGTTCCACGTTCAGCCAGGACTACATGGAGTCCACGCTCCAGAACAACGTCCACACCACCCGGCTGCTGGTCTCGCTCTTCGAGGCCCGCATGGCGCCCGGCCGCCAGGCCGCCGGCAACGAGCTGACCGACGGGCTGCTCGAAGAGCTCGACGGGGCCCTGGACCAGGTCGCCTCGCTCGACGAGGACCGCATCCTGCGCTCCTTCCTCACCGTCATCAAGGCCACCCTGCGGACCAACTTCTTCCAGCGCGCCGACGACGGCGAGCCGCACGGCTACGTGTCGATGAAGTTCGACCCGCAGTCCATCCCCGACCTCCCCGCGCCCCGCCCGGCGTTCGAGATCTGGGTCTACTCGCCGCGCGTCGAGGGCGTCCACCTGCGCTTCGGCAAGGTCGCCCGCGGCGGTCTGCGCTGGTCCGACCGGCGCGAGGACTTCCGTACCGAGATCCTCGGCCTGGTCAAGGCGCAGATGGTGAAGAACACCGTCATCGTGCCGGTCGGCGCCAAGGGCGGCTTCGTCGCCAAGCAGCTCCCGGACCCGAACGCCGACCGCGACGCCTGGATGGCCGAGGGCATCGCCTCGTACCGCACCTTCATCTCGGCGCTGCTCGACATCACCGACAACATGGTGGCCGGCGAGGTCGTGCCGCCCAAGGACGTCGTCCGCCACGACGAGGACGACACCTACCTCGTCGTCGCCGCCGACAAGGGCACCGCGAAGTTCTCCGACATCGCCAACGAGGTCGCCGTCGCGTACGGCTTCTGGCTCGGCGACGCCTTCGCGTCCGGCGGTTCGGCGGGGTACGACCACAAGGGCATGGGCATCACCGCCCGGGGCGCCTGGGAGTCCGTCAAGCGGCATTTCCGGGAGCTCGGCCACAACACGCAGACCGAGGACTTCACCGTCGTCGGCGTCGGTGACATGTCCGGTGACGTGTTCGGCAACGGCATGCTGCTCTCCGAGCACATCCGGCTCGTCGCCGCCTTCGACCACCGGCACATCTTCCTCGACCCGAACCCGGACGCCGCGACCTCGTACGCCGAGCGGCGCCGCCTGTTCGACCTGCCGCGCAGCTCCTGGGCCGACTACGACAAGGGGCTGATCTCCGCGGGCGGCGGCGTCCACCCGCGCAGCGCCAAGTCCATCCCGGTCAACGCCCATCTGCGCGAGGCGCTCGGCATCGCGCCGGGCATCGCCAAGATGACCCCCGCCGACCTGATGCAGGCCATCCTCAAGGCCCCCGTCGACCTGGTGTGGAACGGCGGCATCGGTACGTACATCAAGGCGTCCTCCGAGGCCAACACGGACGTCGGCGACAAGGCCAACGACGCGATCCGCGTCAACGGCGAGGACCTGCGGGCCAAGGTCGTCGGCGAGGGCGGCAACCTCGGCGCCACCCAGCTCGGCCGGATCGAGTTCGCCCGCAACGGCGGCCGGATCAACACCGACGCCATCGACAACAGCGCCGGTGTGGACACCTCCGACCACGAGGTGAACATCAAGATCCTGCTCAACGGGCTGGTCCGGGACGGCGACATGACCGTCAAGCAGCGCAACAAGCTGCTCGCCGAGATGACCGACGAGATCGGCCGGCTGGTGCTGCGCAACAACTACGCGCAGAACACCGCCCTCGCCAACTCGTCCGCCCAGGCGTCCTCGCTGCTCCACGCCCAGCAGCGCTTCATGCGTCGGCTGGGCCGCGACGGATACCTGGACCGCGCACTGGAGTTCCTGCCCAACGACCGGCAGATCCGCGAGCTGCTGAGCGCCGGCAAGGGGCTCAGCCAGCCCGAGCTGGCCGTGCTGCTCGCCTACACGAAGATCACGGCGGCACAGGAGCTGATCGGGACCAGCCTGCCGGACGACCCGCACCTCCAGAAGCTGCTGCACGCCTACTTCCCGCAGCAGTTGCGCGAGCGGTTCCCCGAGGCCGTCGACGGGCACGCGCTGCGGCGCGAGATCATCACCACGGTGCTGGTCAACGACACGGTCAACACCGGCGGTTCGACCTTCCTCCACCGGCTGCGGGAGGAGACCGGCGCCTCGATCGAGGAGATCGTGCGGGCGCAGTTCGCGGCCCGGGAGATCTTCGGTCTCGGCGAGGTGTGGGACGCCGTGGAGGCGCTCGACAACACCGTCGCCGCGGACGTCCAGACCCGGATCCGGCTGCACTCGCGCCGGCTCGTCGAGCGCGGTTCGCGCTGGCTGTTGGGCAACCGGCCGCAGCCGCTGGAGATCGCCGAGACGGTCGACTTCTTCCGCGACGGCGTCGACCAGGTCTGGGCCGCGCTGCCCAAGATGCTCAAGGGCGCCGACCAGGAGTGGTACCAGGGCATCCTGGACGAGCTCACCGGGGCGGGCGTCCCGGACCAGCTGGCGCAGCGGGTCGCCGGATTCTCCTCGGCCTTCCCGGCCCTGGACATCGTGGCGATCGCCGACCGCACGGGCAAGGACCCGCTGGCCGTGGCCGAGGTCTACTACGACCTCGCGGACCGGCTCGGGATCACCCAGCTGATGGACCGCATCATCGAGCTGCCGCGGGCCGACCGCTGGCAGTCGATGGCCCGCGCCTCCATCCGCGAGGACCTGTACGCCGCGCACGCGGCCCTCACGGCCGATGTGCTCGCGGTCGGCAACGGGGCCTCCACCCCGCAGGAGCGGTTCGAAGCCTGGGAGGAGAAGAACGCGGCGATCCTCACGCGTTCGCGCTCCACCCTGGAGGAGATCCGCAGTTCGGACGCCTTCGACCTGGCGAACCTCTCGGTGGCCATGCGGACGATGCGCACCCTGCTGCGGACGCACGCCTGACGCACCGGACGGTACGAGGGAGGGACGGCGGCTGCCCGCCGGCCGGCCCTCCCTCGGCCCCCCGGTCTCAGACCATCCGGGTCACGTCCGTCTCGGCGGACGGCGGCGGCTTGCGGTGCTGCCAGGCGTGGGCCAGCTCCGTCGGGAAACGGCGGCCGCTGCGGGTCAGCAGGACGCCCTCCACCAGCTGGAGTTCGTCGCCGGCGGAGAACACGCGTTCCTCGGTGCCGAGCTTCGTCCACGGTCCGGGGCCCGAGCGGCGCGGGTGTCGGCGCCACAGCGTCGTGCCGTAACTGCTGCGGTCGCGGACGTGGACCGTGCCGCGGTCGATCCGCAGTTCCAGATGGACCCGGCTCAGTCCGGCGGTGCGCTCCCTCGGCAGCAGTCCGGCCAGCGAGATGCCGCCCTCGCCCGCCGCCCGCCCCACCTTCACCCGGGTCCCGTCGACCAGGGTGAACCGGTCCGCCAGGGCGTCGTCGAGCAGCAGTTTGAGCTGGACGGTCGCGGTGCGCGGCCCGTCGTCGGCCAGCGCGCCCCCGTGCAGTTCGCAGGTCGGGACGCCGCGCCGCATCCGGGGGAGCAGCGCGGCGCCGCCGTGCCGGGTGTCGTACAGCGTGCATCGGCGTTCCGCGCACCGCCAGGCGCGGTTCACCACCTCGAAGAGGGGGGTCCGGCCGGGGTCGAGGAGGCCCTGCCGCTTGAGGACGTCCTCCTCCAGCTTCATGGAGATGTCGACGGGGGCGGCCACCTTCAGATCGACCGGGACCAGACCCACGGTGCCGCCGGGGCGTGGGACGGGCTCCAGGAAGTCGTCGGTGTTGCCCTGGAGCCAGGGGTACGCGGTGCGGTGCCCGCGGAAGCGGTCGCCGGTGATGACGGGGATGCCGGTCAGCTCGCACAGCTCCAGCAGCCGGTCGTCGGCGTCGTCCAGCTCCTCGACCAGGCCCTTGCGGACCCAGCGGGCGAGCAGGGTGATGTCCGCGGGATCGGTGAACTCCTGCCTGCGGCCCAGCCGCAGGCTCCGGTCGGCGACCAGGTACAGCTTCACCTCGGGGTCGCGGGCCAGCTTCTTCGCGGCGTCGACCAGGAGCGCGAGCCGGCGCAGCGAGCGCCCGCCGGGCTCGCCCAGGCGCCGGTCGCGTACGACGTTGGAGAGGTCCACGAGGAAGCAGGCTTCCTCGAAATCGGTGGTCAGGTGTTCTTCCATCGGGCCGGCCTCCGGGCTTGCCGATCGGGAACTGACGCCCCGTGAATGCGCTTGCCCAGCAACTATATTGACGTTCTTCCGGTGCGGTACCGGCGGCGGGGCGGCGGTTACGAGCGCCAGAGGGTGACCTCGGTGAAGTAGTCGGGCATGCCGTCCGAGGTGTGCACCACCTTGGTCACCTTCACCAGGGCGATGTTCTTCTCGGACGTCACCGTGCAGAGCAGGGTGCCCACCGGCAGGGTGCGGCCGAGGTCCTCCTGCTCGATCTCCGACGGCAGCACGTCCGTCTGCGCGCCTCGCAGACACTGCTCGGCCGTCGGCCCGGCGCTGCGGCCCATGGGAGTCAGGAACTCCCACCGGTTCAGGTTGCCGTCGAGCGTCAGCTCGCTGTGGGTGCCGCTGCCCTCGCTCGGCCCTCCGACCCGTGGCTCGTCGAGGTCCACCGAGACCGCGTCCCAGCCGGACGGGGCCCGCAGCGAGAGCGGCCGGTTCTCGAAGACCAGGGCGTAGCGCTTCTGCGCCGGTGACGGTGTGGTGGTTTCCGGCGCGGTGGTGTCCGGAGCGGTGGTGTCCGGGCCGGTCCGGTCCGGTCGGGGCGTCGGTGAGGCCGGCTGACCGCCGGGCGTCCGCACGTCGCCGGGGGTGTCGTCGGCCGTGGTGCGGCCGTGGTCGGCGGTCCGGGTGGCGACCAGCCAGGTGCCCGCGACGAGCAGGACCGCCGCGCCCGCCGCCAGCGCGACCCGGAGCACGGCCCTGCGGCGCGAACCGCCGGGCGCCCGGGGGACCGGCCCGGAAGGGACCGGGGCCGAGGGCACGTGCGCGGCGGGTACGGCGGCCGGGGGCGCCGGAACGCCACCCGGCGGGACGGCCCCGGCGGGCGGCACCGTGCGCTCGCCGGGGCCGGCCGGGACCGGGGGAAGAGGAGCGGGCGGCACCGTGCGCTCGCCGGTTTCGGACCGGGGGAGCGGGGGCGGCGGGTCGGGCAGGGCCGGAGGCCCCGGGAGGGACCGCTCGCGGCGGGCGATCTCTGCGGCGAGCGGCCGGGGCAGCCAGGAGTCGGGGCCGTCCGGCGCCCTGCCCGTCCACGGTTCGCACAGCGACGCGAGCACGGCGGGTGTGATGCGTGCGGCCGGGTCCGCCGTCAGACACCGCTCCAGCACCTCGCGCAGCTGGGGCAGGAAGCCGTCCAGCCGGGGCGGTCGGAACGCGGTGTTGGCGATCCGGGCGCCCAGGGTCATCGCGCCGCCCGTCCCGTACGGATGGCGGCCGGTGGCCGCCAGGGCCGCGATCAGGCCCAGCGAGAAGACGTCCGACGCGGGGCCGGTGTCCTCGCCCTGCGCGTGCTCGGGGGACATGAACTGCGGGGTGCCGATCAGCCCGCCGCTGCGGGTGAGGTGCGTGGAGTCGGCGGCGCGGGCGATGCCGAAGTCGATGACGTAGGGGCCCGTCCTCCCGAGCACGATGTTGCCGGGCTTGAGATCGCGGTGGACGACCCCCGCGGTGTGGATGGCGACGAGGGCCTGCGCCGTGCAGCCCAGGAGCCGCATGACGGTCGGCAGGGGCAGGGGACCGTGGTCCTCCAGCGCGGCCCGGAGCGACAGGCCCGGAACGAACACCGTGGCGAGCCAGGGGTGGGGGCCGGAGGTGTCGTGGTCGACCACGGGCACCAGGTGGTAGCCCTGCACCAGCCGGGCGGCCCGCACCTCCTGCTCGAAGCGGCGCCGGAACTCGTCGTCCTCCCCGAACTCGCGGCGAATCACCTTCAACGCGACGGCCTGGCCGCCACGGGTGCGCGAGAGGTAGACGGTGCCCATCCCGCCCTCACTGATCCGGGCGAGCAGGCGGTATCCGCCGATCTCGCGCGGATCGTCGGGCCCGAGCGGTGCGAACATCGTGCCGGTGCCGGTGCTGATGGGATCCTCCCCCGCTCGCGCGTCCGAGGTGACCGAACGAGCCTACGCGAGGTGACGCCTCATCACCTGCTGCTCGGGGTAGGGGTGTTGGTCATTTCGGACGCGACGGATCACCGCTTCCCTCCCCGCTCCGACGTGAACCGCTCGTACGCCGCGACGACCTCCGCCGCCGGCCCGTCCATCCGCAGGACCCCCGCCTCCAGCCAGATCGCCCGGTCGCAGGTCTCGGTGATCGACTTGTTGTGGTGGCTGACCAGGAAGACCGTGCCGGCCCGCTCCCTGAGCTCGGCGATGCGCTCCTTGCTGCGCCGCTGGAACCGGGCGTCGCCCGTGGACAGCGCCTCGTCGATCAGGAGCACGTCGTGGTCCTTGGCGGCGGCGATGGAGAACCGCAGACGGGCACCCATGCCGGAGGAGTACGTGCGCATCGGCAGCGTGATGAAGTCGCCCTTCTCGTTGATCCCGGAGAAGTTCACGATGCCGTCGTAGCGTGCGCGGATCTGCTCCCGGCTCATCCCCATCGCCAGCCCGCCGAGGACCACGTTGCGCTCACCGGTCAGATCGCTCATCAGCGCCGCGTTCACCCCGAGCAACGAGGGCTGGCCCCGGGTGTGGATGCGTCCCTTCGCGGGGGGCAGCAGTCCGGCCACGGCCTTCAGCAGGGTGGATTTTCCCGAACCGTTGGAGCCGATCAGACCGATGGCCTCGCCCTTGTACGCGGCGAAGCTGACGCCCTTGACGGCGTGCACCTCGCGGACGCCCGGGGTGGCCCGCCGCGAGACGATCCGGCTCAGCGCCGAGGTGGCGCTGCCCCGGCCGGTGCGCGCGCCGTTGACCCTGTACGTGACGTGGACGTCGTCGACGACGACGGTCGGCACTCCGGTGCCCGTGTGCTCAGCCACGTCCGTAACGCTCCTCGGCCTGCCAGAAGAAGACGAAACCGCCCGCCCCGCACAGCAGCGCCCATCCCGTGGCGACGGCCCAGACGTGCGGGGGCAGCTGGGAGGCGTGGAAGCTGTCGATGAGCGCGAACCGGGTCAGGTCGATGAAGACGGCCGCCGGATTGAGTTCCAGCGCCGCCTTCACCAGATGCGGGATCCGGTCGCCGCTCAGGCTCTTGTCGATGCTCCACATGACGCCCGACGCGTACATCCAGGTGCGCAGGACGAACGGCATCAACTGGGCGAGGTCCGGGGTACGGGCGGCCAGCCGGGCGACCGCCATCGAGACGCCCGCGCTGAACACGGTCTGCAGTGCGAGCGCGGGGGCGGCCAGCAGCCACGAGGGCCGGGGGTACTGGCCGCACGCCACCAGGATCATGACCAGGGCGCCCAGGGAGAACAGCAACTGCTGGAGCTGCTGGAGGACCAGCGCGATCGGCAGCGAGGCCCGGGGGAAGTGCAGCGCCCGGACCAGGCCGATGTTCCCGCTGACGGCCCGGGTGCCCGCCGTGATCGCGCTGCTGGTGAAGGTCCAGATGAAGACACCGGTCACCAGGAAGGGCACGAAGTCGGTGACGCCCTGCTTGGTCTTCATCAGGACGCCGAAGATGACGTAGTAGACCGCCGCGTTGAGCAGCGGGGTCATCAGCTGCCAGATCTGGCCGAGTTTCGCCTGGCTGTACTGGGCGGTGAGCTTGGCGGTGGCGAACGCCGTGATGAAGTGGCGGCGGCCCCACAGCTGACGTACGTACCGCGGCAGGGACGGGCGGGCCCCGCTCACGCCCAGCCCGTGCCGGGCGGCGAGAGCGGCGAGCTCGCCGGGGGCGTACACGGGCGGGGCGGGCGGCGGCGGGGTGTCCGGCAGGGCCGGGGCGATGGTCTGGCTCACCACGATCACTTTCGACACGGAAGTGCGGAGGCGGCCCCGGGGTGCCGGGGCGCGGGGGTGCGGGGGTGCGGGAACGTGCGGGGGCGACGGAACGGGACCGTTGGGTGGTGACGCGGGCGAGGGGACGCCTGTGCGTCGCGACGGGACGGTTTCGTCGCAACGCCGAGGTCGGGACGCCTCTGTGAGGGTGGTACGCCACTGCGTCGCGACGCTACCGTTTCGTCGCTACGCGAAGGATGGAACGTCCCCACGTCGCGACGCTACCGTTGCGTCGTAACGACGACGTTAGAACGCGCTCACGTCGCGACGCAACCGTTTCGTCGTGACGTCCAGGTAAAGACCTTCCCACGACGAAACGCAACCGTTTCGTCGCTCCGGACTATGCTTCCGCCATGACCACCGACGCCGGAAGCCGCCGCCGTGCCCCCGCCGGAGCCGCCGTGCTGCGGGAGGACGTGACCGACGCCATCCGCAGAGCGGTCTTCGAGGAACTCGCCGCGGTGGGCTTCGCGCGGATGTCGATCGAGGGCATCGCCCGCCGGGCCGGTGTCGGCAAGACGGCCGTCTACCGCCGTTGGAAGTCCAAACTGCACCTCGTCCAGGACCTGGTCGCGGCCGTGGCGGTCCAGGGGATGCCGGCGCCGTCCACCGGTTCGCTGTACCGGGACGTCCGCGCGCTGCTCGACCTCGCCGCGTACGGGCTGCGCCATCCGCTGGCCTCGCAGGTCATCCCGGACCTGCTGGTCGAGGCGGCCCGCAATCCGGAGATCGCCGACACCATCAAGGCCGTTCTGCTCGACCCGCAGCAGGGGATCGCAGCCGTCGTCGTGCGCGAGGCCGTGGCACGGGGCGAACTGCCCAGGGACACCGATCCGGACCGGGTCCTCGACCTGATCGTGGGACCGCTCTACTGGCGGCTCGCCGTCGTCCGGGGGGATCTGCCCCGGGGGTATCTGGACGACCTGGCCGCCTCGGCCGTCGCCGCCCTCACCCGCTGACCGCCCTCACCCACCGGGCATCGCCACCGGCTGACCGCCTTCACGCACCGGGCATCGCCACCGGCTGACCGCCTTCACGCACCGGGCATCCCCCCCGCTGACCGCCTTCACCCACTGGGCATCGCCCCCGCTGACCGCCCTCACCCACCGGGCACCCCCAGCGCCGTGCATCCTCGCTCACCCGGCTTCCTCAGCGCCGAACACCCTCACTCACCGGGGGCGTCCTCACCCACCGAACACCCTCGCCCACCGCACGCTCCCGTGTGCCGACCGCCGTCAGCACGCATGCGCGCGCCATCACCCGTCGGGGGCCGTTACCGGTGACCCCCGGCCGTTCATGGGGTTGAGCCGTACGGATCGCCAGGCTCCCCCCTCGATGAACGGACGTGTCCGCCATGCCGCCACGGCTCAGTGTCGTTGTCCCCGTCTACAACGTCGAACCCTTCCTGACGGACTGCCTGAGGTCCCTCGCGGAGCAGACCGTCACCGATCTCGACGTGGTGATCGTCGACGACGGGTCCACCGACGACAGCGCGGCCCTGGCCGCCGGTTTCGCCGCCCGGGACGACCGCTTCCGCCTGGTCCGCCAGGAGAACGGCGGACTGGGCCACGCCCGCAACACCGGCGTCCGCCACTGCGACCCCGACAGCCGCTACCTGGCCTTCGTCGACAGCGACGACATCGTCCCGCCGCACGCGTACGAACGGCTGCTCGGTGCCCTTGAGGAGACCGGGTCCGACTTCGCGTCCGGCAACGTGCTGCGGCTGCGGTCGGGCGGCCGGCTCGTGCAGTCGCCGATGTTCCGCGCGCCCATGGCCACGACCCGGCTGCGCACCCACATCACGCGCGACCGGGTCCTCGCCGGGGACCGGATCGCCTGCAACAAGGTCTTCCGCCGCTCCTTCTGGGACGCGCACGCCTTCGCCTTCCCGGTCGGCGCGCTCTACGAGGACATCCCCGTCGTGCTCCCCGCGCACTTCCTGGCGTCCTCCGTCGACGTCCTCAAGGACCCCGTTTACCACTGGCGCGACCGCCCCGGCTCCATCACCGCGGGCCGGGCCGTCGTCCGGGGCGTCCGCGACCGCGTCGCCCACGTCCAGGGGGTCTCCGACTTCCTGGCCGAGCACCGCACCCCCGCCGACAAGAACCACTACGAGGCGCACGCCCTCGCCAACGACCTCTGGTACTTCATGGAGGTCCTGCCCGACGGCGACGACGCCTACCGCGAGGCCTTCCTGGACCGCGCCAACGGCTTCCTCGGACAGGTCGACCCCGAGGTGCTCGACGCCCTCCCGCTGCGGCTGCGGCTGATGTGGCACCTGGTGCGCGAACGCCGCCTGGCGGAACTGCTGGAGCTGCTGGCCCTCGACGCGCGCGAACCCGGCGCCTTCGCCGTACGCGGACTGCGCCGCCGCCGGGCGGCGTACCCGGTGCTGACCCACCCGGTCCCCGACCGGGTGCTGCGCGTGGGCGAGCGCGATCTGCCGCTCGTCGCCCGGCTCCGCGACGTCACCTGGCGGGACGGGAAACTGCACCTGAGCGGATACGCCTACCTGCGTAACCTGCCCGCCGGCTCCGGGCCTTCGGAGTTCCGGGCCGGCTGGCTGCGGGCCGGCCGGCGCCGGATCGTCCCGCTGCGCCTGCGCCGCACCACCGAACCGGAGGCCACCGCCCGCTCCCGGCAGAGCCTCCACGACTACGACCGCTCCGGCTTCGAGGCGGTGCTCGACCCCGCCCGGATCCGCATCGCCCCCGACGGGCCCGTCGACCGCGTGAGCTGGCGCCTGGAGATCGGCGTCGCCCGCCAGGGCCTCCTGCGCCGCGCCGCGCCCGCGACCACCGAGGCGCCCGTCGCCCCGCCCGTCCACCGCCCGGACGGCGACCACCGCATCGTGCCCGTCTTCGACGCCGACCGGCTGGTCCTGCACGCCGAGCGCGTCGACGCCCGCTTCGAGAGCCACCACGCGGGCGAGGACGCCGACGGGGCGCCCACCGTCGTCCTCGAAGGCATGGTCAGGACCTCGCACGCCGACGGGGAACCGCGCCTCGCCCTCACCCACCGCGCCTCCGGCGCCGCACTCGACGTCCCGGCCACCGTCCACGAGGACGCCGCACCCGACCGCACCGGCTGGCGGCGCTTCACCGCGGCGCTCCCGCTCGCCGCCCTAGGCGCGGCCCGCCCGGCGGACACCGGACCCCGCACCGCCCTCCCGTACAGCGTCCACCTCGTCGGGCCCGGCGGGCGGCGCACCCCGCTCGACGTCCCCGGGCCCGTGCCGCCCGGCCGCTACCCGCTCCTCCCGGCCGGCGAGGAACCCCGCGAGCTGGGGCTCACCGTCAGCGCCCGGGGCAATCTGCTCATCGGGGACCGCCCCGTGCAGCCGCTCGTCGACCTGGCCGCCTGGACCCAGGACGGCAGGCTGCTCCTGGAGGGCACCTTTCCCGAGGACACCGCCCGGCCCGTCGTCCTCGTGGCCCGCCACAGCGGCCACCACGAGGAGACCGTCCTGCCCGTCGCCTTCACCGGGCCCGGCGGCGAACGGCGGTTCGCCGCCGAACTGCGGCCGGACGCCGTCGAGGTCTGCGGCGGCGGCACGCTGCCGCTCGGCGAGGGCAACTGGTACTTCTTCCTCCGTGAGCGCGGCGCCACCGAGGAGAGCCGCGACATCGCCCTGCGCCTCCCGGCCTCCGTCCACCACACCCTGCCCGCCGCCCGCACCCTCGCGGGCCGCACGTACGCCATCGAACGCCGCTACCACGACCAGTTGCTGCTGCGCTGCGCACCGCCGCTGACGGCCGCCGAACGCGGACCGCGCGCCCGGCGGCTGCTCACCGCCGCCCATGTCGCCCAGCGCACCGCCGCCCTGCGCGACACCGTGCTGTTCAGCAGCTTCGAGGGCCGGCAGTACTCCGACTCGCCGCGCGCCGTCCACGAGGAGCTGGTCCGCCGGGAGACCGGCCTCGATCACGTCTGGGCCGTCCGCGACCGGCAGGCCCGCGTCCCGGCCGGGGCGGACACCGTGGAGCACGGCTCGGCCGCCTGGTACGAGGCACTGGCCCGCAGCCGGTACATCGTCACCAACACCCAGCTGCCCGAGTGGTTCGAGCGGCGCGCCGGCCAGACCGTCGTCCAGACCTGGCACGGCACCCCGCTCAAGCGCATCGGCCTCGACCTCGCCGGCACCTCCCGCGCCAACCGGGCGTACATCGCCACCCTCGAACACCGCGCCCGGCAGTGGAGCTTCCTGGTCTCCCCGAACACCTTCGCCACCCCCGTGCTGCGGCGCTCCTTCGGCTACGGGGGAGAGGTCCTGGAGTGCGGCTACCCCCGCAACGACCTCTTCCACGCCCCGGACCGCGTCAAGGTCGCCGCCGCCGTGCGCGCCTCGCTCCACATCCCCGACACCGCCCGGGTGGTGCTCTACGCCCCGACCTGGCGCGAGGACCTGCCGAAGAACGCCGGCCGCTACCCGATGGACCTGCGGCTCGATCTCGCCGCCGCCGAACGCGCGCTGGGCCCGGACACCGTCCTGCTGGTGCGCCGCCACTACCTCGTCACCGACCGGCTCCCCGACTCCGGCACCGGATTCGTCCGCGACGTCTCGCGCTACCCGGACGCCGCCGAACTCCTGCTGATCAGCGACGCGCTGGTCACCGACTACTCCTCGATGCTCTTCGACTTCGCGGAGACCGGGCGGCCCATGCTCTTCCACACCTACGACCTGGAGCACTACCGGGACACCCTGCGCGGCTTCGCCTTCGACTTCGAGTCCCGGGCCCCCGGCCCGCTGATCGCGGACTCCGCCGCACTCGTCGAGGCGCTGCGCGACCCGGTGCGGGCCACCGAGGGACACGCCCAGGCGTACGAGGCGTTCCGGCGCGACTTCTGCGATCTGGACGACGGACGGGCCGCCGCCCGCGTGGTGGACCGCATGCTCGCCACGGCGGAGTGAGGCCCGCCGCCCGCGCGTTGACGGACACACGGACCGAACTGGCTGAACCGTTCGGGTGATTCGGACCCGGCGGCGTTTGCGCCCATGCGCAGGCATTCGAGCCTCGGCCCGGATAAGTCTGTTCATCGGTGCGTTGCATAGCGTCGCCGGGTTGCTACGTTCTGTTTTCATGGGTATCCGAATGTGGGGCGAGACCTGGAGTGTGCGCCGGGCGAGGAGCGTGGTGGCGGCCGTCTCGGCCGCCGGTCTCCTGACGCGCATGCTCATCGCCGCGAATTCACCGGGGCCCGCGGATGTGCGCTTCTTCCAGGCATTCGCGAAGGCCCTCACCCTGTACGGGCCCATCCGCATCTACGAACAACCGCTGCCCGGACTTCCCGTCTACAACCATCCGCCCCTGGCCGGCTGGATGCTGCTCGGACTGAACGCCCTGTCCGAACACGGCATTTCCTTCGCCACGCTGATGCGCTTTCCCGCCTCGCTCGCCGATTTCGTCTGCGCGCTGCTCGTCCTCGAAATCGTCCGCCGCCGCGCCTCGCTCGGCACCGCCGTCCTGTGCGGGGCCGGGGTGGCCCTCAGCCCGGTGCTCCTCGCGACCTCCGGCTACCACGGCAACACCGACGCGGTCGCCGTCGTGTGCGCGCTGGCCGCCGCCCATCTGCTCGCGGACCGCAGGGCGCCGCTGGCGGCGGGGGTCGCGGCGGCCCTCTCGATCAGCGTCAAGTTCGTCCCCGTCGTGGCGCTCCCGGCCCTGTTCGTCGTGGCCCTGCGCGGCGGACGGCCGGCGGCGGCCCGCTTCGCCGCCGGGTTCGCCGCCGTGATCGCCCTGGTCTGGGGGCCGGTCCTGGTGACCGTCCCCCGGCACCTCAAGGAGAACGTCCTCGACTACGCCGGCGGCTCCTACCACCTCTGGGGACTGATCCGCTTCGCCGACGTCCTCGGCCTGCCGGAGGCCGCCATCACCTTCATGCAGGGCGGCGGCCACCTCCTCTTCGTCCTGGTCTGCGTGGCCGTCGGTGTCCGGCTCGCGATGCTGCGCCCCGACCAGCTGCCCGGTGTCACCGCCGCCACGCTCGGCCTGCTGCTCCTGCTCTCCACCGCCTCCGGGCTCCAGTACCTGACCTGGGCGGCGGCCGCGACGTTCGTCCTCGGGCCCTGGGAGGGGATCGCGTTCAACGCCGTGGCCGGGCTGACCGCCGTCCTCGGCTACGGCGGACGCTCCCCGGTGCGCTGGAGCGAACCGGTGCTCTACCTGGGCGCCGCCGGCTGGTTCGTCCTCGCGGCCGGACTCGCCACCGGCATCCACGCCCTCCTCACCGCACCGCCCGCCACCGGCCCGGAGAACCGTTCCGGCCCGGCGCCGCTCGCCGCGCCCCGCACCGCCCAGCCCTCCCGCTCCACCGCCCCCTGAACAGGAGAACGCCCCGTGAAGGAAAGCCCGAGTCCCAGGATCGGCATCCTGGTGGTCGCGTACAACGCGGAGACAACGCTGGAGAAGACCCTCGACCGGATTCCGGAGGACTTCCGGTCCCGGATCGACGAGATCCTCATCCTCGACGACGCCAGCCACGACGCCACCTTCACCGCGGGATGCCGCTGGTCGCAGGCCGAGGGCATGCCCCGGACCGTGGTCATGCGCCACACCAAGAACCTCGGATACGGCGGAAACCAGAAGGCCGGATACGCCCTCGCCGCCGCCCACGGGCTCGACATCGTCGTCCTGCTGCACGGCGACGGGCAGTACGCCCCCGAATTCCTCCCCGATATGGTCGCCCCCATCGAGAACGGCGAATGCGAGGCCGTGTTCGGCTCCCGGATGATGAAATCCGGGGGAGCCCGCAAGGGCGGTATGCCGATGTACAAATGGCTGGGCAACCGCATTCTCACCCGGCTGGAGAACCGGCTCCTGGGATCCGATCTCACCGAATTCCACTCCGGATACCGCGCCTACAGCGTCGAGGCCCTCAAGAAACTGCCCATCGACCGGAACACCGACGCCTTCGACTTCGACACCCAGATCATCGTCCAGCTCCTGGACGCCGGCATGCGGATCAAGGAGATCCCCGTGCCCACGTACTACGGCGACGAGATCTGCTATGTCAACGGCATGAAATACGCGAAGGACGTCGTCAAGGACGTCCTCGAATACCGGCTGGCCGTCAAGGGATTCGGCACCTGCGCCTGGATCCCCAAGCCCGTCGAATACGCCTTCAAGGAGGGCGACGGCTCCTCGCACGCGGTCATCCTGGAGAAGATGCGCACCATGCCCCCCGGCCGGGTCCTCGACCTCGGCTGCTCCGGCGGGCTGTTCGCCCAGCGCCTGGAATCCCTCGGCCACGAGGTGACCGGCGTCGACTACGTCGAGGTCCCCGGCGTCCGCGAACGGTGCACGCACTTCCACCTCGCCGATCTGGAGGAGGGGCTGCCCCCGGAGATCGGCGGCGGCTTCGACTACGTGGTCGCCGGGGACGTCATCGAGCACCTCTCCCGCCCGGAGCGGGTCCTCGCCGAGATCGCCGGAGTGCTCCGGCCGGGCGGTGAAGTACTGCTCTCCGTACCGAACTTCAGCCACTGGTACTCCCGCATGCGGGTCGCCGTCGGCGCCTTCGGCTACGACCGCCGGGGCATCCTCGACGAGACGCACCTGCGCTTCTTCACCCGGGCCAGCCTGCGCCGCACCGTCCGCGACGCCGGCTACGACGTCCTGGACCTCACCTCGACCGGGGCGCCGTTCTGGTCGCTGCTGGGGCACGGGCCGCTCGCCTCGGTCCTCGCCGGGATGTCGCGGCTGCTGACCCGCATCCGGCCGACGCTGTTCGGCTATCAGCACGTCGCCCTGCTCACCCCGCACGCGGCCGAGACGATCATCGCTGGAGAGCACGTCGATGTTCAGGACATCCTCAACCGACAGTACGTCCCCGGCGACCGGGTCGGCGTCTGAGCCCACGATCCCCGAACCCACCCGCGCCCCGGACTCCGCGCCCCGGGCAGCCGTCAGGAGCAAGGCATTGACCCTCTCCAGTCTCCTCCTGCTGCTCTTCGCCGTGTTCTCCTCGGCGGGCGGGCAGATCATGCTCAAGCACGGGATGAGGAGCGCCGCGGCTGCCGCGGGACGGGACGGCACCTCGGTCGCGCTGCGCGCCGCCACCAGCCCGTGGGTCGTGGTCGGCCTGGTGGTCTTCGCGGTCTCGGCGCTCGCCTGGATGTCGACGCTGGCCACGGTGCCGCTCTCGCTCGCCTATCCGTTCAACGCCCTCGGCTATCTGCTGATCGTGGGGGCCGGGGCGACGGTGCTGCACGAGCGGACCTCGATGTGGACCTGGGGCGGCTCGCTGCTCGTGGTGGTCGGCCTGATCACGGTCATGGCGGGCCAGCAACGCTGAACCGCCCCTGCCCGACCCGACCCACCACGGCCCCGAGGGCCCGCCACCCGGACCGCTCCGGACGGCGGGCCCCCGGCCCGACTCAGACCTCTTCCCCCAGCAGCACCCGCCGCACCACCCGCTCGGCGGCGCGCCCGTCCCCGTACGGGCAGAACCGGGCCCGGAACGCCGCCAGCAGCTCCCGGCTCTCCGGACCGTTCCACTCCCCGTCCCGGAAGATCCGGGCCAGCTCCTCCGTGCTCGTCGCCACCGGGCCCGGGGTGTCGCCCGGCAGGCCCGACAGCAGATCGAAGACCACCCCGCGCACCGTGCGATAGGTCTCCCAGTCCGGGGCGTGCACCACGATCGGCCGGTCCAGATGGGCGTAGTCGAACATCACCGAGGAGTAGTCCGTGATCAGCGCGTCCGCCGCCAGGCACAGCTCCTCGATCCGGGGGTGGTCGCTCACGTCCAGGACCGAAGGGTGCTCCGGCAGGCCCGTGTCGCCGTAGAAGTAGTGCGCGCGCACCATCAGAACGGTGTCGGGGCCGGCCTCGGCGCAGAACCGCTCCAGGTCCAGCCGGCTGGTGAACCCGGCCTCGTAGTCGCGGTGGGTCGGCGCGTACAGCAGGGCCCGCTGTCCGGGGCCCAGGCCCAGGGCCTCACGGGCGGCCCGCACCCGCTCCTCCGTCGCGGTGGCGAGCACGTCGTTGCGCGGATAGCCCGTCTCCAGGCTCCGCGCGGCGCCCGGATAGGCGCGCGCCCACACCTCGGTGGAGTGCGGATTGGCCGAGACGCTCCAGTCCCACCGGTCGATCCGCTTGAGCAGCCGGTCGAAGTTCAGCCCCTGGGCCGCCGCCGGATAGTCCTGCTGGTCCAGGCCCATGATCTTCAGCGGGGTGCCGTGATGCGTCATCACATGGACCTGGCCGGGGCGTTTGACCACGTGGTCGGGGAAGTTGACGTTGTTGAAGAAGTACGTGGCACGGGCCATGACGGCCCAGTAGCGGCGGGTGCCGGGCACCACGTGGTCGATGCCCTCGGGGACCGTGTCCACCTGGTTCTTCGAGACCACCCACACCCCGCGCACCTCCGGAGCCAGCTCCAGGGCCTTGCGGTACACGGCCTCGGGATTGCAGCTCACCCCCCGGTTCCAGTACGCGGCGTAGACGGCCAGCCCCGGATCGAGGGGCCACCTGCGCTGCCACCAGTAGTACCGCTTGCTCAGGCTCCGCCGGGCCTGTCCCCGGACCGCCTCCGGGGCCGCGCGCAGCGCCCGGCGCACGGCGAGCACCGTGTCGAGGCCGCCGAGCGCGGCGTACCTCCCGCCGCCGATCAGCCGGGGCCGCAGTCCGCGCGCGCCGGCCGGGAAGCGGAACCCCTCCGGGCGGTGGTCGCGGTGGAAGGCGGCCACCGCGCGGACGTACCGCCGGCGACCGCGCCGCACCGAGGCATAGCCCGACAGCAGTTCCTGCACGGCCCGTTCGAAGAGCAGCGGGCGGACGGGCTCCAGCCGGGGGCGTTCGCGGAGGAACTCCATCAGCCCGGCGTACGCCTCGACGAGCCCGGCGGGGGAGGCCGTCTCGTCCGCGTCGAGCCCCGGGACACCGCGCTGCTGGCGGTGTTCGACGCAGGCGACGGGCAGGACGGCCAGCGACTCGGCCGCCGCCAGGGTCTGGAGGGCGTACATCCGCTCGCCGTGCCGCCCCGGGCCGAAGCGCAGCTTCTCGCCCTCGTGGAGGGTGCGGCGCACGGCCCGGTTCCAGGAGACCGGGGCGATGTCGAGGAGTGCGGCGCGCTCGGGGCCGGTCAGCGGGCCGTCGTCGAGCCCGGCCAGCAGCTCCAGGGACCTGCTGGGCCGGGGCCGGCCCCGGAAGGGCCGCTTGTGGTGGCCGTACAGCAGCAGATCGGGGTCGCCCGCCTCCGCGAGCCGGTCGGCGACGGCGCGCAGCGCGCCGGGCAGGAGGACGTAGTGCGCCTCCAGATGGAGCAGATAGTCCCCGACGGCCCGCTCGGCCCCGGCGTTGCGGCACCCCTCCGGGCCCGCCCCGTCCGGGAGGTGGATGGCCTGCACCCGGTCGTCGCGTCCGGCGAACTCGTCGAGCAGGAGCCCCGATCCGTCCGGCGCCGCGTCGTCGACGCCGATCACCTCGATGTCCGTGAACGACTGCGCGAGCACGGACTCCAGGCACGCGCGCAGACTGCCCCGGGCGCGACGGACGGGGATGATGACACTCAGGCGGGGCATAAGGTCTCTTTCTCGGCCGGGGACACCCCATAAACGCCCGAAGGAGTGACGGGGTTACGCCGGCCCCGCCGCACCCGCGAAACACCAGGTGGGGGCGGCCCCGGTAGCCCGGAGACCGCCCCCTGCCCGGCCTGCTCGACCGCGTCCGCCCGCTCGACCGCGCCTACTTGACCGCGCCCGCCATCACGCCGGAGACGAACTGGCGCTGGAAGGCGAAGAACACCGCGAGCGGGATGACCATCGACACGAAGGCGCCGGGCGCCAGGACGTCGATGTTGTTGCCGAACTGCCGTACCTGCTGCTGGAGCGCCACGGTGATCGGCGGCGAGTCGGAGTCCGCGAAGATCAGCGCGACCAGCATGTCGTTCCACACCCAGAGGAACTGGAAGATGCCGAGCGAGGCGATCGCGGGACCGCCCAGCGGCATCACCACCCGGGTGAAGAGCCGGATCTCGCCCGCCCCGTCCAGCCGGGCCGCCTCCAGGAGTTCCCGGGGGATCTCCGCGAAGAAGTTGCGCAGCAGGAAGATCGCGAAGGGCAGGCCGAAGGCCGTGTGGAAGAGGACCACTCCGAAGGTCGTCTCGAAGATCCCGACCTCGCCGAAGAGCTTGGAGACCGGGATGAGGGCCACCTGCACCGGGACCACCAGCAACCCCACGACCAGCAGGAACCACCAGTCGCGGCCGGGGAAGTCCATCCAGGCGAAGGCGTATCCGGCCAGCGAGCCGATCACCACGACCAGCACGGTCGACGGCACGGTGATCATGACGGTGCTGAGCAGCGAGTCGGTGATCGCCGAGTTGTCGAGCAGCCGGGAGTAGTTGTCCAGGGTCAGCTCGGAGGGTGCGGTGAAGACCTTCCACCAGCCGGAGGCCGCGATCCGGTCCGGTCCGCGCAGCGAGGAGAGCAGCAGCCCGATGGTCGGCATCAGCCAGAACAGGGCCACCAGGACGAGGAAGACCCGCATCGCACCGCCGGCGGCGCGGGCCGCCAGCCGTGCCGCGAACGGAGGCCGTTCCTTCACGGGGCCGGCGGGCGGCTCGCCCGGTCCGGCGGGGGCGGCCGTGGCCGAGGGCGTCGTCATCGGCGCCCCTCCTTCCGTATCCGCCTGATGTTGAACAGCATCACCGGGATCACCAGCAGCAGCAGGAGGACGGCGATGGCGCTGCCGACGCCGAGGTCCGCGTCGGTGCCGAACGAGGAGCGGTAGAGCTGGAGGGCCAGCACGTTCGCGTCGTCCTGCGAGGAACCGGGCGCGATGATGAACACCAGGTCGAAGATCTTCAGCACATTGATCATCAGGGTCACCAGGACCACGGCGAGGACCGGTGCGAGCATCGGCACGGTGATCCGGCGGAAGACCTGCCACTCATTGGCCCCGTCGACCCGGGCGGCCTCCAGGAGTTCGCGCGGCAGTCCGGCGAGCCCGGCCGCGATCAGCACCATCGCGAAGCCCGCCCACATCCAGACGTAGCTGCCGATGATGCCGGGCGTGACCAGGGACGGGCCGAGCCAGTCCACCCCGTTGTACGGCTCCCTGAAGTTCGAGGCGGGCAGCCGTAGTTCGGCGCCGTCGGCGGAGGCGGGCAGGGTGAACACCCCGTCGGCGCCCGCCCGTGCGGTGGCGACGACCTTCCCGTCCTTGACGGCCTCCACCTCGATGCCCTTGAGCCCCAGCTCACCGGCGTCGACGACGTTCGGCTTTCCGCCGCCGCCCTTGGTGAAGTCCAGCCAGGCGGTGCCGGTGATCCCGCCGTCGGACGCGGGCTCCGGCGCCCTGGCCGGGCGGGCGTCGCCGGGCATCTTCGCCGGGAGCACGCCGACCAGGGGCAGCTGGACCGGCTGCCCGGCCCGTACGGTCGTCTTCGTCACGAACGCGCCGCCGCCCGCCGCCTTCAGCGGATGGACGGGGAGCGGATGCGCCTTGGGGAAGCCCGCCGACTCGCTGAACGTGTCGTGCACGCCCACCCAGACCGCGTTGGCGACCCCGCGCTCGGGCGCCTGGTCGTAGACCAGCCGGAAGATGATCCCCGCCGCCAGCATCGAGATCGCCATCGGCATGAAGACGATCAGTTTGAACGCCGTGCCCCAGCGGATGCGTTCGGTCAGCACCGCGAAGATCAGTCCGAGCGCGGTGGAGACGGTCGGCGCGAACACCACCCAGACCGCGTTGTTCTTCACCGCCGTACGGATGGTGTCGTCGGTGAACAGGGTGCGGTAGTTGTCGAGTCCGGCGAACCCGGTGCCCGCCTGGTCGAGGAACGACCGGTAGACCGAGTACACGATCGGATAGACCACGAGCGCGCCGAGCAGCACCAGCGCGGGCAGCAGGAACAGTGCCGCGACGGCTCTGCGGGTGCCGGTCACGCTCCGGGCCGTACGGCCCCGGCCGGGGGCCGGCGGACCGGACCCGGCGCCGGTGGAGGGCGCCCTGGGGGCGGGGACCCGGTCCCCGCCGGACGGTTGTCTGTCGGCGGAGGGCGCCTCGTCGGCGCCTCCCGCTGCGGCTGTCGTCATCGCGTCAGCTCTTGTACGCCTTGGCCGCGTCGGACTCCAGTTTCGCCTGGGTCCCCGCGATGTCCTTCGGGTTCTTCAGGAAGTCCTGGAGGGTCTTCCACTCGCCCTTGCCGGGCGTCCCGCCGAACGACTGCGGGGCCTGGTCGGACATGTCGAACCGGACGTCGTCACCGGCCGCGATGAGCGCCTTCGCGATGGTGCGCTGCACGTCGTTGGGGTACGCGCCGGGGTCCAGGGCCTTGTTCGGCGAGATGTACCCGCCCTGCTCGGCCCAGATCTTCGCCGCGTCGGTGGAGGCCAGCCAGGTCAGCAGGGCCTGGGCGCCCTTGCTGTCCTTCAGCGCCACCGCCGCGTCGCCCCCGGTCACCACGGGCGACTCGGCGCCTACCGCGGGGAACGGGAACACCTTGGCGTCCGTACCGATCTTCGCCTTCGTCTGCGCGATGTTGATCCCGACGAAGTCGGCCTCGAAGACCATCGCTCCCTTGGGCTGCTCGCCCCCGGTGAACGTCTGGGTGACCGAGGCGGGGAACTCCGTCTGGAGCGCGCCGTCGGCGCCGCCCGCGATCAGGGCGGGCTTCCCGAAGAGCTGCGCGAGCGTGGTCAGCGCGTCCTTGACGGACGGGTCCGTCCACTTGATCGTGTGCTGGGCCAGCTGGTCGTACTTCTCCGGGCCCGCCTGGGAGAGGTAGATGTTCTCGAACCAGTCGGTGAGCGTCCAGCCGTCCGCGCCGGCCACCGAGACCGGGGTGACGCCCGAGGCGGACACCGTCTCGGCGGTCGCCAGGAAGTCCTTCCAGGTCTTCGCCTCGGACGCTCCCGCGTTCTCGAAGACCTTGGCGTTGTACCAGATCAGGGACTTGTTGGCGGCCTTGAAATACACGCCGTACTGGGTGCCGTCCACCGCGCCCAGGTCCTGCCAGACCTTCGAGAAGTTCTTCGCCAGCTCGGCCTTCGCCTCGGCCCCGACCGGCTTCGCCCACTTCTTCTCGACGGCCTGCTTGATCGCGCCGACCTGCGGGATCATCGCCACGTCCGGCGGCTGGCCGCCCGCGATCTTCGTCCCGAGGAAGTTGACGATCGGGTCCTGCGCCGGGACGAACGACACCGTCGCGCCCGTGCGCTTCTCGAACTCCTTGAGGACCTTGACGAAGTTCTCCTGCTCCGGCCCCGTCCAGACCGCCGCGACGGAGATCTTCTCCCCGTCCAGTTTCGGTAAGGCGACCCCCGACGGGCTCCCCGAGCCCTTGGACGAGCCGTCCTTGCCCTTCGTGTCCTTGCCGCCGTCACCGTCGTCCCCGCAACCGGTGAGGGCCAGTGCGCCGATGGCGGTGAACACCAAGGCGGCCCTGCGAATCCGAAGCGTTGTGCGCATCCCTGCCCCGTCTCTCCTGTGCGCGTGAGCGGACCGGCACCGGCCGGGATCCCGGGGGTGCGGCCACCTGTCACGTCGTCCTGATGCGCACAGTCCTACGCCCGGCCCACCGGCGCCGCAATACCGTCATCGGGCCCAACTCGGTGATCGTGATGGGCTCGTGACGTGGGGTCGGTGCGATGTCTGGGGTTATGAGGAGTACGTGGGATCGGCAGGGGTCAGAGGGGCGCGGACGGGGTACGCGTACCCGTTTGTGGTCCGGGAGGCGACTGCGGGAGGGCAGGGCCGGGGACGGTGCGGCGCGTGCGCCGGGGCGGGCGGTGCGGGCGGTGTCACGAGGGCGCGGGGGCCAGTGGGGCGACGGGCTCGGCGTTGACCGAACGGGCGGCCCGCTCCAGCGCGCTGGCGAGCAGCGCGAGATCGGTCGGCCCGTTGCCCAGCTCGCGGACCGGGCGGCGGGTGGGCGGATCGCCCATCCGCTCCCACTCCAGCGGGACGACGGTCGGCCGCAGGGTCGCCGTGCGCGGGATGCGGCCCGTGACCCGGCCGCCCTGGAACGGCGTCACCCGCCCGTCGGGGTGGCCCAGCCGCCCCCGGCCGGGCGCCGGTTCGTCCGGCGAGGGCGGGACCACGGGCGCGTCGAGCACGATGCGCAGCCGGGCGCCCCGGGCCAGCTCGGTGTCCTCCGTGCGCTCGGGGCGGGCGGAGGTGGCGACGAGGTGCATCCCGAGCCGGCCGCCCTCCCGGGCCACCGCCTCCAGCGCCCGTACGACGGAACCGGCGGCGGGACGCCCCGGGCTGCCGAGGGCCGGGGCGAGCAGGGCGTCGAAGTCGTCGACGAGCACGACGAGCCGGGGCAGCGGGGAGGGGCCCGGATCGGCCGTCCGCGCGGAGGCGGGCCGCAGCCGCAGCGTGCCGCTCATCGGGGACTCCACGTCCCCGCGCTGCTCGGCCGGGCCCGGGGGACGCGGACCGACCATCCGCCGGCCCACCTCCTGCCGGCGGTGCCACTCGGCGAAGTCCACCCCGTCCAGCAGTTCGGCCCGGCGCTTCACCTCGCCGCCCAGGGCCCGGGCGAACTCCCGCATCCGGACCGGATCGCTGGCCACGAGCCGGGTGAAGGCGTGCGGCAGCTCGGTGCACGGACCGAGGCTCTCCCCGCGCTCGCCGCCCGCCCCGTCGACGAGCAGGAGCCCCAGCCGGTCGGGCCGGTCGGCGGCGGCCAGCGAGGCGGCGACCGCCCGGAGCAGTTCCGTACGCCCGCTGCCGCCCGGCCCCTCGATGAGCAGATGCGGTCCTTCCTCGGCGAGGTCCACGCTCACCGGCCCCCGGGGCCCCGCCCCGAGCACCACCACGGGGCGCCCGGCGGACGCGGGGCCCTGCGGGGCGGTGGCCGTCGCGGGCCCCGACGCGGCGGAACGCGCCGCGACCCGGGGAGCCTCCGCCTGACGCGGCCCGCTCACCCGGCTCGCCGCCCGCCCGGACCCCGGGGCCCGCACGCTCCCGTCCCCGGGACCGTCCGCCCCCTCGCCCCACGACCGTGTGTCCGACCCCGGCAACGTCCGCGAACTAGGCGTCTCCCCGAGCCGCCCGTCCCCCCGGGGGTGGGGGGTGCGGGCCGAGACGGGCGCGTCGGGGTGGGGCGTGCGGCCCGAACCGGCTGTTTCCGGGTACGGCGTGCGGCCGGAGGCGGGCGCGTCGGGGTAGGCCGTGCGCCCCGATCCGCGCGCTTCCGGATACGGGGTGCGCCCGGACGACGGCGCGTCCGGATACGGCGTACGCCCGGACCCGCGCGCGTCCGGATACGGCGTGCGCCCCGACCCCGGGGTCTCGGCCGGCGGATACGGCGTACGGCCCGAGTCGTGGCTCTCCGGTGCGGAGCGGGGGTAGGGGGTGCGGCTCGACGCGGGGGAGCGCTGGGCGGCGACGCGGGGGGTGGCGGAGGGGTCGTGGGGGGTGTCGGGCGGGGCGGTCGCGGCCCGGGGGGTGGCGCCGGGCTGGTCGTCGGCGGTGGAGGCCCAGCGGGCCATCAGGGAGGCGGGGGTGGCGCGGGCCAGGCCCAGCTCGTCCAGGAGGCGGGCCGACGGGGGGAGTGCCACGGCCGCGCGCGGGCCCGGCGGCAGCGCGGGGCCGTCCACGCGCAGCGGGGCCAGCGCCCGCCCGAACCGCTCCGCCCAGTGTGCCGAGACCGCGTCCACGGCGGCCACCGTGCCGTGTCCGGCGGCGCGCCCGCCCGCCGTGCGCAGCAGCCGCAGGGCCGTCGCCACATCGCCGCTGAGCATGGCCACCGCCCCGCACTCGCGGAAGGCGATCGAGGCGTGGCACGCGGCCTCGTAGGTCGCGGTGACCGGGGAGGTGGGGGTCGCGGCCGGGGTCTCGGCCAGACAGATCAGGTGGATGCCCGCGGCCGCCCCGGCCGAGGCCAGCCGGGCGGTGTGCTCCCGCAGGACCGCCGAACCGGGGTCGCCGTCGACCACGACCACCGTGAACGGGCCCTCGTAGGCACGGGCCGCCTCCGCGACCGCGGCGGCGTCGAGGCTGGCCCAACCCGGCCCGAGCGGGCTCTCGTCCAGTCGGCGCACCAGCTCGTTCGTCCGGGCGAGCGCCTGCTCGCGGTCGTACGCCAGGAGCAGCCGGCAGTCCTGGCCGTGCATCGGCCGCAGATGCGGCAGCCAGCCCAGCCAGCCCCACGCGCGGCGGCGCTCATCCGCGCCGCGCGCCCGGTCCGCGCTGATGAGGACGATCTCCAGATCGGCGGGGGAGTGCAGCGCGGCCAGTTGCGCCACCGTCGAGCGAGCGAGCCCCGCCAGCCGCTCCCGGGGCCCGGCCAGCCCCAGCGAACCGGCCTCCCGCAGCCCCACCGTCACCGGGACGGACGGCAGGTCCGCCCGGTCCGTCGTGCCCAGCCGGACCACCAGCGCCTCCGGATGCGCGGTGTCGCGCTCCCAGAGCCGGGGGCCGGGGCCCAGCGCGGTCAGCAGGACGGCGGCCGGATCGGGCCAGGTGCCCTCGGGGGCCGGGGCGTGCGGGGTGAGGGCCGCCGGGGGGACCGGCGCCGCCGCCGTCTCCTCGCCGCCCGCACCGGACGCCGGATCGCCCTTGCCGCCCTTCAGCCGGCGCGCCCAGGCGCCGAGACCGCCCCGGCGGGGCGCCTCGCCGTCCGCCGCCCGGCCGGTCCGCCCGGCGGCGGGGTGCGGCCGGGCCGGGGCGGCGGAATCCGCGGAGTGCGCGTGCCCCGGGGAGGGGGCGGACCGCCCGTGCTCCGGGAGCCCGTCGCCGGGGCCGAGGCCGTCGTGTCCGGGGCCGGGGCCGTCGTGTCCGGGGCCGTCCGGGCGGCCGCCGGGCGGGGTGTGCGGCGCGGGCGGGCGGGCCACCCGCAGATGGCCCTCCCCGTCCGGCGCGGTGTCCAGCGCGGGCGGTTTCGTGCCCGGGGCGAGCCGGAGCGTGGACTCGCCGAGCCGCAGCAGCGCGCCGGGGTTCAGCCGGACCGGCCGGTCGCGGACCTCCGCGCCGTCGAGCGTCGTGCCGTTGGTGGAGCCGAGGTCGGCGACCGAGACCCGGCCGTCCGCCGAGACCGTCACCGCGCAGTGCAGCCGGGAGACGTCGGGGTCGTCGAGCGGCACGTCGGCGTCGGCGGAGCGGCCGATGCGGATCTGGCCGCCGTGCAGCAGATGGACACCGCCCGCGTCCGGGCCGGCGATCACGTGCAGCTGGGCCGGAACGGTGTCGTCCGGGGTCTCGTCCTCGCCCGGCACCTGGAGCGAGAGCACCGCCCCGTCGACCAGCGGGGGCTCGCCGAGCGCGCACCGCTGGGCGTCGAGCCGCTCCCGCCCGGCGTACAGCACCACCGCGCCGCCGCCGAGGGTGCCGTCCGGGCCCGTGACGGACGTGGCCAGATGGGACGCCACGGTGGCCAGCGCCGTCCCCGCGGGGGCGGTGACCAGCACGTCGCAGGCGCGCGCGGGGGTCGGGCCGCTGCGCGGCGCCAGGACGGTCAGCCGGATCTGCATCGCCGTCAGCGGTCCCTTCTGCGCGCGGTGCCCGGCGAAGGAGACGCCCTGTGAACTCCCCCCACCCGGCACGGACGCGTCGTCCGGTACAGGTTCGTCACGCACCGCGGGGCTCCCGACCCCGCAGCCGTGCTGGAGGCATCCTCGCACCTGCCACCGACAACCCGCCCCCGGGTCACCGCTCAATGATCTTGAAACGTCGGCTGTGCGCCCAAAAATGCCCCCTTGGCCGGCCCCCCCGGCGGCCCCCGGAGCTCCCGATGCGGGAGGCGCGCTCCGGCCGCACCCCCACAACCGCCCCTTCGCGCCCGTGTGCGGCAACCATCCGCCGGGGGCGGGCGTCTCTCTCCGTGACCGGCGAAGCGGTGGGAATGGTGGGTAATGCGGCAGAAAAGGTACCCTTCCGGACCCGGTCGCCACCGCCACCCGGCCCACGGGGACAGGCCCTAGAGTGGGCCCGACTCCGGACGGAAGCGGACCGGTGCCCATGACCACACGACCAGCAGGGAGCGCATGACGTGCGGCCCGTAGGCAGCAAGTACCTGCTCGAAGAGCCGCTGGGACGCGGCGCCACGGGCACTGTCTGGCGTGCCCGCCAGCGCGAGACCGCGGGCGCCGAGGCGGCTGTCGCCGGTGAGCCCGGCGAGACCGTGGCGATCAAGGTCCTCAAGGAGGAGCTCGCCAACGACGCGGACGTCGTGATGCGGTTCCTGCGCGAACGCTCCGTCCTGCTGCGGCTGACCCACGAGAACATCGTGCGCACCCGCGACCTGGTCGTGGAGGGCGATCTCCTCGCCCTCGTCATGGACCTGGTCGACGGCCCCGACCTGCACCGCTACCTCCGCGAGAACGGACCGCTCACCCCGGTCGCCGCCTCGCTGCTCACCGCCCAGATCGCGGACGCGCTCGCCGCCAGCCACGCCGACGGCGTCGTCCACCGGGATCTGAAACCGGCCAATGTGCTGCTCTCCGAGCGCGACGGCGCGATGCACCCGATGCTCACCGACTTCGGCATCGCCCGGCTCGCCGACTCCCCGGGCCTGACCCGGACCCACGAGTTCGTCGGCACGCCCGCGTACGTGGCGCCCGAGTCCGCCGAGGGCCGCCCGCAGACCTCCGCCGTCGACATCTACGGCGCCGGCATCCTGCTGTACGAGCTGGTCACCGGCCGTCCGCCGTTCGCCGGCGGCACCGCGCTCGAAGTCCTGCACCGCCACCTCAGCGAGGAGCCCCGCCGTCCCGGCAACGTGCCCGCCCCGCTGTGGACGGTCATCGAGCGCTGCCTGAGCAAGGACCCGGACCGCAGGCCCAGCGCGGAGAACCTGGCGCGCGGGCTGCGTACCGTCGCCGCCGGCATCGGGGTGCACGCGAATTCCGCGCAGATCGCCGCCGCCGATGGGGTGGGCGCCCTGCTCGCCCCGGACCCGGCGCCCACCGCCGTACCCGAGACGCCCGGCGCCGCCGACCCCACCCAGGTGCTGCCGAGCAACGCGGGCGCGTACGACCCCAACGCGGCCACCAGCGTGATGCCGCACAACGCCGGCCCCGGCGGCGGCCACGCCGACCCGACGGCGGTCATGCCGCCCGTCCCGCCGCGCCCCGAGGGCGCCCCGCAGCCCGACGGACCGCACCCCTGGCAGTCCCAGCTCCAGGCCGCCCGCGACCGCAACGAGCAGACCCAGGTCCAGTACCTCGACCCGGGCCAGGACCCGCTGCGGCGGCGCCCCCAGCGCCAGCAGCCCCCGCAGCAGCAGCCGCGACGGCAGCAGCAGTACCAGCAGCCCCAGCAGCCGCAGTACCACCAGCCGCCCCCGCAGCAGTACCAGCCCCAGCAGTACCAGCCGCAGCCGCAGCGCCAGCAGTACGCACCGCCGCAGCAGCCCCAGGCGCCCGCTCAGCGCCCGCCCCGCGAGCCCCGCGAGCCGAGGCGGCGCAGCGCCAACCCGATGAAGATCCCCGGCCTCGGCTGCCTCAAGGGCTGCCTGTTCACGCTGGTGCTGCTCTTCGTCGCGAGCTGGCTGATCTGGGAGCTGACCCCGCTCAAGGACTGGATCGGCCAGGGGCAGAGCTACTGGAACGCGATCACCGACGCGGTCGACACCGTCACCGGCTGGATCTCCAAGCTGGGCGGCGACGGCGGCGGCACCTCCGGAAGCAGCGGAACCGGCGGAAACTGACCGGGAACCTCCCTGACCCTGTAGCTATATCGACTTCCGCGGGCCAATTCCGAGGCATTTCGCCCGCAGAAGCGAAGGATGGTGCCATCCACGGGACGCGACCCCCCGATCGCCGCGTAACTTTGTCGACCGGGGGTTGTGGAGCGACGTCCATCGCCAGCCGCTGAGGGAGCAGTCTTGGCACGGAAAATCGGCAGCCGGTACACCGCCCATCAGATCCTGGGGCGCGGCAGCGCCGGCACGGTGTGGCTCGGCGAGGGACCCGAGGGCCCCGTCGCCGTCAAGCTGCTCCGCGAGGACCTCGCGTCCGACCAGGAGCTCGTGGGCCGGTTCGTCCAGGAGCGCACCGCCCTGCTCGGCCTCGACCATCCCCATGTCGTCGCCGTCCACGACCTCGTGGTCGACGGCAACGACCTGGCCCTGGTGATGCGGCTGGTGCGCGGCACCGATCTGCGCACCCGGCTCGACCGCGAGCGCCGGCTCGCTCCCGAGGCCGCCGTCGCGATCGTCGCGGACGTCGCCGACGCGCTGGCCGCTGCGCACGCCGCCGGGGTGGTCCACCGCGACGTCAAGCCGGAGAACATCCTGCTCGACATGGAGGGACCGCTCGGCCCCGGCAACGCCCACCCCGCGCTCCTCACCGACTTCGGCGTCGCCAAGCTCATCGACACCCCGCGCCGCACCAAGGCCACCAAGATCATCGGCACGCCCGACTATCTGGCGCCCGAGATCGTCGAGGGCCTGCCGCCGCGCGCCGCCGTCGACATCTACGCCCTGGCGACCGTGCTGTACGAGCTGCTCGCGGGCTTCACGCCCTTCGGCGGCGGCCACCCCGGCGCCGTCCTGCGCCGCCACGTCACCGAGACCGTGGTCCCGCTGCCCGGCATCCCCGACGAGCTGTGGCAACTGCTCGTGCAGTGCCTGGCCAAGGCCCCCGCCTCCCGGCTGCGCGCCTCGGAGCTGGCCGCCCGGCTGCGCGAACAGCTCCCGAATCTGGCCGGCATACCGCCGCTGGACGTCGACGAACCCGACGAGGAGCCCGAGCCGGAGCCGTACGACGAACAGCAGTACACCCCCGCCGCAGAGGAGCCCCGCCGCCGAGGCGCCGTCCCCCTGGTCCCGGGCTCCTCGCCCGACTCCAACCGCGACACCCACACCAGCATGCGCGTCCCGGCCCCCGACGAACTCTCCGGCGGCCCCCACGGCACCGCCCGCGCCCCCCGCGCGCCCGGCCGCCCCCGCCCCGGCTCCGCCCGCAACAAGCAGGCCGCCCTCCGCAAACGCCGGCTCACCCTCGGCGCCGCCGCCCTCCTCCTCGCCGCGGCGATAGGCGCCGGCAGCTGGCTGGCCCTGGGCGGCGACGACGCGGGAGCCTCCCCCCAGGACACCGAGAACTCGGCGCCCGCCACCCCCTGACCCGGCTCTCCCCACCGCCCCCGGGCCGGTGATCGAGCGGCCCGAGGAACGTCCGCGCCGACAGCCGTTAGGCTGGACCCGTGGCAGTCGTCGATATTTCCGAAGAGCTGAAGTCCCTCTCCTCGACCATGGGGTCGATCGAGGCCGTCCTGGACCTGGATGCGCTGAGGGCGGACATCGCCGCGCTCGAGGAGCAGGCCGCCGCGCCGTCCCTCTGGGACGACCCGGAGGCGGCACAGAAGATCACCAGCAGACTTTCGCACCTCCAGGCCGAGGTCCGGCGGACCGAGGCGCTGCGCGCCCGGATCGACGACCTCGGAGTCCTCTTCGAGCTGGCCGAGGCCGAGGACGACGCGGACACGCTCGCCGAGGCCGAGGCCGAGCTGGAGTCCGTCCGCAAGGCGCTGGACGAGATGGAGGTGCGCACCCTCCTGTCCGGCGAGTACGACGCCCGGGAGGCCCTGGTCACCATCCGGGCCGAGGCCGGCGGCGTGGACGCGGCGGACTTCGCCGAGAAGCTCCAGCGCATGTACCTCCGCTGGGCCGAGCAGCACAACTACAAGACCGAGGTCTACGAGACGGCGTACGCGGAAGAGGCCGGCATCAAGTCGACCACCTTCGCCGTCGAGGTGCCCTACGCCTACGGCACCCTCTCTGTCGAGCAGGGCACGCACCGGCTCGTCCGCATCTCGCCCTTCGACAACCAGGGCCGCCGCCAGACCTCCTTCGCGGGCGTCGAGGTGCTGCCCGTGGTCGAGCAGACCGACCACGTCGAGATCGACGAGTCCGAGCTGCGCGTCGACGTCTACCGCTCCTCCGGCCCCGGCGGCCAGGGCGTCAACACCACCGACTCCGCGGTGCGCCTGACCCACCTGCCCACCGGCATCGTCGTCTCCTGCCAGAACGAGCGCTCGCAGATCCAGAACAAGGCCTCCGCGATGAACGTCCTCCAGGCAAAGCTCCTGGAGCGCCGCCGTCAGGAGGAGCAGGCGAAGATGAACGCCCTCAAGGGCGACGGCGGCAACTCCTGGGGCAACCAGATGCGCTCCTACGTCCTGCACCCGTACCAGATGGTCAAGGACCTGCGCACCGAGTTCGAGATGGGCAACCCCGAGGCCGTCTTCAACGGCGAGATCGACGGCTTCATCGAGGCCGGCATCCGCTGGCGCAAGCAGAGCGAGAAGTAGTCCGGCCGCGACGGGCCCGGGAGCAGCCGCTCCCGGGCCCGTCGCCGCGTGCGGCGGACGTTCAGGACGCCTCGCGCCCCAGGCACCGCTTCAGCTCGTCCACCTCGTAGAAGTAGCTGCCCTTCGCCACCGGCGCGCAGCCCGCGCGGAAGGCCGTCTCCTTCTCGTTGTAGAGCATCCGCACGAGGTACGCGCTCCCGTCGCCGTTCTCGCTCCGGAAGAGGTCCCACTGGATGTTCGTCGCCATGGGGGCCACCGACGCGCCGCGCCAGGGGTTGTCGGCGTAGGTGTACGGACGCTCCGGCGACACGGGCCGCGTGCTGCCGGGCAGCCCCATCAGGGCGGCCAGCGGAATGATCTCCTCCGCGTGGGTGAAGCGGAGTTCGGCGCCGAGACCGCCCGTGCCGTTCCGCTTGGCGTCGATCTTCGCGAAGAAGTCGTCGAGCAGGACGTTCGCCATCCGGTACGTGATGTCGCTGTCGTCGAAGCCCGGACCCTTCTCGTAGAAATCCTCGGCGTCGCTCAGATACGCGAACCAGCGGGCCTCGCGCGGTGCGATCCAGCGGGACATGTCCCAGTCGCCCTCCTCCGCCATGGCCGGGGCGATGGCGTAGAGCGCGTAGACGGCCTGCGCGGCCTCCACGTCCGTGGCGACGGAGGCGAACTCGCCCGCCGAGATCCGCCGCACGAACCGCGGCGTGAAGATCTTCTCCAGCACCCGGCGGGCGGCGGTGTGCGTGGCCGGCTGGTCGGTGATCGCGTCGAGCGTCGCGGCGAGCCGGGCGTCGTTCTCCACGTAGTCCCGGTACTCCGCGCCGCCCGCCGCCTTGTGGAAGTAGAGCAGATCGGCGTCCGAGCGGGCCGGGCCGATGAGCGGCGCCAGCGCGGGGACCTTCGCGGCGAGCGCCCCGGCGAACAGGTTCCCGCTGTCGACGGCCCGGTCCTTGCCGGAGTTGACCACGTCGATGCGCTCGGAGCGCTCGGCCATCCGCGCGAAGAGTCCGGGGAGCCGCTCCTGGAGCCGGGCCGCCGTCTCCCGCATCTCGCGTACGCCCCGGCCGCTGAGCTGTCCGTACCCGATCCGCTCCATCGCGGCCAGCAGCGACCGCGTCTCCGCGCCGAACCGCTCGCCCGAGGGCGTGAGCTGTCCCTCGGCGCGCGCCCTCTCCCACAGCGCGAGGATCAGATCGCCGTCCTCGCTGTCCGAGGCCGCGCGCGAACCGTGGCGCGACACGTTCTCCGTGAAGACGGGGACGAAACCCTTGGGTGCCCGCTGGTAGGAGCGCGGGTTCTGCTGGGGGGCGTACGGCGTCTTCGTCGCGTAGGAGCCGTTCGCGGAGCCGCGCTCGGAGGGCGGCGCCGCCTGGGCCGGTGCGGTCACCGGCAGCAGCGCCGAGACCGCGAGGGTCAGCGCGAGGGCGGCGGTTCGTTTCTGCATGGATCTCACCAGGTTCGGAGCAGGGGGCGTGCGGGACGTCCGCAGTCTGGTGCGCCGGGATGAACCGGGGGTGGACGCCGGGAGGCGGGCAGATGTGCGCCGGTTCGCACGGCCCGTCCGCCAGGCGCGCGGAAATTCGGGGGGCGCGAAAGGGAGTTGACGTTGCGAGTTGCGTAGAACGCGTGGCGAGTGCGTCACAGTCGTGACCCTGAATGAGGATCAACTCTCCCCAAAACGGGGCACATTGCGCGCAATGGCCTTGACGTAGTCCTTAACTCTGGACAGGGTGCTAAGGCAGCATGCGTATGTCTGGGACGGGTGTGATCGGGGGCGGGCGGCACGGCCACGCGACGTGGGCCGGCGCTCGGAGCGAACCCCGCCGGGCCGTGCCCCGCGTATGGCTGCTCCATTGACGAGAACGGCTACTGGGGGTAGCAGCACATGACAAAGAAGACGCGAGTCCGCGTCGCGCGGATAGCCGCGGGTGCGGTGATCGCCGCGGGCGCCTCGCTCACGGCCGCCGGCGCGGCGCAGGCCGTCGGTATCGATGTCGGTGTCGGCGGTCTGTCCGTCAAGGCCGATGTGGACAAGAACGGCATCAGCGCCAAGGCGGGCCTCAACCCGCAGGGCGAGTCCGAGGGCGGCGACGCCGGCGGCGGCGTCGACGCGGGCACGGATGCCGGTACCGACGCCGGTACGGACGCGGGCACCGACGCCGGTACCGATGCCGGTACGGACGCCGGTACGGATGCGGGTACGGACGCCGGTACGGACGCGGGCACCGACGCCGGTACGGATGCGGGTACGGACGCCGGTACGGACGCCGGCACCGACGCGGGTACCGATGCCGGTACGGACGCGGGTACGGACGCCGGTACCGATGCGGGTACGGACGCCGGTACGGATGCTGGTACTGACGCCGGTACGGACGCGGGCACCGATGCGGGTACGGACGCCGGTACGGATGCTGGTACTGACGCCGGTACGGACGCGGGCACCGACGCGGGTACGGACGCCGGTACCGACGCCGGTACGGACGCGGGCACCAGCGCCGGGGCCGGCACCACCGGCAACGCCAGCGCCGGTTCCAACGACGGCGGCACGGGCACCTGCACCGTCGACCTCGACGGCGCCGAGTGCGCGGACAACACCGACACCGACTCGGTCGGCAACCAGCCGGCCGAGCAGGGCAAGGGCAAGGACGAGCTGGCCGAGACCGGTGCGGCCGAGACCACGTTCCTGCTCATCGGCGCCGCGACGATGATCGCCGGAGGCATCGGCTTCCGGATCCTGCCGCGCCTGGTGAACGGCCGCACGGCCGCCTGACACCGCACGCGGTGACCGAGTGGACACAGAGGGGCCCGGACGCCATCGGCGGGGCGGCCCCGCCGGGCCGCGGGGGGGGGGGGGCGCGACCCGGGATGGGGGGGGGCCCGGGCCCCCCCGGGGCGGGACGCGGCCCCGCCCCCCGGGTTAATGGGGTATGGTTACCGCAAGTTAGAGC
>NZ_JBSFHN010000045.1:0-56284 GCF_053597115.1 Streptomyces sp. NPDC001515
GCAGCAACGCGATCCGCTCGCGCGCCGTCAGCTTGCCCTTGGCGTGCTGGGCCTCGGTGGCCCTCTCGCTCGGTCCGCTCAGGGCCTGCGCGCGGATCGCGTGCAGTTCGGCGACCCGCCCGCCGCCCTGTCCCGTGTCCGCTCCCGTACGGCCGGAGTCCACTGCCACCGTCATGTCCGTTCCTTCCCTGAGGGCGTACGACATCCCGTCACCGCCAACTGCCGGGCGCGCGGTACGCCCGCGGCTCCGGCAGCGGGTGCCGGTCCCGCTCGGGCCGCTCGGGGCCGCGCCGCCGGGCCCGGGGACGCAGCCCGAGGAGCAGGACGGTCAGCGCCGCCACCTCCTCGGCGTCGGCCCGGCCGCGCTCCACGCGCAGCAGATCGCCCGCCACCTGCGCGCCGGTCTCCGGATTCGTCATGACGGCCTCCTCAGACCTGTTCCGATGTGCCCGGCGGGGCGCTCTCGCACCGCCGGTATCCGGGCGCGCCGTACCGGCACGGTCCGGTTACGCCCGGCCCGTCACCACGGACCGCAGCGCGGCGGCGAGCGCGTCCGCGCTCGCCTCGGCGCTCCCCGTGCCCACCATGACCACGACCGGGTCCCGGCCGGACGCGACCGTGCGCGCGATCTCGTACGCCGTCACCGCGGCCGGTCCGCATCCGCACAGGAGCAGCCCGGATCCGCTCACCCTCTCCGCGAGGGCGGACGGCAGGGTGAACGGGGGTCCCTGGCAGCGGAGTTCGACGATGCACTCGGGCCCCTCGTGGAGCCGGGCGAAACGGCGGTGCGCGCCGGGCACGACGCCCTCCTGCGCGACCAGGCAGATGACGTCCGCCCCGGGTTCACCGCGCCGCAGCGTGGTGAGGACCGGCACCCCGGCCCCCGCCGCCCCGCTCCCGGACGCCGCCGGCGGCTCCGCCGCCCTCGGCACGTCCACCCCGTCGAGGACCGCGACGAGCTGCCCGACGGTGGTGTCCGCGCCGGGGAACTCGGCCAGGGCGCGCAGCATCCGCACGCACTGCGACAGCAGCAGGGCCGCGTCGTCGTCGCGGAGCACCGCGCGGTCGTAGAGGGAGGTCAGGCCGAGGCTCCCGTCGGGTTCGTGACGCGCCACCAGGGTGAGCGGGCCGCCCGAGCCGCCGACGAGCCTCGGTACGTCGACGCGGATGCCGTGCGCCTCCAGCTCCGCGCGCACGGCCGGGACCATCGGCGGTCTGCTGTCGAAGTCCACGGTGGTGTCCGCCGGCCGCACCACGCGTCCGGCCCACCGGTTCAACAGATCGTCGCTGGCCCAGGGGTAGTTGGCCATGTCGAGTCCGGCGTCCCGCAGCCGCAGCAGCAGCGCGTCCACGGGTTCCGCCGGGTCCACCGTCACGGTGAGGGGGACCCGGCCGCCCAGCAGGCCGGGGACGTCGGCGGAGCCGGGCATCGCGACGTCCCGCGCCGACAGCCGTACGCCGAAGGTCACTTCGGCCGGGCGGCCAGGCGTCTCCCGCGCGGCCCGGTGCAGCAGCAGCGCCCAGACCAGGTGGAGCGCGCTGGACTCGCCGGCGCCCCGGTCGGCCGCCCAGGCCCGCAGCCGCAGCGCCTGCGTGGGGCTGAGCCGGCGCCGTACGCGGGCGTCGCCGCTCTGCCGGGTGGAGCCGCCCGGCCGTCCAGGCCCCGACCAGGCGTCCGGCGGGGGTGCGGCGCAGGCCCAGTAGGCGCGCGCGGCGTCCGGGGACTGCGCGGCCAGCCAGTGGGCGTGGTCGCGGACATCGGGGCGCCGCTCCCCGCCGGGCAGGACCCCGCCCGCCAGATAGGCGCGGTAGAAGGCCCGCAGCAGGATGTGGACGGCCCGCTCGTCCAGCAGGGCCCGGTGGTACGTCAGCAGGACCCGGGTGCACGGCACGGAGGCATCCGCCGTGGCCGGGACGTCCTCGAAGAGGGTGAGCCGCAGCAGCCCGGCGCGGTGCAGCGCGAAACCGCGCGCCCGGTCGTCTTCCAGTAAGTCGTTCCAGGAGCGCAGCGCCGAACGGGAGCGGTGGGCAACCTCGATGTCGGCGTGGTCGTGCAGCACCAGCCGGGGGGCCGCCACCCAGTCGAAGGCGCTGCGCAGCACCGTTTCGCGGGCCGCGACCGACTGCCAGGCGGCCACGAAGCGGTGCGGGTCGAGCTGGCCCGTCCAGCGCAGGGCGACCTGCTCCACCTGGCGTCCCGGATCGCCGGGCGCGCCGACGGCGGCCCGGACCCGGTCGAGCTGGGTGCCGGACAGCGGCACGGTCCGCGCCCCGCCGGGCAGCAGCAGGAGGTCGGCGAGGAGTTCGGGCGTCAGCGGCGCGCCGCCCACGTCGGGCTCGCGCGGGATCAGGGTCAGGGTGTGCCGGCTGTCGGTGAGGCCGGTGACCAGGACGGAGAAGGCATGGTGGCGCTCGACGAGCCGGGCGGCGAGCCGGTCGGCATCGGCGGGCGTCAGCGCGCCGTGCAGCTCGATCACATGGGAGCCGTCGGAGGCGCTCGCGGACGCGGTGTGCGTCGCGCAGAGAACGCCTCCCGGACTCGGGCGTCCGCCGCTCATTCCCGGTCCCGCGCGCCCTCGTCCCCCGCGCCCCGGCCGTCGGCGGCCGGGGACGGGCCCGCGTCGCGGCCGGGCAGCGGGCCGCGGTGGGCCTCGCTCACCAGATACCGCTCCTGGACCCGGTGGGTGGCGAAGGTCCAGGCGTCGGGGTCCGGGGCGGGCGCGGCCAGCCGGGCCCGCCCCTCGGCGTCCGGCTCGAAGCCCACCCGGGAGAAGCTGTGGCGCAGGCCGTAGCCGAGCGCCTTGGTGTACGCCTCCTTCAGCGTCCAGAGCCGCAGCAGTTCGGCGCGCTGCCGCTCCGGGGGCAGCTGGGCCAGCCGCCGCACCTCGCGGGGTGTGCACATCTCCTCGCCCATCAGGTCGAAGGGGATGGAGCGGTCGGCGCGTTCGATGTCGACGCCGACCGGTCCGGTGCGGCTGACCGCGACGACGAGGAGTTCGTCGGTGTGCGCGAGGCTCAGCGAGAGCTCGTCCCACCCCCGCACCCCGGGCCGGCCACCGGGCCGGAAGGTGAAGTCGATGGCCCCGACGGGCACTTCGAGGGCCTCGGCCACCGTGTACTTCATGACGTAGCGCGAGGCCGCGAAGCCGAGCCGCTGCCCGGTCGCGGGGAACTGCCGGTAGCGGGGCCAGTCCCGGCCCAGCGTCTGGCGCAGATCGGGGTCGAGCAGCGCGGAGGGTGCCCACACCCCCCAGGTGGTGTGGACGACCACGTGACCCGCACTGCTGAAACGGTCCTGCACGGTGTCCCACGGGCCGTCCGGGCCGCCCACGTACAGCGGCGCCGTGCTCATGGCGCTCACCACAGGACCCTGGTGGCGTGGAGGTCGGTGTCGACGCCCATCCGGTCGCGCCGGTCCAGCTCCGCCTCGACCCCGGCCTGGGCCCCGTCGAAGGGCCCGACCGGGGGCAGCCCGAGGCGCTGGACCGCGCGGGCCAGCGCCAGCGGGGTCCACCCCCCGGAGGCGAGGAAGCCGCCGCGGCCGTACCGGGCGGTGTCCCGGCGGACCGCCAGCACCACGCAGGCGGTGAGGAGTTGGGCGTACCGCTCGGCCGCCGCCGCGCCCGTCCCGGGCACCTTGCCCTCCGGTCCGGTCAGCAGCCGCCGTTCGGCCAGCAGCCGTCCGGCGGCGCGGGCCCGTCCGGCCTCGGGGCCGGTTCCGTCCCGGTCCGCGGCGGCCGCGTCGAGGAGTCCGAGCAGTCCGGCCAGCGGGTCGCGGGCGTCCGCGTCGCCGCTCGCCGCTCCGGTGTACGGCCCGGCCGGGCGTACGGCGGCGCGGCCGCCCCCGGGACCGGCCGACGAGGGCAGCGCGCGCAGCAACTGAGCCCTGCTCTCGGCCGTACCGCTCGCCTCGCGCACCCGGGCCGCCCCCTCCGCCGCCCGCAGGCACCAGCGCAGGGCGGCGCTGTCGCGCCCGTGGCCGCATTCGCCGAGCGTGAGCACGGCCTCGTCCAGGATCTCGGCGGCCAGCGCGGGCACGACACAGCACGCCGCCGCCCGCACCACCGCGTCGCCCGTTCCGGAGGGGCGGCTGAGTGAACGCAGCGCCACCGCCGTCAGACTCTCGCAGGCCAGCAGGTCGGCGAAGCTCCGGGCGAGGGAGGCACGCCAGCGCGACAGCCCCGGCGTCCCGCGCTCCCCCTCGGCGACGGCGCGCACGGCGGCCCGCAGCGCGGTTCCCGCGGCGGCGCCGAGCGCGGCGGGGCCGATCAGCCGGGCCAGTTCCACGGTCCGGGCCGGCAGCGGGGCCTCGGAGTCGGGGACGGCGGCCAGGGCGGCGGTGACGAGGGCGTGGCCCAGATCGGGATCGCGGCGCAGCAGTGGCCGCAGGGCGGCGGCCAGCGCCTCTCCCCCGGCGAAGTGGCCGCCCTTGGCGACAGGCCGGATCTCTGCCTCGACCAGCCCGCCGAGCCCGTCGAAGGGCCTGCGCCCGGCCCCGTGGGCGAGGGCGTGGTGGCCGTACGGGTTGCTCCGGTCGCGCGGGTCCCCGAGCAGCCCTTCCAGCCGCCGGGCGCGCTGGACTACGGCGGTCGGCGGCGGCGCGGCCACGTGGAAGGGCGGCAGGTGGGAGCCGGCCGGCCGCTCGTCCGCCAGGAGCGCGCCCCGGCCCGCCGGGGTCCGGGGGTGGACCGGGCCCGGATCGCCGGGGGCGTCGACGTGCCGGGAGGAGCCGTCGGCGGACACGGCGCCGCCGACGTTCCTCGCTCCGGGCTGCTGCAAGCGCAAGACCCTGCCCATCGGCGTGCTCCTCCTCGTCGGTCCTGCCGGTGCGGTCGCTGTGATCACCCCACGCGGCGCAGGGCGCTCTCCGCGTGCCACTTGGCCAGCCCGAGAATCTCGGTGGCCGCCTGCCCCAGCCCCGTACGCACCTCGTGGCGCGCGTCGGTGAGGGTGGCACCGGCACCGAGGAACGAGGCCAGCGCCTCTTCCCTGAGCATCACCGAGTGCGTACAGACCACCGTGAGTCCCGAACCGTCCGGCACCAGGGACCACCGGACGGTGTGCCCCGCGAGGATCTGGGGCGCCACCACGTCCTTGTGGACGAGGTATCCGGCGGCCGGGAAGCCGAGCCGGACGGCGCCCGAGGTGACGGTGTCGCCGCCGTCCCAGGCCATGCTGTCGATGTCGACGATCTGGACGCCCGGGGCGTCCGTGCCGACCTGGACCCGGTCGATGTGCGGGACCAGCTCGGGCCAGTTCTCGATGTGCTGGAGGAAGTCGTAGACGAGTTCGGGCGGGCCCGTGGTGCGCACGCTGTCGGAGAAGGCGAGCAGCAGTTCGTCCAGCCGCTCCCAGCGTTCGGCGACCGCCCTGACCTCGTCGAGCCGCGACCTGACCTCGGTGTCCGGCGGCTGGTCCGCCCCGGGCGTCCAGGGCGCGGGGTACGGGGTGGCCACCCGTTCGCGCCGCAGGCTCAGGACGCTGCCGCCGCTGCCGTCGGTCGTCACCCGCCAGACGCCGCGCCCCACGGTCTGCTGGGTGGCGGGGTCGATCCGCTCGGTCGTGATGGTCCGCTCGTGCGGGTACAGCCGGCGGCGTACGTGCAGGGCACGCGGGCCGTCGCTCGTCATGTCCCACAGGTGGAGCAGTTCACGGGAGCCGTCGGTGTCGATGCGTTCGGCATGGACGTACGACGGAAAGAGCACGGGCCATCGGAGCGGGTCGGCGAGCAGCCCGTAGACCACGCCGACGGGAGCCGCGACCGGGATCGCGTACTCGGCCCCTTGTCCTGGGTGCGACGACATCCGTGCTGGCCCCCTCTCCAACGGCCCGGATCAGCGGACCAAGGATGCGGTGTCGTGCTGGAGTACGGCTCAAGGCCCACAGGACCCGATGCCCCGTCAGCCCGAGGGGACCACCGGGCCGGGTCTGCTCCGGCCCGGTGCCGGCCGCTGCGGCGGTACGGAGACGGAGAGCCAGGAGAGCAGGAACTCCCGGAACGGGACCATGCCCGCGCACGACCCCTGCTCGGACCCGCGGACGCCGTCGAGCAGCACCACCCCGGCCAGGGCCGCGGAGATCACCGCGGCGGCGCCCTCCGCCGAGTGCTGCTCGGGGAGTTCGCCCGCCTCCCTGGCCCCGACGAGCAGCTCACCGACCCATCCGTACCACCAGGCGAGGGCGCCGCCGCCGGTCTTGCGGGAGGGGTCGCCGCCCAGCCGCAGGCCCGCCCGGGTCACCGGGTCGGCGACCACGGCGTCGAGCAGCCGGGTGATGGTGCAGGCCAGCCGCTGGAGCCGCGTCGTCGCCGATGCCCCGCACTCCTCGACCAGGCTCCGCAGGGCCAGCTCCGCCGTCTCCTCGACCGCCGCCGCCAGCGCGTCCTTGTTGGCGAAGTGGAAGTGGAGCGCCCCGGTGCTCACGCCGGCCTTCTTGCTGATCGCAGGGAGCGAGGCGAGGGCGTATCCGTCCTCGGCGAAGACCTCCGCGGCCGCGATGATGAGCGCACGACGTGTGCGGGCGGCCCGCTCCTGCTTGACCATGGGTTCCTCCTCAATCCGCCCTGAGCGGCACGCCGAGTCCCCCACTCCGGTTTTCCGCGGACAGCGGTGTCCTGACCCCGAAAGAATAGCAAACCGCACGTCTGGTTGGTTTATGACGGGGTACCGGATTCCTGACCCACGTCCACCGCGATCAACGCCTGAACTGGGGGGAAGGGCGGATTCACGCAGGTACGGCGGCCGGACGGGCCACCGTCCGCCACCGATACCGCCGCCGACCGCACCGGATCACGGCGCGGTCGGCGGCAGCGGGATTCGAGGCGCTCTCAAGCGCGGCGTGCCGTCACGCCTCGGAGACCGCGTACTCCTTCTCGGCCGAGCCCTGGATCTCGGCGAGGACCCGGGCGCCCCGGTCGGGCGCGGTGTCCAGTCTGACCAGCGCCGCCGGCGTGGCCACGGCGGGAAGCATGTGGTTGTAGAGCACGGAGATGCGCTCGTCGAGATCCGCGAATTCGGACTCCGCCTCGGAGACGACCTGGGTGCCGATCCACGCGCCGAGGAAGCACTGCGCGGTCTGCTCGGGGTCGACGTGCGGCAGCACCTCGCCCTGTTCCTTGGCCTCGGTGAGGAGTTTGGTGCCCAGTTCGGCCCAGGCCGGCCAGGCACTTCCGAACAACTTCCGCCCGTGCATATCGGCCGAGAGCCGGATACCGGCGAGCAGAATGACGTCGCGGGGTATGCGGTGGGCCAGCGTCATCCCCACGTCGACCCACTCCTGGAGCCGTAAATCGCGCGGCGCCCACTGCCCGGAATCGATCTGCGCCTCGATGACGCCTCGCGCCAGCGCTTCCTTGGAATCGAAGTGGAAGTAGAGGGCGCCCTTGGTCACTCCGGCCCGCTGGAGGATCTCGGCCATCGTCGCCGCGGTGTAACCCCGCTCGGCGAAGACCGCGGCGGCGCCCTCGATAACAGCCCGCCGGGTCCGTATTGCACGCTCTTGCTGTGCCATGGCCCTCCTCCGACGGCGAACAAAACCAAACGGGTCGTACTCTACCCCCAACCAGCCCGCGTGCGCTGCTCCTTGGGAGGGTCGGAACCAGGAGCAGCGCCGCGGTCCGGGTTCACCAGGCGGTCCTGCCTCCGTCCACGGGCACGGTCGCCCCGGTCACGAAGCTCGCCAGATCGCTGCAGAGCCAGGCCGCCGTCTCGGCCACTTCCTCCGGATCGGCCGCGCGGCCCTGGGGGGCGGACCGGTGGGCCCGTTCCTCCGCCTCCGGCGAGCGCGCGAACCAGGCGTCGATCATCTCGGAGCGGGTCAGCCCCGGGGCGATCGCGTTGACCCGTATGTGGTGGGGGGCGTACTCGACGGCAGCCGCCTTGGTCAGGCCGATCACCGCGTGCTTCGAGGCGATGTAGGGCGCCCCGGTCGAGGAGGCCACCAGCCCGCCGACACTGCTGGTGTTGACGATCGCACCGCCCTTGCCCTCGACCATGGCCGCGAGTTCATGGCGCATGCAGTTCCACACGCCGGTGACATTGGTCCCCACCACGTGTTCGTACGTCGCGTCGTCGATGAGGTGCATGGGGGTTCTGGGGAGGCCGACACCGGCGTTGTTGAAGGCCGCGTCCAGGCGGCCGTGCCGCTCCACCGTGCGCTCCACGACGCGGCGCACGGCCTCCCCGTCGCGTACGTCCAGCACCTCGTAGGAGGCGTCGGCGCCGGTGGCGCGCACCTGCTCGACCAGGGCGCGGAGCCGGTCCTCCCGGCGGGCGGTCAGAACGACGGCGGCGCCGTGCCGGGCGAAGACCCGGGCGGCGGCGGCGCCGATGCCGCTGCTGGCGCCGTGGACGAGCGCGACCCGCCCCTCCAGGACGGGGGCCACCGTGCCGCTCATGCGCACACCGCCTCGGCGGAGCCCCGCCACACCGTGCCCTCGGCCGCCTCGTGGTCGAGTCGTCGCAGCAGGTCCTCGTCGATCTCGTGCAGGGAGCCGACCACGTGCCGCGCGCCGGTCTCGCGCATCAGGGCCGGCTGGAATCCGTGTTCGAAGGCGCTGGGGTGCCCGATGAAGGGGACGTCCAACTCCCGGGCACGGGCGGCGAAGGAGGCCGCGTCGTCGATGAAGAGGACCTGTTCGCGGCGGAGGCCGAAGACGCCCTCGACGATCTCGCGGATGCCGGGACGGAAGTCATTGGTACAGATGTACCGGGGGGCGGTGAACCAGGACGCCCGCTCCCCCAAATGGCGTTCGAAGTGGCTGACGCCGAGGCCGCCGTAGCACACGAGGTCCAGGCCCATGCCCTGGAGGCGTTCCAGTAACCACACCGCTCCGTCGAGGAGTTGGACGGGGTGGCGCTCCACGTACCGCTCGCGTGCGGCGAAGTAGGCCCGGACCAGCTCCTCCTCGGTCGCCCGTATCCCGGTCGCCTCGGCCGCGGCACGCGCCGCGACGGCCTGCGTCTGCGAGAGCAGCCGCCGCTCCAGATCGGCGGTGTAGGTGCCGCCCCACTCGACCACGAGCTGATGCAGAACGGGACTGAAGGTGTCGTTGAGCAGAACGCCGTCGATGTTGACAGCGGCGAGACGGAGCGTGCAGAGGGGTGCGTTCATCTAGTGATCTCCCTGTCTGTTCTGACGGTCGCCCCGGATTCACTACGAAAAACAACACGCGCACCGGGTTTCTTTACTGGCGCTTTTCCTCACTCCAGGATCAACGGATATCCGTTACGTCCGCTTATCTCGGCGTTTCCCCTGCTTTTAAGGCCGTCCGGGACGGCACTAACCGGAATGCTCCCCTCAAGTAACCAGGCCGCACTTGGCAAAGATTTTACTTTAGGGCTCACGCGAAGAAAACCGGTAGGTCCGTATCTTATAGTCGTCGTCGCTGACCGCACGTTCAAGATGGGGGTCCTCATGGCTCTGTCCATCGCCGGTGGAAGTACCGAACTGCCCGAAATGCCTCGGCTCACCACCACGGTTCCCAAGGAGTACGTGCACCGCGCGTCCTTGGCCGAGGTGTTCCTCACCGGCTGCACCGCTCAGGGAGATCTGCGCTTCACGCTCACCGGACAGTGGCCGCGGGCCCATACGCTCTTCAACAGTCCGGACGGCCGCAGCCACGATCCGCTCCAGGTCGCCGAGACGTTCCGGCAGGCCGGCATGTTCCTGGCCCACGCCGAACTCGGCGTACCGCTCGGCCACCACTTCGTGATGTGGGACCTCACCTACACGACGTTCCTGGAGAACCTACGCATAGGCCCGCACCCGACCGACTTCGAGATGGAGGCGCGCTGTACGGAGGTGACGACCAGCGGACGAAGAGTCAGCCAGCTCCGCATGGAGTTCGAGATACGCCGGGACGGGGCGACCCTCGCCCATGCGGCGGGACACTTCTCCGCCATCACCCCGCGCGTCTACGCCCGGCTGCGCGCCGGCCGCCCGCAGCGCGACGACTCCGCCGCGCCGTTCGCCCCGCCGGACCGCCCGCCGATGACCCCGGCCTCCGTGGGCCGCCACTCCCCCGCCGATGTGGCGCTCACCCCGACCGACGATTCCACGCGCTGGCTGCTCACCCCGGACCTGAACCACCCGATCCTCTTCGACCACGCCGGGGACCACCTGCCGGGGATGGTGCTGCTCGAAGCCGCCCGCCAGGCCGCCTGCACGCTCGCCGCGCCGCTCGTGATGCCCCCGTCCAGCGCCGCCACGTACTTCCACCGCTACGCCGAACTCGACCGCCCGTGCTGGATCGAGGTGGACCGGCTCTCGGCCGAGCACTGCGATCTGATGACCGTCCGGGTGGTGGGGCGGCAGGACGGTGAGGCCGTCTTCACCTCGACCATGACGGGTCCCGTACAGGACTGGTGAGTCCGGGTCAGGAACGCGCCGGCACGGTCTCCGCAGTGCCCTGCGAGCGGCTGGTCTTCTCCCCGACCGCACCCGGCGCCAGTGTGCGCGGGTCGACGGCTTCGAGGGGGGAGCCCACCTTGTAGGGGCACTCGGGGTCGTCGGGCCGGTTGGGGCGGTCGTGCGGCAGCAGATAGAAGGTGCGCCGTGCGAACAGCCCGCTGCCGATGGAGCGGGGCGCCTTCGGCGCGAGGTTGGAGTAGCCGATGAGGCGGCCGTCCCGCTCGTACCGCGGCCGCCCCTTGCGGGTGTTGACCTTGTCCAGGGACTGGCGGACGTAGTCGAGGCCCATCGGGTCCTCGAGCCACACGATCTCGACCTCCTGGGCAACATCGCCTTCTTGGGGCAGTGCGCTCATCGTCGGCCCTCCTGCGTGTGGGCGGCCGCGGGTCGGCCTGGTGGTGTGTCGTTCGTGAAGCCGGTTCCCGGACAGGTGGGACGAAGCCGTCCGGAACTTCCGCCTCCATCGTACGGGTGCCCTACGGGGGCGGGCAGGGCGCAGTCCTTCATCGTGCGCCCCCCTCCACGCCCTCCGCAAGCAGAGCGATGCCCGGATAGAGCTTGGTCGCGTTGTTCTTGATCATCTCGGCGGGCGAGGCGAGGCCGAGTTCCTGGCGGATGCGGCTGGCGAAGGCGCGCGGCGTGGAGGCGCGGATCCCCTCGTCCAGACACCAGCGGCTGTAGGTCTCGTACAGCAGCTTCTGCTCGACGCGCAGCTCCGGGTTGGGCCCGTCCCCCTCGCCCTTGGTGCAGCGCTCGGTGACGAACCGTCCGACGTGGTCCTCGGTCGTCTCGTACGCGGCCGTGGCTACCCGCACGGAGGCCGGCCCGGCCAGCGAGTCCCGGGTGGCGAGATAGCGCTGGGCGCCCTCGATGAGCCACTGGAGGATGCCGGGGCCCTCGTCGGCAACGAGTTCCGCCGCCAGGTTGTCGATCTTGCGTTCGTCGGGCACCCGCCGCTCGAAGGGGATGATGCGCATCCGGCGCCAGAAGGCATGGCCCCCGGTGCCGACCTCGGGACGGTGGTTGCCCAGCAGCCACAGCTTGTGCGTGGGCGTGAAGGTGAAGAAGTTCTGCCGCATCCGGCGGGCGGTGATGGTGTCGCCGCCCGTGAGCAGCTTGACGCGCGCCTCGTTGAACCTGTCGTTGGGCTTGAGCTCGCTGCACACGACGATGCGCCGCCCGTGCAGTTCGGTCAGTTCGGTGGAGTGCTCGGTGAACTTGCCCTTCTCCATGAGGAAGCCGGGCGGCGCGGCGTTCGCGTAGTCGCCGAGGATCTGCGTCATGACCTCCAGGAGCACCGACTTGCCGTTGGCCCCGGAGCCGTACAGGAAGGGCAGGACCTGGGCGCCGACGTCCCCGGTGATGGAGTAGCCGAGCAGCAGGTGCAGGAAGCGCGTGGTCTCCAGGCCCTGGTCGTCGTCGCCGAAGGTGTCGCGCAGGAAGCTGTCCCAGCGGGGCACCGGCATCTTGAGCGGGGCGACGGTGGTGGCGCGCGAGTGCATGTCGGTGAGCGGGTCGGGTTTGCGCAGTACGCCGGTGCGCAGGTCCACCACGCCGGTCGGGGTGCACAGGGCATAGATGTCGCCGTCCAGGACGTCGGGGTCCAGACGCAGGTCCGGTGCGGCCTGGGCCTGGAAGAGGAGCGCCTTGACCCCGGCGGTCGACTCCGAGTGCCTGCAGTGGCCCGCCAGTTGCCGGTCCGTGAAGCGCCCGCTCGGGTCGTGGTCGGCGTACCGCTCGGCCATCTCCCCCGCGGCCCACACGGCGGCCTCCTCGCCGCCGGTCAGCTTCCAGCGGTAGGTGTCCCAGCAGTGCCAGCCCATCCCGATGACGTACCGGAAGCGGTCCCGGTAGAGGCGGGCGAACAGCTTGGCGTTGCCCCGGTCGGTGAGCGAGGTCGGCAGCAGGCCGCCGGCGCGGGCCGGGGGCGGCGCGGTGACCGCCTCGCCGTGCTGGGCCGGGAGGCTGGGCAGCTCGTGCAGGGCGAGGTCGAGGCTCTGCTGATGAATCTGGCGGGCCGCGGCCACAGCGTCGAAGCGCACGGGTTCTGCGCTCATGAGCATCCTCGTCGGGAGAACGGGCGCTGCGCGCCGAGGGACAGGACAGCTGCGAGTCGGGTCCCCCGCGTGTCCGAGGCCCGCGCCGACGGGACTACGGGACCGAAGGGACTGAGCTTCTGAGTTGACCGAGCAGAGCGTAGCCCACCGGAAGCCTCCGGAACGGGAAGACTCACGTGTCGGGAGAATTGAGTCCCGTCAGTCCCGTGTCCCTCGGGCAAGGGGCCTCCCTCCGCGGCCGGTTCAGTCCCGTGCGGGCCCCCAGCCCTTCGGGCCCGTTCAGTCCCGTTGCGCAAAAGCGCAGGTCACAGCGTTGGCCTGGAGAACTACGGGTCTGACGGGGCTCAACCTCGTAGTTATCACCAGCACAGAGAAACAGATGTCGTACGCGCGCGCACACGTGTTCCCTTGTTCTTGAACTACTGATAACTAGGAGCTTGAGCCCCGTCAGTCCCGTGGCAGGGCTGCGAAACCGCTCTGACCTGCGGTTTCGTCGGTACGGGACTGAAGCCCACGTTCAGGCCCGCCGAGCCCCGGGCCCGCTCGGCCCCGTTCGGTCCCGTGGGAAGCTGCAGCCGGGCCGGGTTGATCGTCGAGCCGCGCTGGACCACTCCTGGAGGGCCCTGTTCTCCCGAAGCTACGGCGGAGTGACAAGTAGCTCTCTGTAGCGGATCTGGGGTGTGCTAGTCGGCATTTTTGATCTTCTGGGGTCATCGAGGGCCGTGCTCGGCAAGGTTGGTCCGGTCATGACGACCGGAGGGAGCGCGGGGTGCGGCAGGAGTGGGAGCCGGAGGACCTGATCGAGGTCTGGACGCTGCTGGAGGAGGACCAGGAGCGGCTGCGGAACAAGTCGGGGGCTAACCGGTTGGGGTTCGCGCTGTTGCTGAAGTTCTTCGAGGCGGAGGCCCGGTTCCCGGAGGACGCCGAAGAGATCCCGGTGCCGGCGGTGTCGTACGTCGCCCAGCAGGTGAAGGTGCCCGCAGGGGAGTGGGCCGCGTACGACTGGGCGGGGCGGGGGATCAAGCGGCACCGGATGGAGATCCGGGGCGCGTTCGGCTTCCGTGAGTGCACGGAGGAGGACCAGGGCCAGCTCGCGGAGTGGCTGGCGGTCGAGCTGTGCGGGGTGGAGCTGAACCGGGACCGGCTGGCGGAGGCGGTGGTGGCCCGCTGCCGCAAGGACCGGCTGGAGCCGCCGGCCCCGGGACAGATCGCCCGGCTGGTGGGCAAGGCGGTCAGCACCTTCGAGGAACGGTTCTGCGCGGCCACCATGGGTCGGCTGTCGGCGGCGACCCGGTCCCGGCTGGACGACCTGATCGCCGAGGACGCCGACACGGACGCGGACAGCGCGGGCGGCGGGGGCACGTTCTTCACCGAGCTGAAGGCCGACCCGGGTGCGCTGGGGCTGGACAGTCTGCTGGCGGAGGTGAACAAGCTCCAGCGGGTGCGCGGGCTTCAACTGCCGCCAGAGCTGTTCGGGGACGTGTCGGGGAAGCTGGTGGCGGCCTGGCGGGCGCGGGCGGCGAAGGAGTACGGCCTTGGGGCACAGCGGTACAGCGGTACAGCGGTACAGCGGTTAACGCTAAGCCGGTGATCACGGGATCGGGGCAGGTCGTGGGCGGGACTACCGCAGCTCGGCGTTCGGGTGGGGCTGGGCCTGGAGCCGTTCGCGGAGGTCGATCTCCTCGGGGGTGAGCGGGTCCTCGGGCCGGCGGATGCGTACGGGCTTGGGCCGCAGCGGCAGGCCGTCGTGGGCCGCGGCGTCCTCGGCTTCCGCGAGCGCCCGGTAGAGCGAGGCGACCGACGGGGACTTGCCCGCGTTTTTCCCGGTCTTAATGGTCAGCTTCTTCGCGATCTCGGGGACGGGGACTCCCTTGTCCTTGAGTGCGACGGCGAAGGTGAGCATGTCGTCGTCGATGACCTTGGGGCGTCCGCCGTGGTTGCCCTTGGACGCGGCGATGACCTGGCCTTCGAGGGTTTTCTCCCGGATGTAGTTGCGCTCGATCTGCCCGGCCACGGCAAGGACGGCGAAGAACATCGCGCCCATGCCGTTGGGGTCGTAGATCCCGGTGAGCGGCCCGGTGAGGAGTTCGAGCTGAATGCCGCCGGCCTGGAGCTCGGCGGACAACGTCATCAGCTCGGCCGCGTTGCGCGCGAGGCGCTTGAGCTCGTGGACGGTGAGGATGACGGGCGTCTCGGGGGCGGCCTCCTTGAACTGGTGGGCCAGCGCGAGCGCCTTCTCCAGCTCGGGCCGGACCTTGACCCGGGTGCTGATCTGCTCCTGGAAGACCTTGTGGCACTCCGCCCGGTGGAGGGCTTCGAGCTGACTCGCCAGCTCCTGCCGGGCGGTCGACGTCCTGGCGTACCCGATGCGGACTGGGCGCTCGGTGCGGGGCGCGGGCACGACGGTGAGCGCTGGGCCCTGCTTCCACGCGCGGCCGGGGTGGCGGTCGGCGGGGACGAGGACTTCGAGTTCCTCGCGGAGCGCGGGGACGAGGACGAAGCGGGGGGTGTGGTACTTCGCGGCGGTCTTCCCGCCGCGGGTGCGGCAGGCGGAGCCGGCGGGTGCTTCACAGTTCGGGCAGGTGTGACGTTCTACCGCCAATGCGGCCCGATCGGGCGTGAGATCCATCCGGGAAGTCTCTCAGAAGTGCCTCGCACAACGTGCGGGTTTCGAGAGGACTTTTGCGAACGGCGACCTGCGGAAACGCGATCACTGCGGGGGCTCTCGCAGAACTCTCACAGATGAACATTTATGAGAATCGCCTCGAAGGCCCCGTTTCCATCCAAAGGAAAGATCGTTTAGCCAGCTGCGGGGGATACGACTGAAGGAGACAGTGATGGTACGTACGGCATACGCTGCGGCAACGAGGACTCGGGCCACCCTCCGAGGCAGGGCCGACCGTGTGTGGCCGCGGCTGGCGGCCTGCGCGGTCACAGCGTTGGCCGTGACGGTGGGGTTTGCGTCGGCCCCTGCTTCCGCAGCCACAGCCAAAGCCACCGTGAAATACGACTACGACTCCTCAAACCGCTACCACGTCACAGCTCACGTGACCGTCAAGAGCGACGGCGATGGCCACTACACGATCGAAGGGTTGCTGACGGGGGACTGCCATCTCGCCAGCGGCGTCAGTCAGTACATGGCCCTGGAGTACGCCAGCAGCCGCGAATCCTGGAAAACGATCCAGGCACCTTGCCCCACCGAAGGAGGAGTCCATTTCAAGGAGAGCGGTGATTTGTCCGTGTCGGGTGACGGCAAGGTACTTCTCAGGGCCGGCGCCTGGGGCGGTACGATCGTGGGGAGCTGGGGCTGGGGTGACACGACCACCGTTGTCGTCTAACAGCGATGATGCAGGCACGGGTCCGGGCGACTGTCGGCACTGACACTCAGCAGCCAGCAGCGCGGTGGCATGTCCGCGGGTAGCGGCACCGCGTCCAGGAGTTCCCCCGCGCTGCCGACGGCGGCCTTGGCCGCCGTCGGCAGCGCGGTAGCTGACGCGGCAACTGATGCACTCACGGCAGGCTACGACAACTCCGTTCTTCCACTTCGGCACCGACGTGCGATTGCCGAAGTGCTCCTGGCCAGACCATTCGTGCCCGATCCGGCGCCTCACCCTGACAACGATCCGGGCCCGACGGAAGACACCAAGAGGACCTCTACTCCTCGTCGTCCTCGTCCAGCCCGAGCCCGGCCGCGTCCGGGTCGCGCAGCGGGCGCAGGGCGCCGGCGGCCGGGGTGGAGGCGGTGAAGCTGTAGCGGCCGAGCAGGTTCAGGTTGCGGTGTTTGAGCGGGGAGAGCCGGGCAATGTCCTCGTCCCGCAGCTCGTGGCCCTCGGCGCCGAGCTGGGCGACGGCGGCGTCGATGTACCTCGTGGTCCAGAGCACGATGGCGTTGAGGACCAGGCCGAGCGCGCCGAGCTGGTCCTCCATGCCGTCGCGGTACGCCTGGTGGATGGTTCCGCGCTTGCCGTGGCACACGTCGCGGGCGAGCTTGTGGCGGGACTCCTGCACGGTGAGCTGGCGGTTCATCTGGCGGCGGTAGGTGTCGTCGACCGGGTCGACCATGCGCATCAGGTGCTCGGTCTTGGCGATCCGCCCGTACTCCGCGAACGCCTGCCCCAGCGGCGTGGGGTGGCCCTCGCGGCCGAACATCCGCAGCAGGTCGTAGGCGCGGACCTGGTTGGTGACCAGGGAGCCAGCGACCCGGAGCATGTCCGGCCACCACGTCTCGATCTTCTTCAGGTTCACGCGGTTGCGGGCGAGCGGCTCCAACACCCCGTACGTCCCCGTCTCCACCCCGGGCATCGTCGCCCGCCAGAACCGCTGGTCGTCCAGGTCCTTGAAGCGGGGGCTGAAGTTGTAGCCCAGGATCTTGAAGATCCCGAACACGATGTCGGAGTACGAGGCGTTGTCGGTGGCCACCATCTCCGGCTTCACCCCGCCGTCCAGGTTCAGCAGCGCGTCCAGGATGTGCAGGGAGTCGCGCGGCGTGCCCGGGACGACCATCTGCCCGATGCCGGCGACCTGGTCGTTGACGGCGTTGAGCCAGGTGATGCCGCGCTTGAACCCGAAGTACTTCGGGGAAGGCGCCGCGCTGATCGTGCGGACGGGGACGACGAACCGCAGTCCGTCGACCGAGGCCAACAGTCCGTCGCCCCAGTACTGCACGATCGGTACCTCGGACTGGGCGGCGATCAGGGCTGTGTTCGCCGCGGCGATGGTGTCGGCGCGCAGGTAGAACTGGTCGACATGGACCAGGCGGGAGCGGGTCAGGGCCTCGTGGCCGGGGTTGGTGACCGGGGTCATGCCGATGTTGCACGCCTCCGAGACCAGCAGCGCGACCACTGAAGTGGTCAGGTCCTTCATGCGGGTGGTGCCGTCTCCCAGGTGGACGAAAGCGTCGAGGAAGCCGGTCCAGGAGTGGACCTCGAACAGCAGGTCCGGCAGGTCGATCTTCGGGAGCATCTTCTCGACCCGCCCCCGCAGCCAGGCCAGCGACTTCGGCTCGCCGAGCGCGCCGAGCTTCTCCACGTTCAGCTTCACCCGGCCGTTGGGCAGGACGTCGAGCGACACCTTCGCGTCCTTGCCCGCCGACTCCAGGCGCTCGGCCATCTGCTTCCAGCCCGCGTCCAGGGCCCGCACCAGCTCCGCCAGGTGCTCGGTGACGGGCATGTCCAGGCTCAGCCCGGCCAGCACGTCCTCGCACACCGCGTCCCACGCCGCGCCGTCCAGGAGCCGGGCGCGCGGGTCGGACCACCGGTGCGAGGGGGAGGCGAACACGTTTGCGGTTGTTCAGGGCCCGGTGCAGCTGCTCCAGCACGCACACCACGTACGCGTCCCGGTCCACCGACCCCTGCGGCAACTCGGCGTTCGCGTACACCGCCTTGCGCCACGCGGCCGGCACCAGCTTCTCGTCCACCTCGCGCGGCAGCAGCGGCTTGTCCTTCACCCGCCGCCGCGCCAGCGCGGGCAGCCGCTTCACCCCCGCCAGCACCCGCGCGCCGCCGGTCGACGCCGCCAGCGCCTTCGACTCACCCAGCAACGCCAGGAACGGGCGCACTGTGTTGTAGCGGGTGGTCAGCACCGCCCGCATCGCGACGTCCGCCGAGTCCTCGTCCTCGGGCACCAGGGACACCACCAGCGCGGCCGCGGTCATCACCGCCGCCCGCGGGGCGACCTCCTCGACCGCCGCCCACAGCGCCGCCGCGTCCAGGTCGGCGCCGTGCGTCTCCACCAGCTCCAGCTCCTCGAACAGCACCCTCGCCGCCCGCGCAAGCGTCCTCGACGCCTTCTCCAGCTGCGGCAGCGTCGACAGGCGCTCCTTCTCCGTCGCCCGCCTCGCCGTGCTGATCAGCCTCGTGGCCATCAGCACCTGGAACAGGTCCAGGGCCTCGTCGATGGCCTTCGCCTCCAGGTGCCGCATCACCGCGGTGAGCATCGCGGTCCGCTTGGGCTCCTCCGCCCGCTCCAGGCTCGCCGCCTTCGACCCCAGCCCATAGCGGGCCAGCGCAGCCAGCCGGTTCGGCGGAACCTGCGACAGCCGCACCCGGCCCAGACCCGAACGCGCCGATCTCATCGACCCGCTCCAACGACCGCGCGAACGCCGTGCCCGTCGTCCGCGTCGGCGGCCGGCGCAGCCGCTCCAGCTCCGAGAACCGGGCGCCCTCCGGCACCGCCAGCGTGGCCACCAGGTCCCCGGGCAGCGCCGCGTCCGCCCGGTGCGCGGCCCTGGCGACCGTGGCGTGCAGCCGCTTCTCCGCGACCGCCCGCACCTCCGACACCTTCCGGGCCAGCACACTCACCCCCGGCAGCAGCACCCGGTGCCGGCGCAGCCAGCCCACCGCCTGGTTGAACAGAGCCACCGGCCCCTCCGCGTGCGTCCACGCCCGACCGTGCAGGAACGTACGGAACTTCCGCCCCCACTGGGCATCGTCGTACTCGTGGTACTCGTACGCGTCCCGGATCTCCCACGCGTGCTCGTACGCCGTCGGCTTGCGCTCGGTGTACTGCTTCACGCACGACACGTCCTCGATGCCGAGCTGCTCCCCGAGGTACTCCACCACCGCCCACGGAACGTCCAGCGGGTCGTCCGGGAGGAACCGGCCGATGTAGCGCACGGTGCACATCTGGAGGGCGAACCCGAGCCGGTTGTGATCACCGCGGCGCTTCGCGATCAGCTTGCGGTCCTCATCGTCGAGGAAGAAGAACCGCTCCAGCTCCGGCCGAGTCGGCTCCTCGTTGAACTTCCCGTACGAAGCCGCCTGCTCGTCGGTCAGAAACTCCACTGGCATGGACCTGACGCTAACGACGCCCAAGCCGATCAAACGATCTTCCGCCGAACCCCGCCGCCGGGCCGATCGGCTGTGCTAGAAGCAGCTAGTGCTGCGTCAGGCAACGTTCGCCCTGTCGACGACCTCCCGTAGGCGTTGGTCGTCGGCGTGGCGGTTTCGCCAGGTGATGTAGCGCCGGATCATGCTGCCCTGCTCCTTGTGGGTGGTGTGGTCGGTGCCGTCGAGGGTGAAGTAGCGCAGGGCGGTGAACTGGGCTTCGATGCGGTTGAGCCAGGAGCTGTTCGTCGGCGTGTAGGCGATCTCGACGTTGTTCGTGGTGGCCCAGTCGCCGACGCGCTGGCACTTCCTCGTGGTCAGGTGCGGGGAGAAGTTGTCACAGACGATCGCGATGCGGACCTGGGCCGGGTAGAGAGTGCGCAGGTAGCGGCAGAACTCCAGGAACTGGGTGCGCTTCTTGATCGGCTTGATGTGGCCGTAGAGCTTGTCGCGGGCCAGGTCCAGGGCTGCGAAGAGGTGGCGCACGCCGCCGTAGCGGTTGTAGGTGGCCCGCCGCCTGCGGCGCGGTTCCCGGTCGGGGTCCTTGTGCTTGCCCCCGCGTTCGGCCCACTGACGGCCGGGGTGTGGCATCAGGTTGAGCGGCCCGAACTCGTCCACGCAGAAGATCACTTCGGGCTCGCCGTTCTCGGGTATGACCTCGCCGTCGGCGATCGCGTAGAGGTGCTCGACCCGGGCCTTCTTGGCTGCGTAGTCCGGATCGCGGGAGGTCTTCCAGGTCTTCAGGCGTTGAAAGGTACGCCTTCCTCGCGGAGCAGGATGCGCAGGCCCTCGTGGCTGATGTCGTCGACCACCCCCTCGGCTACGAGGAAGTCCGCCAGCTTGGTGAGGCTCCAGGTGGAGAACGGCAGGTCGTGCTCGGTCGGCTTCGACTTCGCGATCTTCTTGATCTCACGCCGCTCGGGCAGCGTGAAGGTCTTCGGCCGGCCGCCCTTGTACTTCGGGTACAGCGAGTCGAAGCTGTCCGTGTTGAAGTTGTGGATCACATCCCTCACCCGGTCTGCGCTGGTGAACGACACCTCGGCGATCTTCGCCACCGGCATGCCTTGCGCGAACAGTAGGACCATCTGGGCCCGCCGCCATGTCACCACTGACCCGGTGCCTCTGCGGATGATCCGCAGCAGGCGCTGTCCCTCGTCATCGTTGATGTGTCGAACCTGAACTCTGTCGGCCACGCCGACCAGTTTCAGTGAACGCGCTGATCGGGATCCGGTTCCCGATCAGCGCGTCGCGGACTGCAGGCGGCGATATCAGCCGAGGTGCCGGGCGAAGAACCTCAGCGTGCTCTCCAGCTCGAATGCCGGGATCTCCCCGTGCTTGCCGGGGTTGGCGTGCAACGTTTTCTCGGCCGAGGCCAAGGCGTCGAACAGCGCCAAGCTCTGAACCCGCGGCACCCGCTCATCGTCCCACTGCACCAAGAACTCCACTGGGACGGTGATCCGCGCGGCGGCCTCGGCCGACGCCAGCACCCCGCCCAAGCCCAGTACCGCCGCGCGGACCCGCGGTTCGGCAGCGACGAACGGAACACCGAGTCCGCATCCCAGCGAAACCCCCCAGTAACCCACCGGGCCGGCGCCTACGTGCTCGAGTTGCTGAACCGCGTCCAGGACCGCCCGCCATTCCGGCACGGTCTGGCGGGCCACGAGCGCCTGGAAGTCGGCGATCAGCGGGGCCAACTCTTCACCGGCTTCCACGCGAGCCTGGTTCTCAGTCGCCATCCGGTCATACTCCTCAACCTTCGGCCGGTCACCATGGGCGGGAACGTCGACCGCCACGACCGCGAAACCGCATTCGGACACGAAGCGGCGTGCACGAGCCAGGACGTCAGGGGCCTTCTTGTGCTGACCGCCACCGTGTCCCATCAAGACGAGCGGACGAGTGGCGACGGCACCTTCTGGCGTCCACAACACGCCAGGAATGTCGCCGAGGGTGAAGAGCTGCTCGCGGACGCCGGCGGACGACGTCTCAGATATGAAGCGCATAGCGGTTCATGCCTTTCGGGATGCCTCTGCGGGCGCTCCCTAGGCCATGCGAGGGAGGGAGGCCCGACCTGTCAAAGCGTTGATCGGTCTCACCTCCTCAGTTCGCAGCAGTGCACGGCGGCAGGAACGTATCACGAACGACTCCACCCTGGCCCGGGCAAGGATGCCGACAGGGCGAACGTTGTCTGATGCAGCACTAGTTAACGGCCGGTGGGACTGCTGCACGATCCGGTGACATCTTGACCTGGCTTCCTTCATGCGCCGCTGCTCGCGAAGCAAAGCCCGGCCGTGCCTGCGGGCACGGCCGGGCTTGTGTGTGTGGGCTGGTGTGGCTACTGGCCCTGGAGCCAGCTGCCCCAATATGCAGTGCTGCTGAAGACGGAGGGGGAATCTGGCAGGCCGCAGCCCCGGCCGCCGGAGACGATGCCGACGACCACGCCGTCGAGGACGGCGGGGCCGCCGGCGTCGCCCTCACAGATGGCCTGGCTGCCGTCGGCGGGGCCTGCGCAGAACCGGCCGGTCAGGGTGAACGGGTCACCGGGCTCGGAGTAGGCGGCCTTGCACGCGTCGCCTGTGGTCACCGGCAGCGAGACGGCCTGCAGCTCATCGGGCAGGGCCGCGGAAAGCTGGCGGGTGCGGCCCCAGCCAGTGACGGTGATGGACGCTCCTGGCGCCGGGTCGCTCGTGGCCAGTCTCGCAAACTGGACCCCAGCGCCCTCAACTGCTGTGGTGCTGAGGGTGAGGACCGCGACATCGCCGATGAGGTTGGTGGGGTTGTACTCGGAGATGATGCTGATCTTGCTGACCGCACTGTTCTTGGGAAGGCGGGAGCGGTTCAGCCCGCCCCACGCCACATTCATCTTGCCGGCGTCCTGTCCGTCCACACAGTGCGCTGCGGTCATCACCTTGTTCCCAGTGAGCAGGATGCCGCCGCAGATGTGGCTGAGGCTGCCGGTCCAGGTCTGCGCCCGGACGCTGGCCATGTACGGCGCGGAGTTCACGGTCGCGGGCTCGCCGCCCACGATGGCCTGGGCGGGTACAGCGCCCGCCATGGCCAACCCCATGACCGTCAGAGCGGAAACGATCGTCCTACGCAGCACTGCGGAACTCCTCAAAGCGCCGATGGATCACGAAGGTCGGGCGGAACGCTTTTTCCCGACACCGTCCTAAACGATCACTTGCCTTCGAGGTCACTGCGCGGCGATCGTTCTCCCTGACCGCAGCGAAAACTGAGGATTCCGGGCGGGGCCCGGTGGAGTGAGCGACAGGCCAGCGCCGTTCAGGCAGCCGTCGATAAGGGCGGCCCTCCGCCGAACCGCCGGCCGATCGGCTGCGCTAGAAGCCCACGGTCACCGGCCTAGCGTTAACCGCTGTACCGCTGTGCCCCAAGGCCGGAGTATCCCTCGGACCTGCGGGCGGCGGCCGGGCCGGTGCGGTACACACTGCTGTCGACGCTGTGCCATGTGCGGGAGACGGAGATCACCGACTCGTTGGTGGAGCTGTTCATCCAGCTGGTGCAGCGGATCAACACGCGGGCGGAGAAGAAGGTCGAGGGCGAGTTCACCAAGGACCTCAAGCGGGTGCGCGGCAAGGAGGGCATCCTGCTGCGGCTGGCGGAGGCGGCGGTCGCCGAGCCGGGCGGCACGGTCCGCAAGGTGATCTATCCGGTGGCCGGTGAGTCCACACTGAAGGCGCTGGCGGCGGAGGCCGCGGCGAACGAGGCCCGTTACCGGGCCCGGGTGCGGACGGTGCTGCGCTCGTCGTACTCCAACCACTGGCGGCGGATGCTCTCGCCGCTGCTGAACGCGCTGGAGCTGAAGTGCAACAACACCGCCTACCGGCCGGTGATGGACGCCATCGACCTGCTGAAGCGGTACCTGGACCAGCCCATCGCGAAGGAGGGGGCGTTCTTCGACGAGGCGGAGAAGATCCCGCTGGGCGGGGTGGTGCGCGAGGAGTGGCGCACGGCGGTCGTGGACGAGCGCGGCCGGGTCGAGCGCATCCCGTACGAGCTGTGCGTGCTCGTGGCGCTGCGGGACGCGCTGCGGCGCCGGGAGATCTGGGTGCCGGGCGCGAACCGGTGGCAGAACCCGGAGGACGACCTGCCGCCGGACTTCGAGGACAACCGCGACGTCCACTACGACGCGATCCGCCAGCCCCAGGACCCCCACGCCTTCATCGACGCGCTGAAGAAGCGGCTGCGCGAGGCCCTGACCCGCTTCGACACCGCGCTGAAGCTGGGCACCACGGGCGGGGTGGACATCGTCCGCAGGCACGGCGAGCCGTGGATCAAGGTCTCGCCGCTGGGAAAGCAGGAGGAGCCGGAGAACCTCGTCGCCCTGAAGGCGGAGATCGAACGCCACTGGGGCACCATCGACCTGATCGACATCCTCAAGGAGGCCGAGTTCGCCACCGGCTTCACCGGCGATTTCACCTCGGTCGCCACCAGGGAGGCGGTCCCGAAGGCGGTGCTGCGGCGCCGGCTGCTGCTGGTGTTGTTCGCGCTGGGCACGAACATGGGCATCAAGCGGGTCGCGGTCACCGGCAAGCACGGCGAGAGCGAGGCCGTCCTGCGCCGGGTGCGGCACCTGTTCGTCAACCGGACCAACCTGCGCGCGGCGCTGGTGCGGCTGGTCAACGCCACCTTCGCCGCCCGCGATGCCGCGTGGTGGGGCGAGGGCACCGCCTGCGCGAGCGACTCCAAGAAGTTCGGCTCCTGGAGCTCGAACTTCATGACCGAGTGGCACCAGCGGTACCGCGGACCCGGGGTGATGATCTACTGGCACGTCGAGAAGAAGTCGCTGTGCGTCTACAGCCAGCTCAAGTCCTGCTCTTCCTCCGAGGTCGCCGCGATGATCGAGGGCGTGCTGCGGCACTGCACGGACGTGGAGATCGACCGCCAGTACACCGACACCCACGGCGCCTCCATCGTCGGGTTCGCCTTCGCCCACATGCTCGGCTTCAACCTGCCGCCCCGGCTGAAGAACGTCGGCTCGGCACGCCTGTACCGGCCGGCAGCCGGTGAGGACGACACCTGGCCGCACCTGGCGCCGGTGCTGTCGACCAAGACGATCGACTGGGACCTGATCCGCCAGCAGTACGACCAGATCGTGAAGTACACCACCGCCCTGCGCCTGGGCACCGCCGAGGCCGAGCAGGTCCTGCGGCCCTTCACCCGCGGCGGGCCGAAGCACCCGACGTACCGGGCGATCGAGGAACTCGGGCGGGCGGTACGTACGGCGTTCATCTGCGACTACCTCGCCGACGCCGACCTGCGCCGCGAGATCAACGACGGGCTCCAGGTCGTGGAGAACTGGAACTCCGCCAACCACGACCTGTTCTACGGCAAGGACAGCGACCTGACCGGCTCCGACAAGGAGTCCCAGGAGATCTCCATGCTCGCCCTGCACCTGCTCCAGTCCGCGCTGGTGCACGTCAACACCCTGCTCCTCCAGGACATCCTGAGCGAGGAGAAGTGGCAGAAGCGGCTCACCGACGCCGACCGGCGGGCCCTGTCCCCGCTGTTCTGGACCCACGTGAACCCCTACGGCCGGTTCGAGCTGGACATGAACGCCCACCTCGCCCTCGCCGCGGCGTCCATGGCGCCCGGCCCCCGAACCCCGCCCGAGACGGGAACCGCCCGATCGGCGGGCGGCTCGGCCAGGTCGGCAACCTGAAAACCGGTATCCCCGACGTCGCCCCGGAGGGCTGGATCCGGTGGGGTGCATCGCCACGCCATCCGGTCGTGCGGGTCGCACTGGGAGAGGCCGGTTGCGCTGTCGGCGAATGTCCAGGCGGGCTGCCCGGCAGCGCGGGACGGATCAGCCGGATGCCGTCAGTGCCGCGCGCGCGGTGGTGAGGATCTCCTCGGAGAGCGGGGAACCGTTGGTGGCCCGGGCCAGGACGAGCGCACCAAGCATGGTGCACAGCCGGGTGATGCCGTCCTGGTCCTCAGTGGTGAGCCACTCGGCGAAGTCGCCCACGCCTTCGGTGTAGATCCGGCGGGCTTCCTGGACTTCGCCCTCACGCGCCATGTCGGTGACGAGTGCGGCGACGGGACACCCGTCCGCCGGGCTGTCGCGGTGTCCAGGGGAGAGGTAGGCGTCGATCAGTGCCCGCTGGGCGGCGCCTCGCTGCCCGCCGTGCTGCTCGAGTCCGTCCTTGTGGTGCCGGGTGAGTTCGTCGAAGGCGTGGGCGGTGGCTTCGTCGATGAGCGCCTCTTTGGAGGCGAACTGCTTGTAGAAGCCGCCGTGGGTCAGTCCGGCCGCCTTCATGATGTCGGCGACGCTGGCGTGAGTCCCCTGTTCCCGGAACAGGCGAGACGCGGTTTCCACGACCCGTCGGCGGTTCTCCTCGGCCTGTGCCTGCGATACGCGCCCCATCGGCCACCTCCTGCTTGGATGTCGACTGGCATCTATCCTAGACCAGTGTTTAGATTGTGATTGCAATCTAATTCAGTGCCGCCGGCAGCTCGCCGACGGCCGTAGCGCTGGAGTGGGCATGGAACTGAAGGACGCGGTCGCGGTGGTCACCGGCGCCAACCGGGGGCTCGGACGGCATCTGGCCGCCCAGCTCGTGGAGCGTGGCGCGAAGGTGTACGCGGCGGCCCGGCGCCCCGAGACGGTCGACGTGCCGGGTGTCGTCCCGCTGCGGCTGGACGTCACGGACGAGGCCTCGGTGCAGGAGGCCGCCCGGATGGCGTCCGACGCGACACTGTTGATCAACAACGCGGGCGTCTCCACCGGCGCGGCACTCATCGGAGGCGACCTGGCCGAGGTGCGCCGGGAGATGGAGACCAACTTCTTCGGCCCGCTCGCCGCGACCCGCGCCTTCGCCCCCGTGATCGAGGGCAACGGCGGCGGCGCCGTGCTCAACGTCCTGTCCGTCCTGTCCTGGTTCCACCCGGCCGCCCTCGGCTCCTACGCCGCGTCCAAGGCCGCCGCCTGGGCGCTGAGTGACGCGACCCGTGAGGAATTGGCACCGCGCGGGATCGCCGTCTCGGCTCTGCACGTCGGCTACATGGACACCGACATGGCCGCCGGCGTGCCCGCCGATCAGAAGGTCGCCGCCGCCGACGTCGCGGCCCAGGCCCTTCACGGCATCGAGACCGGCCTGCCCGAGATCCTCGCGGACGAGGCCAGCCGGTACGTCAAGCAGAGCCTGTCCGCGGCACCCCAGCCGAACGCAGGCTGACGCCGCTCCCCCCACCCCGGCGCGACCATCTCCACACCCCTCAGACAAGGACATCTCATGCGCTACACGACCTTCGGCCACCGGACCGGACTGCGCGTCTCCGAGTACGCGCTCGGCACCGCGAACTTCGGCACCGGCTGGGGCGCGGGCGCCGAGCCCGACGAGGCCCGGCGGATCTTCGACCGGTTCGCCGAGGCCGGCGGCACCTTCTCGACAGCGCGGACGGCTACCAGTTCGGCGAGTCGGAGGAACTGACCGGAAAGCTGATCTCCGCCGACCGCGACCACTTCGTCCTGGCCACGAAGTTCGCCCTCGGCGCCGCCCCGCAGCCGGACATCTCCAAGACCGGCAACAGCCGCAAGAACCTGGTCGCCTCGGTCGAGGCCAGCCTGAAGCGCCTGGGCACCGACTACATCGACCTGCTGTGGGTGCACTTCCCCGACGAGCTCACTCCGATGGAGGAACTCCTGCGCGGACTCGACGACCTGGTGAGCGCCGGCAAGATCCACCACGCCGCGCTGTCCAACTTCCCCGCCTGGCGCGTCTCGCGCGCGGTCACCCTCGCGGACCTGAAGAACTGGGCCCCGATCGTGGGCATCCAGCACGAGTACAGCCTCGTCGAGCGCACCGCCGACCGTGAGCTCCTACCTATGGCCGAGAGCCTCGGGCTCGGCGCGGCCCTGTGGTCCCCGCTCGGCGGCGGACTGCTCACCGGCAAGTACCGCAGCTCCGCCGAGGGACGCCTGAGCGACCTGGGCGCGGTCGTCCACACCGAGAGCACCGGCCAGAAGACCGCCGTCGTCGACACCGTCCTGGCCGTCGCCGAGGAGACCGGCGTGACACCCGCCCAGGTCGCGGTGGCGTGGGTGCGCGAGCGCGCCGCCCGCTCCGTGGCCACGCTCGTCCCGATCATCGGCCCGCGCAGTCTCTCCCAGCTCGACAGCTACCTCGGCGCCCTCGACGTCCAGCTGACCGACGAGCACTACACCCGCCTGGCCGAGGTCAGCGCGGTGCCGTTCGGCGTGCCCCACGAGGGGATCGCCGCCTCCCTGGACCGCCTCCAGGGAGGCGCCGCCGACCACGTCACCGCCCCGGTCGTGCCGGCGGCCTGACGGGTGAACGCGGCCGAGGACGCGGTGCGCCCGCGCCGCATCCAGAAAGACAACACAAACTAGTTCGCTGGGACAAGCCCCGGGCGAGCGGAGACCCCGACCTTCCACGGACGGGACACGGAACGGAGACGAGGATGAAGGCTTTCATGGTCGAGAAGTACGGCGACCAGGCCGGGATGCGCGCCGCCGAAGCGCCCGACCCCCAGGTGGGCGCCGACGACGTCCTGGTCAAGATCCACGCGGCGGGCGTCAACCCGCTGGACCTCAGGATCCGCAACGGAGACTTCAAGACGTTCCTGCCCTACCGCCTCCCGCTCATCCTGGGCAACGACCTCGCCGGGACGGTCGTCCGCGTCGGCCCGTCCGTCACCCGCTTCGCGGTGGGCGACGAGGTCTACGCCCGGCCCGACAAGGACCACATCGGCACCTTCGCCGAACTCATCGCCGTCCACCAGGACGACCTGGCGCCCAAACCGGCCACCCTCACCATGACCGAGGCCGCCTCCCTGCCCCTGGTCGCCCTCACCGCATGGCAGGCACTGGTCGAGCGCGCCCGCGTGCAACCGGGCCAGAAGGTCCTCATCCACGCGGGCGCCGGCGGCCTCGGCTCCATCGCCGTCCAGCTGGCGAAGGCGCTCGGCGCACACGTCGCCACCACCGTGAGCACCGCCAAGGTCGACCTGGCCAGGGACCTCGGCGCGGACGTCGTCATCGACTACCGCACCCAGGACTTCGAAGAGGTACTCAACGGCTACGACGTCGTCCTCGACAGCCTCGGCGGCGAGAACCTCGCCAAATCCCTGCGCGTACTCAAGCCCGGCGGCACGGCCATCAGCGTCGCGGGCCCGCCCGACCCCGCCTTCGCCCGCGAACTCGGCGCGAACCCGGTCCTCCGCCTGGCCATGACCGCCCTCAGTTCCAAGACCCGCCGCCAGGCCAAGCGCCTGGGCGTGACGTACTCCTTCCTGTTCATGAAGGCCAGCGGAGACCAACTGCGCGAACTCACCCCTCTGATCGACACCGGGAAGGTCCGACCCGTCGTCGACCGCGTCTTCCCGTTCGACGAAACCCTCCAGGCCATGGAGTACGTCGAGAAGGGACGCGCGAAGGCCGGGAAAGTCGTCGTCTCCATGACATGAGTGCGGGCACAGCCCAGCCGGACGCCGAGGCAGCCTGTCACAACGAGAAGCCCAACCCCTCACCCCCCACCGCACACCAGGACCCAGCCATGAGCGCATCGTCCAGCTCCCCCACACCCACCCCGTCGTCGTACAAGAACGCGCCGACCCGCTCCGTGTCCGTACAGGGCATCAACTTCGCCTACCGGCAGCTCGGCCCGGACGACGGCGTACCGCTGATCCTCCTCAACCACCTGTCCGCGGTCCTGGACAACTGGGATCCACGGGTCGTCGACAAACTGGCCGCCCGACGCCGCGTGATCACCTACGACAACCGGGGCGTCGGCGCGTCCGGCGGCTCCACACCCGACACCATCGAGGCGATGGCCCGCGACACCGTGCTGTTCATCCGAGCCCTCGGGCTCGACCAGGTCGACCTGCTCGGCCTGTCGATGGGCGGCTTCATCGCCCAGGTCATCGCGGCACAGGAACCCGCCCTCGTACGCAAACTCATCCTCGCGGGCACCGGCCCCGCCGGCGGACCCGGCATCGACAAGGTCACGTCCCTCACCGTCCAGGACATGCTGAAGGCGACGCTGCGGCGCAAGGACCCGAAGCACTACCTCTTCTTCACCCAGACCGAGAGGGGCCAACGGGCGGCGCGCGAATTTCTGGCGCGGCTGAAGGAGCGCACGGACGACCGCGACAAGGCGATCTCGGTGCAGTCGTTCCGCGCCCAGCTGAAGGCCATCAAACGCTGGGGCCGCACAGCACCGCAGGACCTGTCGCGCATCCAGCAGCCGGTCCTGGTGGCCAACGGCGAGAGCGACCGGATGGTCCCGAGCGAGAACACACTCGACCTGGCCGCGCGGCTACCCCGAGGTGAACTCGTCCCCCTCTACCCGGATGCCGGACATGGGGGCATCTTCCAGTACCACGACGAATTCGTCGCACGGGCTCTTGAGTTCCTGGAATCGTAGCCAGACCGGGGCCCGACACCGATCCGCGCGGCCCCGTCAGGTTCACCGATGCGCGAGAGGCGCTGGCAGCTGACCCAACTCGTAACTCCCCCCGGTTTCTCACAAACGTTCCTTTGCGCGAGCAAGATCAATCACGGACCGCCGGACCCCCGCCGGACCCGGATTCGTTCGCAGAACCCGTTCTCACTCAAAAGCGGGAGTCGCCCCGTTCTGAGACTTGCATTGTGCGAAAATCCGGGCCCATGACGGCCCCTCAGCAGCCTCCCCCAACCGACCGGTCGGACGCCGACGCTGTCGAACAGCACGCATGTCCGAAGTGTGACGCGCAGCCCGGCTCGCCGTGCCGCTCGCGTGGTGGCGCGGTCGCCTCCGCCTACCACACCCGCCGCTTCACCCTGGTGCCCCGACTGAAGAAGGCGCTGCGGGTGCCGACCCCCGCCGACCGCGGGCCGGGCCGGCCATGGCGGCCCGGCACCCCGCCGCCGGCGCCGATCGACCCGGACCTGCCGAGCGCAGACATCCGCATCGGGTACGCGCGGTGCTCGACGCTCGGGCAGGAACTCGACTCCCAGCTCGACGCGCTCAGCAAGCACGGCATCCCGAGGGACAAGATCTTCAGCGAGAAGATCAGCACCCGCGTACGGGTACGGCCGAAGTTCGAGGAGGCCCTCCGTACGGCGCGGGAGGTCAAGGCGCACGCCCCGCACTGCCGGGTCATCTTCACCGTGTACGAGATGAAGCGGCTCGGCCGCGACGCCGCCGAGCTGACCGCACTCGCCGACCACCTCACCGCCCACGGCCTGGTCCTGGAGATGCTCGCCGGGCCCCTGCCCGGCATCTACGACCCCACCGGCCCCGGAAAGCTCCTGTTCGCGTTCTTCGCCGCGATGGCGGAGACCGAGCGGGAGAACATCCGCGAGTCCACGCTGGAAGGACTCGACACCGCGGCCCGCAAGGGCAAGCACGGCGGCCGGCCCCCGGTCATCACCGATGACATGCTGCACACCGTGCTGCGGCGCCGCGCGGGCGGCGAGTCCGTCGAGCAGATCCAGCCTGACCTGATCATTCCCACCGGCAAGCGCAAGGGACAGAACCCATCCGTCGCCAGCATCTATCGGGCGCTCGCTGAACACGCCAAGCGCGATGCGTACCCCGAGGCCGTCGAGCAGGCCCACGCCGACTTCGCCGCCCTCCAGGTCGGCGAAGTCCCCGGACCCCGCCCCGCTACCCCTGACCGAGCGTCACTCTGATTACAGAGAGCTACTTGTCACTTCGCCGTAGCTTCGGGAGAACAGGGCCTGGAGGGGCGCCATCAGCCTGCGGGGCGACGTGCGGGACGTCATGGCGTCAGCACGATCCTGCCGAAGACGTCACCGGCGTCCATCTTCCGGTGCGCCAGCACGGCGTCGTCCAACGGGAGCAGTTCGTGCACCACCGCTTCGATCTCGCCACGGCCCGCTGCGCCGAACTGCTCGCGGCGTACCGCGCTCAGGTCGGCCGGCGCGACGGCCTGTTCGGCGTAGCCTCCGCCGGTGCCGATGAAGCCCCACACGCGCCGGCCGATCCACGACACGTCGACGCCCTCACCGACCGCCGTCACGATGCCCGCCACCTCGCCCCCGGGGATGTGTCCCTCCGTGAAGCCGTAGGCGGCCAGGGCCTTCCCCCGGCGGCACGGCTGGCGTCCGCACTGTCCCAGGACCTGTCGCGGGAGAACGGGCGCCGGCCCCGGGGCTCCCCCGCAGGACCGGCGCCCGTTCGCGCGCCGCGCGCCGGCGTGCCCGGCGCGCTGAGATTTCCGTGGCTCAGACGTCCCTGCGCCCCGGCAGGTACTGGTCGAGGACGATGGCCAGGAACTTGGTGTGGTCGGGCAGCCCGGCCTCGGAGACCAGACCGTCGATGACACTCCGCTGCGCCCGCGTCGGCTTGTACTGGAGCTGTACGGGGCCCAGCCCGCGCAGGTCCGTGTTGTCGGGGGCGACGGCGAACAGCTTGGACTGGAACTTGGGGGCGCGCCTGGCCTCCTCGACCACCTGGGCGAGGCCCTTCTCCACGGCCGCCTCGACCGCCAGGAACACGATCTGGGTGTGCGTCAGATCGCTGGTCTTGCGGAGCTTGCGGAAGCGCGTGGCGACGTTCGTCGAGACGTAGAACCCGACCGGCTTCGCGGTGTCGGCGTCCGCGACCGAGGGGGCCTGCTCCTCGGCGGGCTCCCGGGTGGGCTGCGGGACGACGACGGGGCGGGTGACGGCCGTGGGTACGGGCTGGACGGGCGGGGCGGCGGGGGCCGCGCTCTGCGGCTTGGCCCAGCCCGCGAGCGCGCCGGACGGTGCCCCTCCCCCGCTGAACAGGTTGCCGACGCCCTCGTCCGACATGCTCTGCTCGTCGTCCTGGGCCTCGGTCCTCTTGTTCTTCGGCGGTGTCATGCCGCGGCTTCCTTCCTGAGCTCCAGAGCCCGAGCGAACATCTCTTCGGTGAATCCTTCGTAGTCCGAGTCGAGCCCCACCACGGCCTCGGGGACCGAGCGGTCACCGCCCGCCCGCTGGTCGGCCAGCTCGTGGACCAGCAGCCCCCGCTTGCGCACCAGCCGGGCCACGGACTCCGTGTGCCCGATGAGGTGCTTGAACATATGGGCTTCCTTGCCCAGCACCTTCTGCACCTGGAGCCGCACATCGGCGTGGATGCCGCTGTAGTTGCGCCCGGTGTCGAACAGAAGGACACCCAGCAGCGAGATGTGCGGGTTGATCTGGCTGACGAACTTGACGTACGAGAACTCCAGCCCGATCTGCGCCAGGCCGTCCTCCGCGCCGCCGTCGCTCTTGACCGGGATGACGAGCCACCGCGCGGCGGACAGCGCGAGGCGCTGGAGCGACGGATTCTCCGGCGGCGTGTCCAGGACGATGATCTGGTACCTGTCCGCGATGGGCAGCAGGCACGTCAGCAGCCTCAGATAGGCCTGGGGGCCCTCCTTGGCGAGCAGCGTGTGGAAGAAGATCCCGAACTCGTCGCCGAGCGCCGGTCCGCCGAGCACGACGTCCAGGTTCTCCCGCACGTTCTCGACTGGGGTCAGGGGCGCACCGGTGCGGAGCGACTCGATGAGCGCCGCTCCCCCGTCGTTCCACTCTGCGCGCTTGTATCCGAGCTCGCGCGCGATGTTGCCCTGCGCGTTGCAGTCGATGATCAGCGTGCGCAGCCCGCTGCGGGCGGCCTTGCCCGCAGCGTTGGCGGAGATGGACGACTTGCCGACGCCCCCCTTGCCGTTGCCGAACATGAAGATGTGCGACAACGACTCCCAGGGGATGCCGTGGGCCTGCGCATGAGCGTCAGGCGCTTCGAAGGGACTGGCCATGGATCCTCTCACTCTGGTTCAGGCCCGCATACAGGGCGCGTGGTGCCCCTTTTGAGCTGGTACGGGTGGTCACAGTTCGCTCAGAACGATTCTCCGCTCCGAAGTGGCCGAAGAGGGTGTCGGGTAGGGCCCGAACACGCCCCTGAGGCCACCGAATCGTCCTGTTGTCCCCTCGTCGTCGCAGCTCATACGGGTACTTGGGGTGGTGTCCCCCACAAGTGATCCCGCATGGCTCCACGTTGTGACCTCTGCTTGACCTCACGCCGCTTCCCTCACCTTCACCGACGCTGACCACACGGTGGAGAAGCCGGGAGGCATCTCAGCGAACATGGTCACCTCCGAAGAAGCAGGAGAAGAGGGCGAGACACAAGGTAGCACGACGATCATGAGACCGACGAGCACCCACACGCCCGGGTCCGCATCCACTCCTGTCCCCCGGCACACCGCAGGGCGGACTCAGCCGCTCATTGGGATGCCACGAGGCACGCCGGTGTGCTCCCCCGGTGGCGCGCGGGCCTGAAGTCGTGTGTGTGGTGGGGGTGATGGGCCCCGTGCCGCGTCCGTGGGCGTACGAGTGTGCCGACACGTCAGTCGTCGTGCCGGCGGGCCGGTGACGCAGCCCGCACGCGGGTCGGTCATCCCCTCTGTACACGGTCCCGCTGAGCGTCGCGCTTCGCTACAGGCGTGCCATCAGGCGGGGCGGGTGGTGGGTGATCCGGCTGCCCGTCCGGCGGGCGGTGCGGTGGGCGTGCCTGGGTGCGTGCTTGTGTGCGGTGATGTGGACGGGGCTGGTGGCGGAGCTGATTGCGGGTGTGCGTGCGGGCGTGGTTGCTCTCTGGTGCGCGGAGCGGTGGGCGGGCCTGTGGGGCTCCGCGTTCTGTGGCCGGTGTGCTGACGGGCAGACACTCCTGCCGGTACACCTGCGCGCCCGCTGGCAGGGAGGGCGGTCACCCCTCTCCCCCGCATGCCTGTGATCTGGCAGGTTGAACGGCCCGCCTTCAGTCGAGCTGGCCGCCTCCTGTGCGTACGTACGCGCATGCCTGCGGGCGGTCTGACAGCAGGGCCCGTACGGCACCACGCTGACCTTCAGGCCCGGTGATTCACCTGCGGAGAGGCAGGCAAACATGGTGGGTTGCCTGCTTGGTGGCGGGTGTTCATGGGTGTGGGGGAGCAGGCTGGTGGCCGGGTCGACTCGCATAGGGGGAACGGGGTGGGGAAGCAGGCCGGGGAGTGAGCTTGTTGACCTGCCGTGAGGCAGGCGTGCGCGAGGGTGGGTGCACACGGTGTAGCCAGGGTGGGCATAGAGGCCCGTGAAGGAACTACCGACGAGATGTGAGGCTAGGTGGAGTCTCACGCCGCACACCACGCCGGAGGTCATGCGGTTGCGCATGCATGTCCTCCTCGTTGTGCGCAAGCTTGCACCGATGTTTGCAGCGATGCTTGTTTTCCCAGGTCAGGCGCCACTTTTAGCGCTCTGATGCCTGCACTCTAGCGTGATACGTGCTCACCATGCGAGCGCCCGCGCGTCTTCAGTAACGCGCCCATATGTGGCGACATTGCATCCCGGGTGTCTACGCATCCCTTCTCGCAGAGAGTGAAGGGAAGCCAGCGGAATTCTGTGCGGATCACCGCCATGAGAAGGGCGTCGGTGGCGGACGGGTTCCCGCCCGATACCTCGAAAGGCAGACGACGAAGATCAGGACAGCATGGACCTCCGAAGCGGGGAATCTCCGGAGCTTGCGCCGCCATGGTCCCGCTGCGGATGCGCTGCCAAGGAAACGGTTCGGGCTGCGTTGCGCTTCGGATGTGGTCTTCGCACTGCAGGTACAGCCCTTCAGCCACACCCCGCAGATGTCCTCTTCTGCACCAGAAGGGTTGGTCCCTCAGACCAGCCCGAGGGACCAACCCACCGCAGGGCTGCGGCACCTCGGCGCACGCGTCACGCTCACCCTCCCACCCCGCATCGCCACCATCCGCACCGCTCCCGGATCCTCGAACTGCCCATCCAGGCGAGGACCAATGCGGATGCCGTTTCCGCACCCCTCGTACGCTGACGGCCGTCGCCTCGTCCACGTGACCCAACCCAGATGCCCATTCATCCGCGTGCCCGATGATCAATCCAACGCGCCCTGACCAAGTGTCCCCGCGCCTCCCCACCACCCCCTCACCCCACCCCACCCCCGCCACGCTCCTACCGATCCCCGCACAGGAACAACCCGCAGAAGCCCTCCCTCTCCGGGCCACCGAGAACCCCGCAGCTCGCCGAGATGCCACGCCAACCGCGACTCCATGATCGGCTTCCCAAGAGGCTCGGTGCGGCCATCGCGTACTCCCGAAGGGCTGGATACGGCAGCCCGAACGCGGTCCGGATCGGAGTCGGGATCGCTGCCGCTCCGGGACATCACGCACGGAATCACGGAGAAGCCAGGGGACTCAGCACCCCCACCCCGACCTCCCCGACCGACCCACCATGCCCTTCTCCAACGCGACGCGCTTCCCCCCTCCGCGTCCAGCCTCCGCACCTCGACGGCCGGCGGCGAGGGCATCGTCGATAACCCACCGGGCCTACCGCCCACCCAGCAGTGGACCGGCATGCCGTAGTCGATCGGCCGAACCTCGCCGCGCCCCATAGCAGGGACGCGACACAGCACACCGAGGCTGCGCGGGCGCACCGCCGCGCCGTGCCGGTCGGGGGAGGCGTCGGGCCGGGGCCGTCGCGTTCCGGTGCGGCGATGACGCCGTCCGTGTCGCGCTTCCCGATACGGCTCCCTCACGGGTGAACCGGTGTGGCCGGCGGGGCGGTGTAGCGAGGTGGTGGGGGAGCGGTGCGGCAGGTCCGTTGCGTGTGGAAGGGCGACGAAGGGTGACGGGCGGGCGTACGCGTAGCGCCGGTGGGTGGGGGCATGGCGGTGGGGGAGGGGGAGGCCGGGGCGACGGTGCGCGGGAGGGGCGAGGGCGGACGGGGTGGTGGATCGGGGGTGGAGGGGGCCGTTCGGAGCCGTTGAGGGGCGGTTTTCGCGGCGGGGCGGCGGACGGGAGAATCGCTCTCACAGAAGTTGATCTTGGTGGGTGCGTGCCGTCCGGGCAGGGTGGGGGAGGGGTGGGTCTCGACGGGGATTCGAGTGTTTCCCGAGGGAACCTCGTCCGGCGGGCCGCATGGTGGAGGATCCGAAGCGATCGAAGGAGTCCCCGTGCGGATGGTGGTGACCGGTACCGCGAAGGCCGGAGGGTCCGGACGTGACGACGCTGCGTGAGGCGCTGGCCCGTTCCGCGCCGACGTTCTCCTTCGAGTTCTTCCCGCCGAAGACTCCGGCCGGGATGCACGGGCTGTGGCAGACGATCCGCCGCATCGAGCGCATGGCGCCGGACTTCGTCTCCGTCACCTACGGGGCGGGCGGCTCCTCGCGGGACCGCACCATCGAGGTGACGAAGCGGATCGTCGCCGAGACGACCCTGCGCCCGGTCGCCCACCTCACCGCTGTCGGGCACTCCGTCGCGCAGCTGCGCCACATCATCGGCCAGTACGCCGACGCGGGCGTGCGCGACGTTCTCGTGCTGCGCGGGGACCCTCCGGGCGATCCGAACGCGCCGTGGATCCCGCACCCGGACGGCTTCCGGCATGCCCATGAACTCGTGTCACTCGTCCGGGAGCTGGGCGATTTCAGCATCGGGGTGGCGGCCTTCCCCGAGCGGCACCCGCGCTCGCCCGACTGGGAGAGCGACATCCGGCACTTCGTCGCCAAGTGCCGGGCCGGTGCCGACTATGCCCTGACGCAGATGTTCTTCCACGTGGAGGACTATCTGCGGCTGCGCGACCGGGTGGCCGCGGCCGGCTGCGACATCCCGGTCATCCCCGAGATCATGCCCGCCACCGACGCCCGCCAGATCAGCCGCTTCGCCGCGCTGAGCGGCGCGGCCTTCCCCGAGGAGCTGGCGCACCGGCTGAACGCCGCCCGCCACGACCCCGCCCAGGGGTACCGCATCGGCGTCGAGTACGCCACCGCCATGGCTGAGCGGCTGCTCGCCGAAGGCGCACCAGGACTGCACTACATCACGCTCAACCGGTCGACGGCGGCACCCGAGATCCACCGCGCCGTGACCGGATCGAGGAGTGGCCGGCACGTGGAACTGCTCCACGGCTGACGCTCCACCGACCTGCTGAGAGCGGAGGAGCACGTGCACGACACCATGGAACAGGACACCCGATTCACGTACGAGGCGGCGGAGTTCTCCCCTGGGACCATCCCGCCGCTGCTGCTCGCGGGCATCGACGAGGAGGACCTGGCCGAGCCGCACGTGGTACGCGGAATCGACTGAACGCCCGGTGATCCGAGCGGCGGTCCCGACAGGAAATCGACCGGGTCTCAAGTCCGCTCGCCGATACTCCCGATGACCCCTCGGGCGGGGTTCGAGCCCGCCGCGGGGCACGGCACGACGACGTCCCTGACACGAGCGAGAGCACCGCTGGATCGGAGTACGCAATGAAGGACGTCGTGAAGGACGTGATCCGGGAGGTCAGCGTCCGCGGGGCTCGGCAGCAGCCCGCCTGGAGCGACCTGCCCCAGCTGAACCGGGTCCGGGAGGCTCTCGCCGCGCGCCCCGCCCTGGTGCGGCCCGACGACGTGGCCGCGCTGCGGACGCTGCTGGGGTCCGTGGCGGCGGGCCGGGCGCTGGTCGTCCAGTCCGGTGACTGCGCCGAGGACCCCCAGGAGTGCGGGCCCGAGCACGTCGCGCGCAAGGTGGCGGTGCTCGATCTGCTCGCCGGCGCGCTCGGTCTGCTCACCGGCCTCCCGGTGGTACGCGCGGGGCGGATCGCCGGGCAGTTCGCCAAGCCCCGGTCCCGCCCGACCGAGGTCGTCGGCGGCGTCGAACTCCCCGCCTTCCGGGGCCATATGGTCAACGGCCCCGAGCCGGACCCGGAGAGCCGCCGGCTGGACCCGCTGCGCATCCTCACCGGCTACATGGCGGCGGGCGACGCCATCGACCACCTGGGCTGGCGCGAGCGCGGCACGGGGCACCGAGCGGCGGGCACGCAGGTGTGGACGAGCCACGAGGCGCTGCTGCTCGACTACGAGGTGCCGCTGCTGCGCACCGACGACGAGGGGCGGCTCTTCCTGGGGTCCACGCACTGGCCGTGGATCGGGGAACGGACCCGGCAGATCGACGACGCCCATGTGGCGCTGCTCTCGCAGGTCGCCAATCCGGTGGCCTGCAAGGTCGGTCCGTCGATGGAGCCGGGGGAGCTGGTGGCGCTGTGCGAGCGGCTGGACGCCTGGCGCGAGCCGGGGAGGCTCACGCTGATCGCCCGGATGGGCGCCGACCGGGTCGCCGAGCGGCTGCCGCGCCTGGTCGAGGCGGTCCGCGAGGCCGGGCACCCGGTCATCTGGCTCAGCGACCCGGTGCACGGCAACACCGTCACCGCGCCGGGCGGCCACAAGACGCGCATCGTGGAGACCGTGGCGCGGGAGGTCTCGCGCTTCGTGACCGCCGTGCGCGGGGCGGGCGGGGTGCCGGGGGGTCTGCATCTGGAGACGACGCCCGACGACGTCACGGAGTGCGCCGACACCGAGGCGGAGCTGCCCGCCGTCGGTGAGCGCTACACCTCGTTCTGCGACCCCCGGCTGACCCCGTGGCAGGCGGTCTCCGTGATCTCCGCGTGGGACGTGCCGTGACCGGGGCGGGCGCCGCCCCGGCCGGGCGCCCGCCGGGGGGCCGCTTGGCGCCGGATCAGTCGTGCGGCGGCTCCTTGGCGGAGCGGGAGAGGAGTTCGTACAGCTCGTCGAGGTCGTACTCGGCGCGCTGCGGGGTGCCGAGGCGGGTGATCTTCCCCCGGCTCGCCCATTTGCGGATGGTGGCCGCGCTGACCCCCGCGGCCAGCGCGGCCAGTTCGGTCGGTACGGTGCGGCGGCGCCGTCGCTCCGTCATGCCGGACCGTTCGCCGGGCCGTCCTCCGTCGCCGGCCTCGCCCGGCCGGAGAGCAGCAGCCAGTCCCGGGGCGGGACCGTGTGCCCGGCGTCGCAGGCCACCCGGGAGTAGACCGTGTCGCTGGTGCCCCTCAGCGTCGCGCGCAGACGCGCCGTACAGCCGTGGTGACAACAAGTTCCCAGTGAGACTTCGTAGGCGCGCGGGCCGAGCAGGGAGCGGGCGGAGTCCAGGAGCGCGGTCAGTTCGGCGTCCAGGTCCCGGGCGGCCGGGTGGGAGGCCAGCCAGCCGGCCTGCTCGCCCAGGAAGCGGAGCAGGGCGGGGACTTCGGTGCCGGGCACCGAGGGCAGCCCGCGTTCGGCGATCACGAGCCCCGCCCAGGAGCACAGGAAGTCGGCGATCTGCGAGCGCAGCGCCAGCATCCGCTCGTCGAGGCGGATGCCCACCGACTGCGTACCGCTGACACGTTCCACCGGGCCCGTGCGGGTGGCCGTCAGTTCCTCCTCGCTCTCCCGGTAGACCTCTTCGACGTCCCGCAGCCGTGCGCTCAGTCTTTCGACCGGTGAATCGACGGAGGATTCCGTCTGGGGCGCGGGGTGATGACGTATGAATCGTTCCGATGATTCCGAGCAACCCTGCTGCTGCACGTTCTGGCCTCGCATCTCCAGTAGACCGAGCATCCGTTTCTCTGCGGCCGGCGTTCTCGTGTCGGCCGGAGACTTCCCTGCCTGTCCGTTCGCCTTGCGGTGACGCCCATACGTGTGCACTACAGTAATCGCGACATAACCAAATCGGGCGAACGGCGCATTTGCTTCGTCGGCCCGTCGTTGGTCAATTTGTTCACCAATTGTCGCGCTCGTCGGCTCAGAAGTGTCAAGGAGATCTCATGTGGGTCGCGTCACTCTCCAAGACTTTATCGAGAGCCACTCAACATCCCATCGAAAAACGGCTGTTGACATCAGCGACGGCCAACTGTCACACTTCTCGCGGGCCACTGGTCTGCGCAAATCCCGATCGGCAAGCGATTGCGGAGCAGACACCAGTGCCCTCTCCCTTGTGCGGCCACCCTTAGCTCTCCGGTGGTCTTCGCACTTCCCGGTGCACCCATTGCGTGCCCCGTCCGCAGCCGCTCAAGCGGTATTCAGGCCGGACTCCAGCGGCATTCGTGCCGACCACGACACCCAGCCTTGAGGGCTTCATGGATCACCAGCACGGTATACACGCATACGCGCGGCAATGCGCCCAGGCGCTGAACGCGCTCCATTCCCTTCCCTATTTCACCAGCGATTTGGCGGACGAACTCGCGCCGTTCGGCATCGACGACCACTCGACCGTCTACCTGGCCGGGCGGGCGTCCCCCCTGGGCATCGTGGCTCCTGCCGTGGTGACCGCCGTTTTCAACTCCTTCGCCCCGCGTCTCGTGGCCGAGCGCATTCCCGCCCTCTGGGATCTGGTGCCGCCCGAACGGGCGCTGCGCGCCCGTGAGGACGCCTCCGCCGCCGCCCTCGAACGCCTGCTGGGCACCGGGACCGTCCGGTCCCCGCAGCTCGCCGAGGCGGCCAAGCTCGCGACGGCCGCCGCCGAGGCGTGCGCCCTGCCCGGACGCCCGCTGTACGCGGCCAACTCCGCGCTCCCGCAGCCCGAGCGCCCGCACGCGGCCCTGTGGCACGCCGCCACGATGCTGCGCGAGCACCGGGGCGACGGCCACGTCGCCGTACTCGGCCACTACGGGCTGACCGGCGTGGACTCCCTCGTCATCGACTGCGCCAGCACGCACGGCATGGCCAAGGAGATCGTCATGCCGATGCGCGGCTGGACGGAGGAGGAGTGGGCGGCCGGACGGGAGCGGCTCGCCGACCGGGGACTGGTCGACGCGGCCGGCCGGCTCACCGCGCGCGGCGCCGGGCTGAGGGACGAGGTCGAGGCCGAGACGACCCGGCTCGACCGCCGGCCCTACGACGCCCTGGGCGCCGAGCACGTCGAGCGCCTGGCCCGGTACGTACGCGAGCTGGTCGGGACCGCGGCCGACGCCGGGGCCTTCCCGCCCCCGCTGCGCGACTTCTTCGCCCCGCCCGCCGCGGTGTGGAACGCACTCTGACCCCCTCGGAGAGGAACGAACCGTCATGACGTTGCCGACGCCGACGCAGGCGCCCGCGGAGCTGTTCTCGCCCGCCTACTACCAGGACCCGCACACCACGCTCGCCCGGCTCAGGGAGGACTCCCCGGTCCACGAGTTCCGCTTCCCGGCCGGTGACGTACGGACCTGGCTCGTCACGCGCTACGACGACGTCAGGACCGTGCTCTCCGACTCCCGCTACAGCGCGGAGGCCGCCACCTGGGCCAACGACGAGTTCCGGGCCGCCGGTCTCGTCGCCGCCGAGGGCACGCTCCTGGGGCGGGGCATATCGGTGGTCGACCCACCGTACCACACCCGGCTGCGGCGGCGGGCGATGGGCGCCTTCACCACCCGCCAGGTGGAGCGGTGGCGCACCACCGTGGGACAGCACGTCGAGCGGGTCCTCGCCGACTGCGCGGTGCGCGAGACCTTCGACGTGATGGACGACTACGCGGGCGAGGTCTCCGCCGGGGTCCTGGGCGAGATCCTCGGCATGCGCATCGAACGCCACCGGGAACTGGTCAGCGCGCTCAACGAGGCGTTCCCGTCGGACCCCGCGCTCATGCACAAGGTGCCCGCGGCGTTCGGCCGGATCTGCGAGTACGCCGCCGAGCTGGTCGCCGAGAAGCGCACCCGGCCCGCCGACGACCTGACCTCGGCGCTGCTGCGGGACGACGACGACGGCCGGCTGACCGAGGACGAGCTGACCGGTCTGGTCGCGGCCGTCATCATGGGCGGCAGCGACACCGTGCGCGGCTTCATCGGCAACGCCGTGCTCTCCCTGCTGGACCACCCCGGCCAGGCGGACCTGCTGCGGTCCGAGCCGGGGCTGGCCGAAGGGGCGGTGGAGGAACTGCTGCGCTACGACGGGGCGTTGAGCACCGCCCTGTTCCGGGTCACCACCGAGGAGATCGAGCTCTCCGGCACGGTGCTGCCCGCCGGGGCGCCGGTCATCGTCGGCCTGCTGGCGGCCAACCGCGACCCCCGCCGCTTCGACCGGCCCGACGTGCTGGACCTGCGGCGCGAGGGCCCCCGCCACGTCGGCTTCGGCCACGGGCTGCACAACTGCCTGGGCGCGGCCCTGGCCCGCCTCGAAGGGGCCATCGCCATCCCCGCCCTGTTCGCGCGCTTCCCGGAGCTGGTCCTGAACGCGCCCCGGGACTCCGTGCGCTACATCGACAACTGGGCGATCCGCCGCCTGGTCGCGCTGCCCGTCGCCGCCTCGCCGAAGGCCGCCGCACGGGCCGCCCAGGGGGCCTGAGGTGGCCGCCGCGAGCGGCCCGGGGCGGCCGTCATGACCGTATCCGCCCGGATCGACCGCACGCTGTGCCTCGGAACGGGGCTGTGCGAGTCGATGGCGCCGGACCTGTTCCTGCTGGACGACGACGGCATCGCCGCGACCCCGCGGGACGTCCCGGCCGGTGACGCGGAGGAGCGGACGCGGCTGCTGCGCGCCGTCGCCGAGTGCTGCCCGACCGGGGCGATCACCGTCGTCGTACGCGAACCGGGCACCCCCGTACGCGAGAACGCACACGAGAGCAGGGAGTGAGGGACGGATGCAGGCGCAGTCCGCACAACGGGACACCCAGGTCGTCGTGGCAGGAGCGGGACCCGCGGGGCTGATGCTGGCCGCGGAGCTGCGGCTGGCCGGCGCGCGGGTCGTGGTCCTGGAGCAGGAGAGCCGGCCGACCGCAGAATCGCGCGGCATGGGGTTCACCGCCCGCACGCTGGAGGTGTTCGACCAGCGCGGGCTGCTGCCCCGCTTCGGTGAGCTGAAGCGGGCGCCGGGCGGCCACTTCGGCAGTGTGCCCGTGGACTTCGCGGTCGGCGACGGACGGCACGCCAGCGTCACCGGCATCTCGCAGGCGCGTACGGTCGCCGTGCTGGGGGAGTGGGCGGCGGAGCTCGGCGCCGACGTCCGGCGCGGCCACCGGCTGACGGGCTTCACCGACTTCGGCGACGGCGTCGAGGTGCGGGCCGAGGGCCCGGACGGCGACGTGCGGCTGACGGCGGACTACCTCGTGGGGTGCGACGGCGGCCGCAGTACGGTCCGGCGGGCCGGCGGATTCGGGTTCCCCGGCACCGACGCCACCGCCGAACTGCTGCTGGCCGATGTGCGGGACCTCGAACTCCCGCCGAAGTGGTCCGGGGAGCGGCGCCCGGGGGGCATGCTGCTGGCCGCCCCGCTGGGCGGGGGCATGGTCCGCATCGTCGTCTCCGAACACGGCAGGAAGCCCCGGGAGCGCACGGGGCCGCCGGAGTTCAGCGAGGTCGCCGACGCCTGGAAGCGGGTCAGCGGCGACGACATCTCCGGGGCCTCACCGGTCTGGGTCAGCTCCTTCGGGGACGCGGCCCGGCAGGCCGACGCCTACCGCCGGGGCCGGGTCCTGCTCGCCGGTGACTCCGCCCACGTCCATCTCCCGGCCAGCGGGCAGGGGATGAACGTCAGCGTCCAGGACGCCGTCAACCTCGGCTGGAAGCTGGGCGCGGTCGTCACGGGCCGCATGCCCGAGGCGCTGCTGGACAGCTACCACGACGAACGCCACCCGGTGGGCGCGGCCCTGCTGCGCAACACCCGGGCGCAGGCGTCGCTCTTCCTCGGCGGGCCCGAGACCCAGCCGCTGCGCGAGGTGCTGGCCGAGGTCTTCCGGGGCCCGGAGGCGGCGCTGCTGCTGGCGGGCATGGTCAGCGGTCTGGAGATCCGGTACGACGTCGGGGCCGGGGACCATCCGCTGCTCGGCCGGCGGCTGCCGGACGTGCCCCTGGTGCTGGAGGGCGGGGAGGAGACGCGGAGCCCCCGGCTGCTGCACCCGGCCCGGGGGGTGCTGCTGTCCCTCGGTTCCGACCCGGAACCCGCGCGTCTCGCCGCCCGGTGGGCGCCGTGGGTGGATGTCCACTCCGCGCGGCCGGGCGCGCGGGACGAGGGCGGCGAACGGGTGGACGCGGACGCCGTCCTGGTGCGCCCGGACGGCTATGTGGCCTGGGTGGCCGGGGCCGGCGACCTGGCCACCGCCCTGCACCGCAGCTTCGGGGAGCCCGCGAACTGAGCCGGGCCCGCCCCACGAGACCACGGGAGACGACATGACCAGCACAGGGGCCCGGCAGGCAGCCGCCGTACCGGCCATCGACCGCGCGGACTCCCGCGCCGTCTTCATGAGCCACTGGTACGTGGCAGGGGAGGAGCAGGGCCGTGCGGTGCTCGACGAGATCGCGGACGCCTGGGAGGCGGCGGAGCGGCCGGCGGACGTCCTGTCCTTCTCCTGCTACCTCAGCACGGGCGGCGACGACGTCACGGTGATGACGTACGCCCAGTGCGCCGGCCCGGACGCCTACCGGCCGTTCGTCCGCTCGCTGCCGTCGGCGGCGGCGCGGGTGGAGCCGGTGGAGTACCGCCTGTTCCGGAGCGTGCCGCTGGCCCCTCGGAGCGGTCCGGCGGCCTCGGTGGTGATCGCCAGTTTCGACGTGGACGGCCGGGAGCGCCAGGAGCACATCGTCGCCTCCGTGACGGCGAACATCGAGGCGTCCCCGCGCTCCGACCAGGCGGGGCTGATCGCGTCCCACTTCCATCTCAGCGTGGACGGCACCCGGGTGATCAACTACGCGGAGTGGACGAGCGACGAGGAGCACATCGCGTTCCTGGAGGGGGCGACCCGGCACCGTTCGCTGCGGCTGGCGACCCGCACCCCGGGCGTCCGGCCGATCGGCTTCACCCGCTACCACCTGTATCGCGCCATCGTCGGCTGACACCGTGGCCGACAGGGTGACTGTCCGATCATCGAACTGCGGCTCTTGTCATGATGGTTGACGGTCCGACCCGCACGGCACGAAGGAGAAGCCCCATGGCCGACACCCCCAGCCCCTTTCCGGACGTCGCCCGCGCCGACGCCGGGGTCGCGCTGGTGACCCCGTTGTACGTCGGCGGGGCGGAGCTCCAGCGGGCCGAGGTGGAACGGGTCCTCGCGCCGTACCGGACGGGGCCGCTGCCCGAGGGCTTCCTCTCGGTGAGCGTCTTCACCAGCACCGAGGGCGAGAACGTCCTCACGTACGCCCAGTGGACCTCGGACGACGCCTACCGCGCGTTCGTGGCGGGCGGCGGCCTCGGCGAACCGGACGAGAACACCACCGAACCGGTGCGCTACCGGCTCTACCGGGGCCGGGTCCTGGAACCCGGCAGCGTGCCCACCGCACTGGTGGCGCCCGTCTTCGACGTGGACGGCCGCGACCGGCAGCGCCGCTCGATCGACAATCTCATCGACGGGCCGCTCGGCACGCCGTTCCCGGGTCTGGTCGCGTCCCACTTCCACATCAGCCTCGACGGCACCCGCGTCATGAACTGGGCGGAGTGGGTCGACGAGGACGCCCATGTGGGCTTCATGAAGAGCAGCCGCCCCCAGGAATGCCTGGAGGCCATCACGATGCCGGGCGTGCGCGGCATCGGCGGCAAGCGGTACGTCCTCGCGGGTGCCGTGACCCGCTGACGTCCGGCTCCTCCCGAACGGCCCAGGTCGACGACCTGGGCCGTTCGCCGTTTCCCGGCAGGTTCCCGGCAGTGCGCCACCGCGCCGTGGACCTTGTCAGGTCCTGGTCAATTTTCCTCAGGTCAATCGTACGGATCGAGCATGGAGAGGGTGCATGGACACTCAAGTGATCGTCGTCGGGGCCGGGCCGGCCGGAATGATGCTCGCCGGGGAACTGCGGCTGGCCGGGGTCGACGTCGTCGTCCTCGAAAAGCTCGCCCGGCGCACCGGCGAATCGCGCGGGCTGGGATTCACCGCCCGCACGATGGAGGTCTTCGACCAGCGCGGCCTGCTCTCCCGGTTCGGTGACATCGAGGTCAGCAACCAGGGCCACTTCGGCGGGCTGCCGATCGACTTCGCCGTCCTGGACGGGGCCCACCAGGCCGCCAAGACCATCCCCCAGTCCCAGACCGAGACCGTACTGGAGGAGTGGGTCACCTCCCTGGGCGCCGACATCCGGCGCAGCCACGAACTCCTCTCCGTCAAGGACGCCGGGGACCACGTCGAGGCGGAGGTCCGCGGCCCCGAGGGGGTCCACCGGCTCACCGCCCCCTACCTCGTGGGCTGCGACGGCGGGCGCAGCCTGGTGCGCAAACAGGCCGGGTTCGCGTTCCCCGGCACCGCCTCGACCATGGAGATGTTCCTCGCCGACGTGAAGGGGCTGAACCTGCCCCCGAGGATGATCGGGGAGACCCTGCCCGGCGGCATGGTCATGGTGGGCCCGCTGCCGGACGGCATCACCCGGCTGATCGTGTGCGAACGCGGCACCCCGCCCCAGCGGCGCGAGACCCCGCCCTCGTACGACGAGGTGGCCGCCGCCTGGAAGCGGCTGACGGGGGACGACATCAGCCACGGCGAGCCGGTCTGGGTCTCCTCCTTCGGGGACGCCACCCGGCAGGCCACCCACTACCGGCAGGGCCGCGTCCTGCTGGCCGGCGATTCCGCGCACATCCACCTGCCGGCCGGCGGACAGGGCATGAACACCAGCATCCAGGACGCCGTCAACCTCGGCTGGAAGCTGGCGGCCGTGGCCCGGGGCCGGATGGACGAAACGTTTCTGGACACCTACCACGACGAACGCCACCCTGTCGGACAGCGCCTGTTGATGAACACCCGCGCGCAGGGCCTGCTCTTCCTCAGCGGCGCCGAAGTGCAGCCGCTGCGCGATGTGTTCAGCGAACTCATCCGCTACGAGCCGGTCAGCCGGCACCTGGCCGCGATGGTCAGCGGGCTGGAGATCCGCTACGCCGTCGACGGCGGCGCCCACCCCCTGCTCGGCCGCCGGATGCCGCACCTGGAACTGACCGGCACCACCTCCCCGGGCAGCTCCACCGAGGCCCTGCACGCCGGCCGGGGCGTCCTCCTGGACCTCGCGGACAACGCCGAACTGCGCCGCCGCGCGTCCGGCTGGACCGACCGGGTGGACGTGGTGACCGCGGCGCCGAAGGAGCTTCCCCGCGACGGGGCGCTGGACGGCACCGCCGCCGTGCTCGTGCGCCCCGACGGCTATGTGGCCTGGGCCGCGCCGGGCAGCCACAGCGATCTGCCGATGGCCCTGGAGCGCTGGTTCGGGCCGGCGCGCTGACCCCCGTACACCCCAGAGAAGAGAGAAGAGACCATGCACAGCACCTTGATCGTCGCCCGGATGGCACCGGGCACCGGACCCGAGGTCGCCGGGCTGTTCGACGCCTTCGACCGGACCGAGATGCCGCATCTGATGGGCACCCGGCGCCGCCAGTTGTTCTCCTACCGGGGGCTGTACTTCCACCTCCAGGAGTTCGACGAGGACAACGGCGGCGAGCTGATCGAACAGGCCAAGACCGACCCCCGGTTCATCGGGATCAGCGACGATCTCAAGCCGTTCATCCAGGCGTACGACCCCGCCACCTGGCGCTCGCCCGCCGACGCGATGGCCACCCGCTTCTACCACTGGGACGGTTCCGCGTGACCGGGCGCAGGGTCGTCATCACGGGCATCGGCGTGGTCGCCCCCGGCGGCATCGGCGTGAAGGACTTCTGGGGCCTGCTCAGCGAGGGGCGCACCGCCACGCGCGGCATCACCTTCTTCGACCCCGCGCCGTTCCGGTCCCGGGTCGCCGCCGAGATCGACTTCGACGCCGAGGCGAGCGGGCTGAGCCCCCAGGAGATCCGGCGGATGGACCGGGCCGCCCAGCTCGCGATCGTCGCCACCCGGGAGGCCGTCGCCGACAGCGGCCTCGACACCGCCGCCCTGGACCCCTACCGGCTCGGCGTCACGATCGGCAGCGCGGTCGGCGCGACCATGGGACTCGACGAGGAGTACCGGATCGTCAGCGACGGCGGCCGGCTCGACCTGGTGGACCACGCCTACGCCGCCCCGCACCTCTACAACTACTTCGTCCCCAGCTCCTTCGCCGCCGAGGTCGCCTGGGCCGTCGGCGCCCAGGGACCCAGCACGGTGGTCTCCACCGGCTGCACCTCGGGCCTGGACTCCGTCGGCTACGCGGTCGAGCTGCTGCGCGAGGGCTCGGTGGACGTGATGATCGCCGGAGCCTCGGACGCGCCGATCTCCCCGATCACGATGGCGTGCTTCGACGCGATCAAGGCGACCACCCCGCGCGACGACGCGCCCGGCGAGGCATCCCGGCCCTTCGACGGCACCCGCAACGGATTCGTCCTGGGCGAGGGTTCCGCCGTCTTCGTCCTGGAGGAGCTGGACAGCGCCCGGCGCCGCGGCGCGCACGTCTACGCCGAGATCTCCGGCTACGCCTCCCGCTGCAACGCCTTCCACATGACCGGGCTGCGCCCGGACGGGGCCGAGATGGCGGAGGCGATCACGGTGGCGCTCGACGAGGCGCGGATCCCCGGCGACCGCATCGACTACATCAACGCGCACGGCTCCGGCACCAAGCAGAACGACCGGCACGAGACCGCCGCGTTCAAGAAGAGCCTCGGCGACCACGCCCACCGCACCCCGGTCAGCTCCATCAAGTCGATGGTCGGGCACTCGCTGGGCGCCATCGGATCGATCGAGATCGCCGCATGCGCCCTCGCCATGGAGCACAACGTCGTGCCCCCCACGGCCAATCTGCACACACCCGACCCCGAATGCGACCTGGACTACGTGCCGCTCACCGCGCGCGACCACCGCACGGACACCGTGCTCACCGTGGGCAGCGGCTTCGGCGGGTTCCAGAGCGCCATGGTGCTGGAACGGGTCGAAGGGAGCACACGATGACCGCGTCGGTCGTGATCACCGGTCTGGGCGTCGCCGCCCCCAACGGCCTGGGCAAGGAGGACTACTGGGCGGCCACCCGGGCCGGACGCGGCGGGATCGGCCCGCTCACCCGCTTCGACGGCTCGGGATATCCGGCGCGGCTGGCCGGTGAGGTGCCCGGCTTCGTGGCGGAGGACCACCTGCCGAGCCGGCTGCTGCCGCAGACCGACCGGATGACCCGGCTCGCCCTGGTCGCCACCGACTGGGCGCTCGCCGACGCCGGCATCAAGCCGCAGGAGGCCGAGGGCTTCGACATGGGCGTGGTGACGGCCAGCTCCTCCGGCGGATTCGAGTTCGGCCAGAACGAGCTCCAGAAGCTGTGGAGCAAGGGCAGCCAGCACGTCAGCGCCTATCAGTCCTTCGCCTGGTTCTACGCCGTCAACAGCGGCCAGATCTCCATCCGCAACGGGATGAAGGGGCCCAGCGGGGTCCTGGTGAGCGACCAGGCGGGCGGCCTCGACGCCGTCGCCCACGCCCGCCGGCAGATCCGCAAGGGCACCGGAATGATCGTCTCAGGCAGCATCGACGCCTCCGTCTGCCCCTGGGGCTGGGTGGCGCAGCTGGCGAGCGGGCGGCTGAGCACGGTCGACGACCCCGCCCGCGCCTATCTGCCCTTCGACCGCCGGGCCTGCGGCCATGTGGCGGGCGAGGGCGGTGCGATGCTCATCCTGGAGGAGGCCGGAAAGGCCCGCCGGCGCGGTGCCCGGATCTACGGCGAGGTCGCCGGATACGGCGCCACCTTCGACCCCCGGCCCGGCAGCGGCGGCGAGCCCGGTCTGCGCAAGGCCGTCGAACTGGCCCTGGCCGAGGCCGGCGCCGCCCCCGGCGAGGTCGACGTGGTCTTCGCCGACGCGGCGGCCGTACCGGAGCTGGACCGGGCCGAGGCCGAGGCGCTCCACGCGGTCTTCGGACGGGGCGCCGTCCCCGTCACCGCGCCCAAGACCATGACCGGCCGCCTCTACTCCGGGGCCGCGCCGCTCGATCTGGCCACCGCGCTGCTGGCCATGGAGTCCGGGCTGATCCCGCCCAGCATCCACACCGACCCCGATCCGGCGCTCGGCCTCGACCTCGTCACCACGGCCCGGCCGGCCCGGATCCGCACCGCACTGGTCCTGGCCCGCGGCCACGGCGGGTTCAACTCCGCCGTACTGCTGCGCGCCGCCACCGCCTGACCGGGCGGGCGGCCCCCATTCCCGGCTCCCATCCCCATTCCACCGGTTCACACCACGACACAAGGCAGGGCGGACGCATGAGTACACAGCCGTTCACGATCGACGACCTCAAGCGGATTCTGCTGGAGGGCTCCGGCGCCGCGGAGAACGTGGATCTCGACACCGACATCGCGGACCAGGAGTTCGAGGACCTGGGCTACGACTCGCTGGCGCTGCTGGAGACCAGCAGCCGCATCGAGCGCGCCTACGGCATCACGATCTCCGACACGATCCTGGCCGACGCGACGACCCCGCGCGCCCTGGTCGGCGCCGTCAACGAGCACCTGACCGAGGACGCGGCGGCCTGAGGCCCGTCCCACGAGGACCCGCCGGACGGGCCCTCACCCGCACCGCACCCCCGTACCCCTCTCATCCCACCGATCACGGGAGCAGTCAGCCATGCCAGAGAACAGCAAGGACACCAGGGTCGCCGTCGTCACCGGCGCCACCAGCGGAATCGGGCTCGCCGCCGCCCGGCTGCTGGCCGGTCAGGGGCACCGGGTCTTCCTCGGGGCGCGCACCGCGGAGAACGTGGCGTCCACCGTGAAGGAGCTGCGGGAGGAGGGCCTGGAGGTCGACGGGGCGCCGCTCGACGTCCGCTCCGCCGAGGGCGTCGAGGAGTTCGTCCGCGCCGCCGTGCAGCGGTACGGCACGGTCGACGTGCTGGTGAACAACGCGGGCCGCAGCGGCGGCGGCGTCACCGCAGACATCGACGACGCGCTGTGGGCCGACGTCATCGACACCAACCTCAACAGCGTCTTCCGGATGACCCGCGCCGTCCTGAACGCGGGCGGCATGCGGGACAAGAGCCGCGGCCGGATCATCAACATCGCCTCCACGGCGGGCAAGCAGGGCGTGGTCCTCGGAGCGCCGTACTCGGCGTCCAAGCACGGTGTCGTCGGCTTCACCAAGGCGCTCGGCAACGAGCTGGCGCCCACCGGCATCACCGTCAACGCCGTCTGCCCCGGCTATGTGGAGACCCCCATGGCCCAGCGGGTGCGCCAGGGCTACGCGGCCGCGTACGACACCGACGAGGCCGCGATCATGGAGCGCTTCACGGCGAAGATCCCGCTCGGCCGCTACTCGACCCCCGAGGAGGTGGCCGGCCTCGTCGGCTATCTGGCCTCCGACACGGCGGCCTCCATCACGGCCCAGGCGCTGAACGTCTGCGGCGGACTCGGCAACTTCTGACGGCCCCGGGCACCCCTCGCGAGGAGACACCGACATGACGACCCAGCACGTCGAGCACGAGATCACCGTCGCCGCGCCCGCGGCCGACGTCTACCGCCTGATCGCCGAGGTGGAGAACTGGCCGCAGATCTTCCCGCCCACCATCCACGTCGACGTGGCCGACCGGGACGGCGACAGCGAGCGCATCCGGATCTGGGCCACCGCCAACGGCGCCGCGAAGAACTGGACCTCGCGCCGCACCCTGGACCCCGAGGGGCTGCGCATCGACTTCCGCCAGGAGGTGTCCACACCACCGGTCGCCGCGATGGGCGGCACCTGGATCATCGAACCGCTGCCCGGCGGCGACTCCCGCGTCCGGCTGCTGCACGACTACCGGGCCGTCGACGACGACGCCGAGGGCCTGACGTGGATCGAGGAGGCCGTCGACCGCAACTCCCGTTCCGAACTGGCCGCCCTCAAGACCAACGTGGAGCGCGCGCACGCCGCGAAGGAACTGACCTTCTCCTTCGAGGACAGCGTGCGCATCGACGGCTCCGCCAAGGACGCCTTCGACTTCATCAACGAGGCCGGACTCTGGGCGGAGCGCCTGCCGCACGTGGCGTCCGTACGGTTCGAGGAGGACGTCCCCGGGCTCCAGACCCTGGAGATGGACACCCGCGCCCGGGACGGCTCGACCCACACCACCAAGTCCTACCGGGTGGCGTTCCCGCACCAGAAGATCGCGTACAAGCAGATCACGCTGCCCGCGCTGATGACCCTGCACACCGGCTGCTGGACCTTCACCGAGGAGGACGACGGCTCCGTCACCGCCGTCTCCCAGCACACCGTGGTGCTCAACACCGCCACCATCGAGAAGGTCCTCGGCGCCGGGGCGACCGTCGCGGACGCCCGCGCCTACGTGCACGGCGCGCTCAGCACCAACAGCCGCGCCACGCTCGGACACGCCAAGGACCACGCCGAGAGCACGGGCTGACCGTGACCGCCCTGGACTGCGATGTCGTCGTCGTCGGAGCGGGCCCGGCCGGGCTGCTGCTCGCCGGGGAGCTGCGGCTCGGCGGGGCGGCCGTGGTGGTGCTGGAGCGCCGCACGGAGCCGGGGACGGAGTCGCGGGCGTCGACCCTGCACGCCCGCACGATGGAGATCCTCGACAGCCGGGGGCTGCTGGACGCGCTGGGGGAGCTGCCGAACGACGTACGCGGCCACTTCGGCGGCATCCCGCTCGATCTGACGCTGCCGACTCCCTATCCCGGGCAGTGGAAGATCCCGCAGACCGCGACGGAGGCGGCCCTGCGGGAGTGGGCGCTGTCGCTGGGCGCGGAGCTGCGGACGGGCCACGAGGTGACCGGGGTGCGCACCGGCCCGGACGGGGTGACCGCCGAGGCGGTGACCGGCGGCCGGACGGTCGGGGTCCGGGCCCGGTACCTCGTGGCGTGCGACGGCGAGGACAGCACCGTACGGCGGCTGACCGGGGCCGCCTTCCCCGGCGACCCCGCACGCCGGGAGCTGGTCCGGGCCGACGTCGCCGGCATCGACATCCCGGCCCGCCGCTTCCAGCGGCTGCCCCGGGGACTGGCCGTCGCGGCCCGCAACGCCCAGGGCGTGACCCGGGTGATGGCGCACGAGTTCGGCAGCGCGGTCGGGGAGCGGACCGGGGCGCCCGCCTTCGCCGAGATCCGCGACCTGTGGCAGCGGCTCACCGGCGAGGACATCGGGCACGGCCGCCCGCTGTGGGTGAACACCTTCGCGGACGCGGCCCGGCAGGTCGCCCGCTACCGGGACGGCCGGGTGCTGTTCGCGGGCGACGCCGCCCACCAGCAGATGCCCATCGGCGGCCAGGCCCTCAACCTCGGGCTCCAGGACGCCGCCAACCTCGGCTGGAAGCTCGCCCTCCAGATCACCGGACGGGCCCCCGACGGCCTCCTCGACAGCTACCACACCGAGCGGCACGCCGTGGGCTCCCGGGCCCTGGGCAACATCCGCGCCCAGGCGATGCTGCTCCTCGGCGGCCCCGAGGTGGAGCCCGTCCGGGCCGTCGTGGCCGAACTCGTCCGCGAGGAACCGGTCCGCGCCCATCTGGCCGCGATGATCTGCGGCCTCGACATCCGTTACGACACCGGCCCGGGGGACCATCCGCTCCTGGGCCACCGGCTCGCCCACGGACAGCGGGGGCACGGCTCACGGGGCCTGCTGCTGCCGCACCCCGGTGGACCGGGCCCGGCGGACGCGTGGCGGCGCGCCCTGGCGCCGTGGAGCGACCGGATCGACCTCGTCCCCGGCGGCGCTGCGGGCACGGCGGTCCCGGAGCCGGGCGCCGCCGTGCTGGTCCGGCCGGACGGGCACGTCGTCTGGGCCGGGCCGCGGGGCGGCGGCGAGGGCGACGCGTCCGGGCTGCGCACGGCGCTGCGGCGCTGGTTCGGCGAACCGGCGGCGCCGGACGGCCCGTACGCCCTCACCGGCGCCCCGGACCGCACCCCGGCGCGCACGGCGTCCCCGGCCCCGGCCGCCGGCGCACCCTCACCGACCCCTTCACAGGAAAGAGACGGACGCATGAGCAGGTTCACGGGCAAGACGGCGCTGGTGACCGGTTCCAGCCGGGGCATCGGGCGGGCCATCGCCCTGCGGCTGGCCAGGGAAGGCGCCCTGGTCGTCGTGCACAGTTCCCGGGGCGGCGAGGCCGCCGACGACGTCGTCACCTCGATCGAGAAGGACGGCGGCCGGGCCTTCGCCGTCCGGGCGGAGCTGGGCGTCCCCGGCGACGCCGACGCGCTCTTCCTCGACCTGGAGCAGGGCCTGAAGGAGCGGACCGGCACCACCGATCTGGACATCCTGGTCAACAACGCCGGGATCATGGGCGGCGGTGTCGCGGCCGACGCCACGACGCCCGAGCAGTTCGACCGGCTCTTCGCCGTCAACGCCAAGGCGCCGTTCTTCCTCATCCAGCGGGCGCTGCGGAATCTGACGGACGGCGGCCGGGTCGTCAACATCACCTCCGGGCTGACCCACTTCGCCAACCCGGAGGAGATCGCGTACGCGATGACGAAGGGCGCCGTCGAGCAACTGGCCCTGCACTTCGCGAAGTACCTCGCGCCGCGCGGCATCACCATCAACAGCGTCGCGCCCGGCATCACGCGCAACGACAACCCGGTCTTCGGCATCCCGGAGGCCGTTGAGCAGATGGCCGCGCTGTCGGCGTTCGGACGGGTGGGCGAGCCCCGGGACGTCGCCGACGTGGTGGCGTTCCTGGCGAGCGAGGACGCCCGCTGGGTCACGGGGGCCTTCCTCGACGCCACCGGAGGCACGCTCCTCGGCTGAACGGCACCGGGACCGGACCCGACGGGTTGTGCGACCCCACGGCGGCCGGCAGCGGACGGCGGGGGACAGGACGGAGCGAAGGAGCGCGATGAAACCCGTGGCACCACTTCAGGAACCCCTCGGTTCCGCCGCCCCGCCGGGCGGCGCCGGGCGGTGGAGCCCGCGCCTGTGGGGGCTGTTGTTCGTCCTGGCCGGGAACATGCTGATCGACGCCCTTGAGGTGTCGGCCATGATCGTGGCCATGCCGGTGGCGGGACAGGCGCTGGGGCTGTCGCTGACCGGGGCTCAGTGGCTGATCACCGGCTTCGCCGTCGGCTTCGGCGGGCTCACCCTCTTCGGCGGGCGCCTGGTGGAACTGCTCGGCCGGCGGCGGGTCTACCTGTGGGCGCTGCTCGGCTTCGCCGCGGCCTCGCTGGCGGGCGGGGTGACGGACGAACCCGGCGTGCTGGTGGCCGCCCGCGTGCTGAAGGGCTTCTTCGCCGCGCTGACCGCGCCGACCGGACTGGCCATCATCGCCTCGGAGTTCCCGGCGGGGCGCAGCCGCGAGCGCGCGGTGTCGGTGTACGCCCTGTTCGGCGGGTCCGGATTCGCCGCGGGCCTTCTGGTGTCGGGGCTGCTGACGGAGGTGAGCTGGCGGTGGACGGTCGCCTTCCCGGCGCCGGTGGTCCTGGTGCTGTTCGCCTGCGCGGTACGGCTGATCCCGCGCGGCCCGGCGCCCGAGGCCCCGCCTCCGGGCGAACCGCGCCGGTTCGACGCGGCCGGGGCGCTCGCCCTGACAAGTGCCCTGCTCTGCCTGGTGCGCGGCATCGTCTCGGTCCCGGAGCACGGCTGGTCCGACGCGCGGACCGCAGGGCCGCTGGCGCTCGCCGCGGTGCTGGTCGCGGTCCTGGCCGTGGTGGAACGCACCGGGGCACGCCCGCTGATCCGGGGCCGGCTGCTGCGCAACCGCACCCTGGTCCGCTCGATGGCCGGGGCCGCGGCGCTGAACGGGGTGAACCTGGGGCTGCTGCTGATCCTGACCGTGCGGCTCCAGACCGGTCTGGGCTGGTCCCCGCTGCGCACCGCGCTGGCGCTCCTGCCCGCCAGTGTGCCGCTGGCCGTCACGGCGCTGCTCTCCCGGAAGCTGATCGCCCGGTACGGCACGGCCCGGCTGATCGCCCTGGGCGCGCTGGGGCCGGTCCTGGGCGCGGCGCTGTGCCTGCGGCGCCCGGTCCCCCAGAGCTACGCCACGGACGTCCTGCCGACGCTGCTCCTGGTGGGCGCGGGCTTCGTGCTGGCGTTCGCCGCGCTGAACACCCAGGCGACGTCCCGGCTGGCCGCCGTGGACCGGCCCGCCGCCGTCGGCCTCTACCAGAGCGCCGTCCAGGTCTCCGCCGTCGTCGTCCCGGCCCTGGCGGCGGCCCTCGCCGCCGGCCGCTCCGACGACCGGCCGGCGTTCCTGCTCGTCACCGCCGTGGCCGTGGCCGGGCTGGCGGCGGGGCTCGGCGGTCTGCGGACCCGTCCGGCCCGGGGCGCGACACCATCCACAGAGGATTGAGGCTTTTGATGTCCGTTATCGATACGACTCCGGCCCGGCGGTCCGACTGGACGCTGCACGAGCGCCTGGAGGAACTCCGGCTGATCAGGAACGAGGCCCGGCAGGGCCCTGACCCGGCCGCCACCGAACGCCAGCACGCCAAGGGCAAGCTCACGGCATATGAGCGGATCGCGTTGCTGT